>JBDHKG010000032.1:0-30952 GCA_039586495.1 Gemmatimonadota bacterium | reverse complement strand
CTCGCGAGCGGCCAAGGGCGGTACCACGGCCTCCCCGGGCGCACGCGAGCGGTGAAGCGAGGGGGAGCCCCGGCGCCGACCAAGGACCGCGTCCCTTTTTCAGCAGCCTGCTAGTGGCGGAAGAGTCGCCGGCCCGTGAATACCATCGCCAGGCCGTGTTCGTCGGCGGCGGCGATGACTTCCTCATCGCGGATCGAGCCGCCCGGCTGCACGATCGCGGCGACGCCGACCTCGGCCGCCGCGTCCACGCCGTCGCGGAACGGGAAGAACGCGTCGGAGGCGAGCACACAGCCGTCCTCCGGCTTGTGCCCGGCCTCCTTCGCCTTCCAGCCGGCAAGCTTCGAGGCATCGACCCGGCTCATCTGGCCGGCGCCGATGCCGATCGCCATCTCGTTACGGGCCAGCAGGATCGCGTTCGACTTCACGCCCCAGACCGCCGCCCAGGCGAAGCGCAGGTCGCGTAGCTGCTCATCGCTCAGCCCTCGTCTTCGCCGGGCCAGGGCGGGTCGGAGCGCGTCTGCAACAGCGCGCCGCCCGGCACACCGCGCAGCTCGAGAGCGGCGCCCAGATGGCCGCGCGTGGTGAGATAGCCGGATGCGGCCTCCGGGAAGCTCAGGATGCGCAGGTTCTTCTTGCGGGTGAGCACCTGCATCACTGCGTCGTCGTAGCCGGGCGCGACCACGCACTCGACGAACAGCTCGGCCAGCGATTCCGCTGCCGCGCCGTCCAGCTCGTGCGTGAAGGCGATGACCGATCCGAAGGCGCTGGTGGGATCGGTGGAGAGCGCGCGGCGATACGCCTCCGCCACCGTGTCGCTGACGGCGATCCCGCACGGCGTGGTGTGCTTGATGATCGCGCAGGCCGGCCGGTCAGAGCGCGCGAATGGCGCCAGCGACATGAGCGCGCCGTCCAGGTCGAGGATGTTGTTGTAGGAGAGCTCCTTGCCGTGATGCTGGACGAGCGCGGCGATCCCGCGCCGCTGCGGCGTGTCGGCCACGCGATAGAACGCCGCCTGCTGGTCCGGGTTCTCGCCGTAGCGCAGGTCCTGGAGCTTGCGCAGCGGGACCGAGAACTCACTGGGGAACTCGAGGGCATCGCCGGCGAGGTAGTGAGCGATCGCCGCGTCGTAGCCGCTGGTGTGGCGGAACACCTTGGTGGCTAGCCGGCGCCGCCATTCCAGATCCTTGTGGCCGGTCTTCAGCCGGTGCAGCACCTCCGTGTAGTCCACCGGGTCGCAGACGACCAGCACATGAGGATGGTTCTTCGCCGCTTCGCGCAGCATGGTGGGCCCGCCGATATCGATCTGCTCGAGCGCGTCGGCGAACGTGACGCCGGGCTTGGCGATGGTCTGCTCGAACGGATAGAGGTTGACGGCCACCACATCTATGGGCTCGATCTTCTGCTTCTTGAGCTCCTGCATGTCGCCCAGGTTGTCACGGCGCGCCAGGATGCCGCCGGCGATGACCGGGTGCAGCGTCTTCACCCGGCCGTCCATGATCTCGGGGAACCCGGTCACCTCGCTGACCGCGGCGACCTCGATCCCCGCCTCCCGCAGGGTCCGCGCGGTGCCGCCCGTGGAGACGATCTCGAACCCGAGGTCGGCCAACCCGCGGGCGAACTCGACGATACCGGTCTTGTCGTAGACACTCAGTACGGCGCGTGGCAACGGTCTCCTCCCTCCCGTCAGAGGTTCCAGGCCGGTCGGTTAGAGCTTCCCGGCAGTTCGATCAAGCCTTCCAGGCAGGCTGGACGCTGCCCAGCGCCGCCTCTTCATCGCCCAGCTGAAATCCCTGTTCCCCGGCAGCGAAGACGCCGCGGCGGACTTTGCCGTCGGGCAGCAGCTCGACCTCGCCGCGGGCAAGCGCGCGGAGCACGGCCGGGTAGAGCTTGTGCTCGTATCTTAGTACCCGGGCTGCCAGGGTGTCCGGCGTGTCATCTGGGTGAACCGGGACCGGCCACTGTCCGATGATGGGGCCAGTGTCGTAGCGCTCGTCCACGAAGTGGATGGTCGGGCCGGACACCGCCGCACTGCACTTGAGCACAGCCTCGTGCACGTGGTGCCCGTACATGCCGGGACCGCCAAACGCCGGCAGCGGGGCCGGGTGGATGTTGACGATCCGACCGCGATACGCCTCGACCACCTTCGCCGGTATGAGCTTCAGGTAGCCGGCGAGGGCGATGAGGTCGATGCGATGCTCGCTCAGCACTTCGAGCAACGCCGCGGCAAAGGCATCGCTCGACTCGTACTCCTTCGGCGGTATCGTCGCCGTGGGCGCGCCCGCCTTCTCCGCACGCTCCAGGGCGCGGATCCCCGGCCGGTCAGTCAGCACCAGCGCGATGCGAGCCGACGGATCGGGACTGCCGTCCGCCCCGAAGGTATCGAGGAGGGACTGCAAGTTCGTCCCGCCACCGGAAGCGAAGACGGCCACCGCTTTGGTCTCAGACACTTCCGACCTCCTCTTCCTCGAGGATAGCGAGTATGCGATCGACGGCATCGGCCAGGTCCGCGACGTGATCGCTCTCAGGCGGCGCGCCCTGCCCCGCGGCACCGGTCCGCACCAGGAAGAACCTGCCGCCCACCTCCTCGGTCACCGCCACATCGCGCCAGCGATCTCCGACGTAGAAGGATCGGGCCAGATCGACCGACAGCTCTGCCGCGGCCCGGCGGTACATCCCAGGGCCAGGCTTTCGACAGTCGCGGGGTCCGCTCACATCGGGATGATGGGGACACATGTACACCCTATGCAGACGGACCCCCTCCACGGCGAGCAGCTCGATCAGCCGCTGCTGCACGGCCTCGAAATCCTCAAAGGAGAACAAGCCCTTCGCGATGCCGGACTGGTTCGTCACCAAGACGGTCAGCAGCCCGGCGTCCTGCAGGCGCCGCACGGCATGCGCGGCGCCGGGCAGCAGCTCGACCCCACCCGGATCCCCGAGGTCGCCCCGCTCCTCGATCAAGGTGCCGTCACGATCGATGAAGACCGCCCGTCGACCGTCCGCCTCTCTATTCACCCGTTCTCAGCGCCTCCGATACCGTCTCGATGAACGCCTCGTCCTCGTCCGCCAACAGCGTGCGTGGATCCAGGCAGAGCGTTCCTTCCTTGACACGGCCGATCACCGGCGGCTCCGCCGCCCGGCAGGCCGCCTCGAGCTCACCCTCGGAGCGACCGGGGACGCGGATCCGCAGGATCCAGGACTCGAGCTCGACGCCCGGGTAGGAGCCGCCGCCTACCTCGGCCACCACCCTGACCACGTCGATCTCCGCGCCCGGACTGCGCTCCCGCAAGCGCGCCGCCAGCCGCTCGGCCCGCTCGCGCAGCGTACCGGGGTCCGCGCCGATCATCGCCATCGCCGGGACGCTGGCCAGGGCCGTCGCCTCATCGCGCCAGAGCTGCAGCGTCGCCTCCAGCGCCGCCAGGGTGAGCTTGCCGACCCGTACCGCGCGGGTCAGCGGGTTGCGCCGCAGCCGATCCACCAGCTCGGCGCGCCCAAGGATGACACCCGCCTGCGGGCCGCCCAGCAGCTTGTCGCCGCTGAAGGTCACGAGATCGGCGCCCGCGGCGAGCGAATGGTGGACGTTGGGTTCCCAGGGCAGACCGAGCGCCTCACGCGCGTCCGGCAGCAAGCCGGAGCCGAGGTCGTGCACCACCGGCAGCTCGAGCCGGTGCGCGATCTCGGCCAACTCCTCGATCGGCACCTCGCTCACGAAACCGGACACGGTGAAGTTGGAGCGGTGCACCTTGAGCAGCGCGCCGGTCGCGGGACTGATCGCGCGCTCGTAGTCGCGCGGGTGCGTGCGGTTCGTCGTGCCGACCTCGACGATCCGCGCGCCGCTCTTAGCGACGATCTCGGGCACACGGAACGAGCCGCCTATCTCCACCAGCTCGCCGCGCGACACGATCACCTCGCGCCCCTCGGCAAGCTCGTTCAGCGCCAGAAGCACGGCCGCCGCGTTGTTGTTCACCACCAGCGCACCGCCCGCGCCGGTCAGCTCGCGTAAGAGCGCGGCACAGTGGTCGTGCCGTGAGCCGCGCGCCCCGCGAGCGAGATCGTACTCCAGGTTGCTGTAGCCTCTGACGACCTCGTCCAGCGCCGCACGGGCGGCAGCAGAGAGCGGCGCGCGTCCCAGGTTCGTGTGCAGCGGCACGCCCGTAGCGTTGATCACGCGTCGCAACGAGCGCCGCTCCCCCGCCCGTAGCTCCTGACTGGTCACCTCCGCGATCTCTGCGGGTCCAGGCACCGCGCTACGCCCGCCGGCGCCCAGCTCGGCGCGCAGGCGATCGAGCGTACGGCGCAGCGCGTCCACGACCAACGCGCGGGGGTACGTCTCCAGCAGCCCCGCAAGAGGCGCTGACTGGAGTAGTGAATCGAGGCTCGGTATCCGTCGCCGCGAGTCTTCCATCGCTCGTGTGCTGCCTAGCCCGGCGGCTGCGGTGGAGGCTCCGGCGGCGGCTCGGGCTCCTCGGGTTCCGGCTCACGCGCCGGCTGCTCATACGTCCGCTCGCCACCGCCTTCGAGGCCGCTGAGGTTCAGGATGCCCTGGGCCCGAACCACGATGGTGTCGGGCGGTATCGGCGCGGCCGCGATCACGTAGATGCGGCGATCCGGCAGGATCGCCGGAGCCTCCTCTTCCTGTTCGGGACCAGGTTCTTGCTCGGCACCGGGTGCCCGCTCGGGAACCGGCGCCTGCACGGCCGACGTATCGCGGGCGGCAGCCTCCCCCAGCGTGTCGGGATCCACGGGCGTCTCCGACTCCAACGTGTCCGCCGCCGCCTGCCGGGCCCGGGCGACGGAGTCACGCCAGGCGGTGTACTGCCAGGCGTGGAGTACGGTGTCGAGCGCGATGGGTGCGCTATCCGCGACGGCGAACATCTCGATGTTCGCGGTGCTCAACGACGCCTCCGGATCGAGATACCCGTCGAACCCCAGCTCGACCGTCAGCGAGTCGATCGACCGCAACTCGAACAGCTGCGGGCCCAGCGTGTCGTGACGGAAGACGCGAAACTCGAGCAACAACGTGTCGGCGGCGCCGAGGCTCACCGAGATCGTGTCCGAGCGGTCGAAATCGTCGGCGCGATTGTTGTTGTTGACGTCCTCGTAGCCGATGGCGAAGTAGTCGCCGACCGGCAAGGCGCCCAGCCCGAACACGCCCTGCGAATCGGCGACGATCCCGTAGCGTAGCGTGTCGGGCAGCTGCACCATGTCCAGCCGGCCGAGGACCAGCGGTCGCCCAGTGATCCGATCGAAGACCGTGCCCTCGACACGGTTATCCGGGATCGGCGCGCCGGTGGAGAACACGTAGTGGATGGGCCCGTCGATCCGGTTGTTGAACAGGTCCTGGATAACGGGCTCGATGCGCATGTGATAGATGCGGTCAGCGACCCAGCCGGCGCGCGGCCGGACCTTCACATCGCGCTTGCCCTTCCCGACGCGCGGCCGCGCCTCGAACGGGTAGAGCGTCACCGCGAGCGGGACGTTGCGCTCCGAGATCGACTCGTCGAACTCGAAGCGGACCTCATCCTTGAACCCGGAGACCACCGAGTAGCTGTCGGGCTCCACGTCAATCAGCAGCGGCGGGATGGTATCAGGCGGGCCGCCGGGCGGTGGTGCGACGTTGGCGCAACCGTCGAGGCCGGCGAGCGCCAGCAGGGTCAGGCTGAGCCCTCCCGCGAGCAGGCTGGCTGTTGCCGCGCCGGTTCGCGGGATCGTGACCACGGCCTAGTCGACCTCCAGCGCCCTGCGCTTCTCCGAGAGCGTGCCGAGCTGTTCGCGCAGCCCCTGCAGCTTCGTGCGCGCTTGCTCGACGACGTGCTCCGGGGCCTTGCGGACGAAGTCCTCGCTGGCCAGGCGCCGCTCCGCGCGCTCCACCAGCCCCTCGAGCTCCTTGATCTGCTTGTCGAGGCGCTCGCACTCGCGCTCGACATCGATCAACCCTTCCAGCGGTACGAAGACCTCGGCGCCCGACGTGAGGACCGCCGTGGCACCGGTCCGTGCCCCGCGCGCCTCGCCGTCGAAGGACAGGCGCGCGATGCGGCCCAGCTTGCGCGCCGGCTCGCCCTCGGCCTCGATCGCGCGCCGCAGCGCGACATCCGCGGACCGCACCTGGACCTCGATCTCCTGACCGTGCGCCACGCCGTACGCACTGCGGATGTTGCGCACCGCGCTGAGCATCTCCTGGAGGATCGCCATCTGGGCCTCGGCCTCGGGGTCCTCGCGGTCCGGCGCCGGCTCCGGCCACGCGGCGAGCATCAGGCTGTCCGCCTCACGCCGCGGCAGCCGCAGCCAGAGCTCCTCGCTGATGAACGGCATGAGCGGGTGCAGCAGCCGCAGGCTGACGTCGAGCACCTCATGCAGCACAGCGCGCGCCACGTCCCGCGCCTCGCGGTTCGCCTCGTCGTACAGCCTCGGCTTCACCAGCTCGAGATACCAGTCGCAGAGCTCGCTCCAGAAGAAGCGGTACACGCCGGCGGCCGCCTCGTGCAGCCGGAAGCGCTCCAGGCTGTCGGTCACCTCGCGCGCCGCGCGAGTCACCCGCGAGAGGATCCAGCGATCCGACAGCTCGAGCTTCTCGCGTGGCGGCAGTCCCGACACCTCCGCGCCTTCCAGATGCGGCAGGACGAGGCGCGCCGCGTTCCAGATCTTGTTGCCGAAGTTGCGGCCGACGTGGAACGACTCCTCCAGGTCCTCGTAGTTGAGCTGCAGGTCGGCGCCGATGCCGACTCCATTCATCAGCGTGAAGCGCAGCGCGTCGGCCCCGAAGATGCGGACGACCTCGAGCGGATCGATCCCGTTGCCCAGCGACTTCGACATGCGGCGGCCCAGATGATCGCGCACGGTGCCGTGCAGATAGACATCCTTGAACGGCACGCCGCCCATGAACTCGAGCCCAGCCATGATCATGCGGGCGACCCAGAAGAAGAGGATCTCCGGCGCCGTGGTCAGAGTGTGCCCGGGATAGAATGCCTTCAGGTCCTCGGTCTCGTCGGGCCAACCCAGCGTGTTGAACGGCCAGAGCCAGGACGAGAACCAGGTATCGAGGACATCGGGATCCTGCTCGATGTCCTCACTCCCGCACTCGCCGCAACCCTCGGGGTCTTCGCGCAGCACGTGCATGGCGCTGCACGACCGGCAGTACCAGACGGGGATCCGGTGGCCCCACCAGAGCTGGCGTGAGATGCACCAGTCGCGGACGTTCTCCAGCCAGTGCTCGTAGACGCCGCCCCAGTGCTCCGGGGTGAAGCGGACTTCGCCTTTGCGATACGCCTCGAGCGCTGGCTCGGCCAGCGGCTTCATGCGCACGAACCACTGCTCCGACACCCGCGGCTCGACGGCCGCGCCGCAGCGGTAGCAGTGCCCGACCGAGTGTAGATGGCGCTCGACTTTTTCGAGCAGCCCCCGCTGCTTGAGGGCATCCACGACGGCCTCGCGGGCGGCGAAGCGATCCATACCGCGGAACTGCTCCGGCACCGCGTCGCTCAGCGTCGCGTCCGGGTTGAAGATGTCAACCTGTGGCAGGCCGTGGCGCTGACCGATCTCGAAGTCGTTAGGATCGTGCGCGGGTGTGACCTTGACGATCCCGGTGCCGAACTCGGGATCGACGAACTCGTCGGCGATCACCGGGATCTCGCGCTCGGCCAGCGGGAGCAGGACGTTCCTCCCGATCAAGCCCTGGTGGCGGTGATCCTGCGGGTGGACGGCGACGGCGGTATCACCCAGCATGGTCTCGGGACGCGTGGTGGCGACCACCACGAACGCTCCCTCGTCCCCGACGATGGGGTAGCGCTGGTAGTACAGCGCGCCTTCGGTCTCCTTGTGCTCGACCTCCTCGTTGGCGAGGGCCGTCGCGCAGCGCGGGCACCAGTTAACGATGTAGTTGCCGCGATAGACGAGCCCCTTCTCGTAGAGGCTGACGAACACCTCGCGCACCGCCTTGCTAGGCCCGGGATCCAGGGTGAAGCAGGTGCGTGACCAGTCGGCGGAGCTGCCGATCGCCTTGAGCTGGTCGAGGATCGTGCCACCGGTCTCGTTCACCCATTTCCAGACGCGCTCGACGAACGCCACGCGACCGAGGTCCCAGCGGGTCTTGCCCTCCGCCGCCAGCTGCCGCTCGACCACGTTCTGCGTGGCGATGCCGGCGTGGTCCGTGCCGGGAACCCAGAGCGCCTCCCTGCCCTGCATGCGCCGCCAGCGGATCAGCACGTCCTGGATCGTGTTATTGAGGCCGTGACCCATGTGAAGCTCGGCGGTCACGTTCGGTGGCGGCATGACGATGACGTACGTCACCCGGTCGCTGTGCGAATCCGCGGAGAAATAGCCCCTCTCCGTCCAGCGCTTATACGTCGCTGCCTCGAAGGAGCGCGGATCGAAGCGTGAAGCCAGCTCCCTGGCCTTGGCTTTCCCGTTACCCATCCAGCAACGCCGGTTCCCTCGCCCCGATTACGATACGCCGAGCCCCGGACAGCCGGGGGCCGCCCGGGCGTGTGCCCGACCTGCGATCGACAAGATTCAGAAACTTATCTTGAAAGGACGGTGTGGCAATCGCTACCCAGGGCCGACCGCCGCTCAGCCGCCGCCCCCGGTGGTGTCCCGCTGGGCCTCCTGCTCCGCCCGCTCCTGCTCCCTGCGCTCGCGGATCGCCCGGACCCGCTCTTCGAAGGTCTCGTCGATAGCGGCCTGGCCCGCCTGGCGACGGATCGCGTCCCACTCGGTGGCCTGATCGGCCAGCTCGCGCTGCGTCGCGGGGTGCGGCCCAAAGACCAGGGGCAGCGGCAAGGTGATGGGACCCAGGTGCAGCTGCCCCGGTGATACCCCCCACCTGTTGCCTTCTTCCCCGACGGTCCAGTCCAGCCGGTCGAGCTCTCGCGCCAGCTCAGCGGCCAGGCTGTCGTCGTAAACCTCCAGCTCGGCGTAGAGCCGCGCGCGTATCTGCGCCGCACGCTCCTCCGCCGTGAGGTCCGTGGGCCGGCGCACTGCGGGCACGACCCACAACCGCCAGTCCCCGACCCGGGGCCGCAGGCGCTGCGCCGCCGTCAGCGGTGGCCCGACTTCCTCCACCACCTCACCGGGCTCGGGCTCCACCGGCTCCGGTTCCGGCTCCGGCGCCAGCTCGGCGGGCGCGGTGTCCGTGACGCGTATTTCCAGCGCCCGCATCCCCCGCGCCGGCACGCGGACGGGCCGCCGCGTCGGGAACAACCCGACCTCAGGCTCCAGGTATCTGACAACCAGCGGCGACAGCCGGATGAACAGCACGTGGAGCAGCACCGAGGCGATGATGCCGATGGAGATGGCGCGATTGTAGCGGCGAGCCCGCTGGCGCGTCACGTGCAGCACGCGTCGCCGGAGCTCGGGGGCGCTCGCAGATTTCTCCTCCGGTGGCGCGCCGGGCGGCCCGAGAAGTGTGGAGAGGATCACCTTAGCTGATACTCCAATCGCGCCATCCTGTTCCGACTACAGCACTTTCGCCACCCGCTGCGCCGCCTCCCTCAGGCGCTCGGCCGGCACCGTGAGCGCCACCCGGAAGTAGCCTTCGCCGCCCGTGCCCATGCCGACGCCCGGGAACAGAACAACGCCGGCCTCCCTGAGGATCCTGCGCGCGAAGTCGATGGACGGCTCACCGCTGGGGATGGGGATCCAGAGGTAGAGCGTCGCCCGCGGCTTCTCGACCTCGAAGCCGGCCTCGCGGAAGGCGTCCACGGCGGCGTCGCGGCGCTCCTGGAAAATCGCCGCGTTCTTCGGCGCGAACTCCGACCAGGTGTCCAAGGCGGCGACCCCGGCGGCCTGGCAGGCCAGGAAGACCCCGGTGTCATAGTAGACCTTGACCTTTGTCAGCGCCGCAATGACATCCTTGTGCCCGGCCACCCAGCCGATCCGCCAGCCGGTCATGTTATAGGTCTTCGAGAGCGACTGGAACTCGACCGCGACCTCGCGGGCTCCCTCAAACTGTAGGATGCTCGGCGGCCGATAACCGTCGTAGGCGATCTCGGAGTAGGCGTTGTCGTGAATGAGCAGCAGGTCGTGCTGCCGGCAAAACTCGAGCGCCTCCTGGAAATACCCCTCCGACGCCACCGCCCCCGTCGGGTTGTTCGGGTAGTTGAGATACAGCAGCTTCGCCCGGCTCAGCTTCTTCTTCGGCACCTGCGACCAGTCGAGCAGAAAGCCGGTCTCACGGCGCAGCGGCACCTCGATGACGTCGGCGCCCAGCATATGGGTACCGCCGAAATAGGGGTAGTACCCGGGATTCGGCACGATCGCGCCGTCGCCCGGGTCGAGGAAGCAGAGCGGTAGATGCGCGACGCCCTCCTTGGTGCCGATGAGGGGGAGCAACTCCTCGAACGGGTCGAACTCGACCCCGAAGCGACGCTTCATCCACTCGGAGACCTTGATGCGAAACTCCGGTAACCCCCGCTGGAAGGGGTAGCGGCTGAAACGTTCTTCCGTCACCGCTTTCTGAATCGCCTCGATCGCTTGGGGCGGCGGCATCTGATCGGCGTCCCCCGCACCCAGATCGATGACATCTACGCCCTGCTCGATCAGCTTCGCCTTGATCTTGGGGACGTCGGCCAGCGCGTAGGGCGGCAGGCTAATGAATCGCTCCGAGAACTTCGGCATCGGCTTCACTCTCAGTTCGTGTGACCCCATCAGCGATGGCGGGGCCTTACCCGGCGGCCTGGATCCTCACTCCAGCACGAGCAGCCCGTCGCTACTACGGGAAACTGTAAGCTATTGCAGCGGCCGATGCGGGGCCAGTCAGGTCTTGAGATGCTTCTTCTTGGCGGCCGGAAACAACACGTTGTTGAGGATCAGACGGTAGCCCGGCGAATGCGGGTAGAGATCCAGGTCGGTCGGCAGATCGCCGACCACGTGCTGTGGATCCTCCGGATCGTGGCCGCCCAGGAAGGTCCAGGTGCCCTGGCCGTGGTTGCCGTGGATGTACTTCACCCAGGGCACACCCGGCTCCTCGGCCAGCACGGTCACTGCGGGCTTCAGCCGCACCCGGCGATAGCTCGTTGTGAGACCGTAGAAATCGCGGATCACGCGCGCGTGATTCTGGGTGAGCATGCTGGGCACCGGATCGATCTTGGCGCTGAAGTCGAACAGCCCGAACGTGCCCAGCTGCTGCCGCAACGGCGTGTTCACCAAGTGCCCGTCGATGTCGCTGAACGCTGACATCGACGGATCAACGACCAGCTCGGCGCCCTCGAACGCGAAGCTGCGATCCCAATTCAAGCGCGCTCCCGCCTCCAGGTCGACGCCGTCGCCATCTGCGTAGGCCGCCGCGATGTCCACACCCGCCGCCGCCAACGCGAGGTCGACCGTCTCGGTCGCCGCACACATCGCGAACAGGAAGCCGCCCTCCTCGACGTACTCGCGGATCCTCTCCGCCACAGCCTTCTTCAGGCTGGGAACATCGGGGAAGCCGAGCGATGCCGCGGCCCGCCGATCCCGCGCGACGGCTTCCTGCAGCCAGGCCGTGCCAGCGTAGGTGAGGTAGAACTTTGAGAACTGACCGGTAAAGTCCTCGTGGTGCAGGTGCAGCCAATCGTAGCTCGACAACGCGCCGGCCAGCACCTCCGGATCCCAGAGCCGATCGTACTCGATGCCTGCATACGTGAGCGCCAGGGTCACCGCATCGTCCCAGGCACGCGCGCCAGGGATCGTGTAGACAGCGATGCGCGGTGCCTTCTCCAGAACCACCACCTCCATGTTCGAGGCCTCAACCTCGGCGCGCACCGCCGCCAGCGCGGACGCGTTCTGCGGTTCGAGCGTGACACCGCGCAGTGCTGCCTCGCGACGCACCGCCGGCGCGTCAGGCAGCAGAAACGAACCCGCACGATAGTTGAGCAGCCACTCCACCGGCTCGCCGCGCTGCAGAACCCAATACGCCAACCCGTAGGCGCGCAGATGGTTCGACTGGGAGTCGTCCATCGGCGCCAGCAGATGCTGGCCGCGCGCCACGCCGGCGGTGACCAGTAGCAGCAGCAGCGCGAGCGCGGACCGCCAGCTCACGATCCGGGCACCTCCTCCCTGAGCTCCGCCAGCCTCCGTCGCCCGATGGGCGCCATAGCGCTCTCCGGGTAACCCAGGATCAGCTCCTCCAGAAGAGCCACGGCTTCGGCCGGCCGGGCGCTGGCGGCGAGCGCTTCCGCCAGCAACAGCAGCGCGACCGGCGCTTCGCCCGAGCCCGGGTAGAGCTCGGGGACGCGGCGCAGCATCTCCTCCCCACCCTCAAGCGAGCCACCCGCGATCGCCAGCTCGCCCGCCCAGAGAAGCAGCGCGGGTCGCGCGCCGGACGGCGTCGCTCGAGCGAGCCCGTCCGCCAGCCGTCGGTAGGCCTCCAGCGGCCGGCCTCGCAGGACCAGGCGGTGCGCGGCCGCGACTGCCTGCAGCTCGCGCTCGGCCCCGTCCCGCAGGAACGCCAGCAGCCGGAGCGCCTCGCTACGCGGCTCACCGCTCAGCCCCGCAGCAGCGATCTCGAGCTGCGAGCGCGCCTCGTCGTAGCTGCCCGCGTAGAGCGCCAGGTAGGCGCGCGTGGCGGACAGGCGCGCGGCCAGCGAGGCATCGATCGCACCTTCCGGCACGAGCTCCAACACGTTCCTGGTTTCACGCAATCGGTTGCGCCCCAGATCCGCTTCCGCCACCGCCAAGGCGAGCTCGGGCAGCTCGGCACCCGAATAGAGACCTGCGTGGCGCTGGAGGGCATGCTCAGCGCGTTCGGCTTCCGCCTGAGCCGCGTACAGCCGGACCTGCATGGCGCTGGCCCAGCGGTGGCCGGCGCTCCCGGGTTCCGCCCCCTCCAGGAAGTCATCGAGCAACGCCAGCGCGGCCGCCGTGTCTCCCGCGCTGAGATCGTGCCGCACGATCTCCCGGGCCAGATCCCAGTACGCCACATCCTCGGCAGCGTAGCGCAGCAGGTGGCGGTAGGCCCAGGCGACGAGCGCCGGCTGCACACGGTCGGCGGCCAGCCTGGAGAAGCCAGCCAGGAGAGCGCGGCGTTCGCGCTCGCTCAGCTTGTCGAGCAAGGCCTCCGCCCTATCCCGCGCCTCCTCGGGCCTGCCGGCGTAGAGCGCGGCGATGGCGGCCAGCTGTTGGCCCTCGATGGAGAGATCGTCTGCCAGCAGCTCCAGCGTGGCCCGGGCGGCGTTCTCGGCGTTCGGGCCGAGCGTCCGCAGCTCGTGGCTGATCAGGTCCCACGCCAGCCCCGGCGACTCGCGGAGGAGCATGAGCCACTCGTCGTCGGCGGCGTCCCAGCGACGCTGCTCCAGATAGAGGCTGGCGAGCTCAGGGGCGAAGGCAGCGGGTCGATCGAGTTGCTCGCGCCCTCGCTTGAGCACCGTCTCGGCCTCCTCGGCCCGTCCCGTACCCCGAAGCGCCGCGGCGTACTCCCGGTAGGCGACCCGCGTTCGTGGCGCCGAACGCACCCAGTCCTCTCCTGCCGCGGCCAGCTCATCGCCTCGATCGAGATCGGCGAGCACCCTGAGTTGTACCTGCCGCAGCAGCGCCGATCCGGGATCGAGATGGACCGCCCGCTCCAGCAGCGGCAGCAGCCGCTCCAGTTGCCCTTGCTGTCGATAGATGCGTTCGACGGTCAGAATCGCCCCGGGTTCCGCAGGCGATGCCTGCAGTAAGCTGTCCAGCACGTCGAGGGCCTGCGACAGCCTGCCCGCCCGTTCCAGCACCTCGGCCCGGCGCAGCTCGCGCCGCAGGAGCTGCTGCGCGTCCTGCTGGGCCGCGGCGGTCGCCGCGCTGAGCAACGACGCGACGACGACAAAGCCGAGTCTAGGAGCCATCCGTACGCTCCTGGCCGTTCAGGCGATCGAAGTACTCGAGGATCAGGCGACGAATGGCCGGCGGGTAGCGCCGCAACATCGCCGGCGCCGGGTGGGGATATCGCGGTCCGCGCAGCAGCTCGTCCGGCAGCTGGCCGGGCCTGAGGATCTCGCTGCCGACCGGCCGCTCCGCCCGCCGTTCCCGCTCGAACTCGTCCTGCTCGAGGCTGCGGCCCGCGTCCAGCAGCCGGTGATAGAGCCGATTCTGACGCTCGATGATATCCGGGTGCAGACGCCCACGCTCGAGCTGGCTCGCCAGCTCCTCGGCCTCCTTGCCCAACGCCTCGAGCTGGCCCAGCACCTGGCCCCGCGGTCCCAGCTCCTGGCTCACGCCCTTCAGCTCCTCGGCGATCGCCCGCTGTAGCGCGGCCAGACGCTGCAACTCCTGGAGCAGCGCATCGCCCAGCGCGCCCGGGATGATACCGCCGGCCTCGGCGTTCAGCTGACCCTGCTGCGCCGCCAGCTCGGCCAGTCGCTGCAAGGCCTCCTGCAGCCCGGTCCCCGAACTGGCGTTGGCCGCCGCCTGGCCCGCCTGCATCAGGCGATAGGCGAGCTCGCCCAGCGCCTCACTCGCCCGCTCCCCGAACTGCGGCCTGATGCCGCCACGACCGGCGCCCTCAGACATCTGGCCGAGCAACCGGTCCATCGCGGCGCCAGCCTCCGAGGCCGCCTGGATCAGCGATGGGTCGAGGAGAAGCGAGTATCTGGCCGAACTCGCCAGCTGCTCCTGGATCCGCTCGACCCCGCGGCGCAGGGCGACCTGCTCGGAGCGCTGCGCTGCCTGCTCGTTGGGATCTGAAGACCCCAGATGCTCGTTCAGGCCCCGCTGCCGTCGCGCCAGCTCCAGCGCCTCCGTCTGCGCACGCTCCAGCGCCTCCACCACGTCCTGGCGCCACGCTGCCTGCATCTGCTGGCGACCCTGCCGGAGCGCCGAGGCCGCCTGCCGCATCTGCGAGAGCGCCTGTCGCGAGTACCGCATGGCCTGCCGCGGGCTTCCGGGAAGCGCCCCTGCGACACCCTCGTCCGAGCGAGCGGCCCCAACCGCTGCGTCCTCGGCTTCGGTCGCCCGCTCGGCAGCCTCCGCTTCGCCCGCGCCGCTCAGCTCCTCCGCGAACTCGCCGATACGCCGTGACAGTGCTTCCGCTCGCCGCGACAGATCGCTGGCGCGACGCCCAGGCCGTGCCGCGAGCGTGTCGTCCGCCTCCGCGCCGGCCTGTGACAAAGCCTGCGAGAGCTGCTCGTGCGCCTCGCCGAGTTCCTCGGCCTGGGTTTCCAGCGTGCGGAACTCCTGCTCAAGAGCTGCACGCCGGAGCAACTCGAGGCTCCGCTCCACGCGTTCCCGGAAGTCGATACTTCCCTCCGCCAGTTGGCGAATCGCGTCGCGAATACGCCCGGGCTCGAGCTCGACGAGCGCGTCGCGCAACGCCGCGATCTGCTCCTCCAGCTCGGGCGTGAGGATGCTCTCGTAGAGCGACTGGATCTCGCGCAGCCGCTCGAGTACGCTCGGATCGTTCAGGCCAGCGCGTTCGATGCTCTCGCGCAGCTCCCGAAGCGACTCCTGGATCTCCCGCGCCTGTTCCGCCAGCCGGTTGGCCTCCTCCAGCGCACGACGGGCGGCCTCCGTGTCCCGGAACTCGACGCCACGCGTGCCGCCGGCGGCCGGCGGCCGGGCGCCGGGTGGAGTGCTCACTTCGCTGGAGCGCCGCAGCGCCTGCAGCGACTCCTGATGCTCCCGGGCGCGCTGTGTCAGCTGCTCGGCGCTCTCAACGAGCTCCTGGGCTTCGGCAATGGTCCGCTCGCGCACCTCATCGAGGGTGGGCAGCCGCAGAACGTACTCTCGGCTCCTACCCACCTGCGGCGCCGGCGCGTTGTCGTAGGCTTGGACGAAGTAGCGAAGCGTGTCGCCCGGCAGGAACCCGCGTCCACGCGCATCGATGAGCGCCGAGGGGCTGGCTCGTGGCTCGTCAGCGATGAGCAGCAGCGCCTCGACGGCTTCCGGCCAGCGCTCGCCCCAGGCCGAGACGCGCCAGCTCACCAGCTCGAGGCGTGAGAGGCCGTAGTCGTCCCGGGCGTTGACGACCAGCGGCTGTGTCATCGTGACGCTCAGCACCGTATCGACGCCCGGATGCACGATCCTGACCAGCGGCGCGCTATCGGGGACGGTGGTGAAACGGAGCGAGTCGGGCTCACCCTCCAGGGCATCGCCGCCGGAGCCCACGATGTCCCAGCCCCAGGAACCAGGCTGCACGACGAAGGAGCTACGGAAGCCACGATCGCCAATGATCTGGAACGGAATTGCTGCGCCGCTGGCGGAGCGGAGCGCGACCCGCTCCAGCGACCGCGTCGTCACCCCGGTCACGCTGGCCGACGTCCCCTCGGGCACCGCGAGGACCGGCAACGGCGCCGAGACCCGCTCGCGCTCCCGCCCCGTGTGGGGCGGATAGTCGAGCTCGACTCGTACGTCGATCAAGAGGAGAGGATCGATGGGCTCTACGCGGAGCGTATCGCTCACCGCACCGTCCGGCGCCGTGGCCCAGAACCAGGTGACCGCCTCCACCCGGGGGACGACGGCGCGTGTCCGCCCGTCAGTCACCCGATGCCAGCGACGGCCGGGCACCTCACCCTGCGGCCGCCAGACCAGCTGGACGGAGTCACGCCCCGGCGCCTCTATCCCGACCGACAGATCACGGCTGCGCCGGACCTGCTGCGCCTCCGCGCTCAGCCGAAGCGCGGGAAGCCGGGGTGGCTTCAGGTACCGCACCGGGTGGAGGACGGCGGCCCACGCCTCGGCCGCCGACTCCCGCGCGCCAATCCAGACGACGGCACCCGCCGTCAGCAGCACCCCTCCGAGGAGCAGGCTGGCCAGGGCATAGGAACGAGCCCGGCGAGCCACCGCGCCGCCCAAGTCGGCCAGCCGCAGGCCCTTCAGTCGCATGGCCAGGCGCGCACGGTGGAACTCCGCAAGCGACCGGGATGTCCCGGGCCGTTCCAACCCCGGCTCCACCGCGCCCTGCAGCGAGCCGCGCGACAGACCGACTCTGCGCTCGATCTCCGCCGCCGCTGACCGCTGGTCCCAGCGGCGTGCCCGGGCCGCCAGGCGCCAGATCCAGAGGGCGACAGCCGCCGTGGTCAGCACCCAGAGAGCGAGTGGCGCCGCCGAGGGCCGAGCCCACAGCGGGCTCCGGCCGGCGGCCCAGCTCACCAGCAGCAACGCGCCCAGCGCCGTCAGCGTGCCCGCGGCTGCGGCTACGGCGAGCTGCAAGGCGACCCGGCGCCAGAGCGCACGAACCCTGGCCTCTGGAAGGCGCGAGCGCTGGCTCATAACGGTTTGCGTTGGGCCACGGCGTAGGCGAACAGATTGATTCCCATCTTCAGAGCCTGCTCGCGGGTCTCCGTTGGATCCCCGTGCACCTCCGGGTTCTCCCAACCATCGCCCAGGTCGGACTGGTAGCTGTAAAAGATGACGAGCCGGCCGTCGTGGAAGAGGCCCAGCCCCTCGGCGGGCAGCCCATCGTGCTCGTGCACCTTCGGCAAGCCGTCGGGCAGCGCGTGCACGATGCGGTAGATCGGATGATCGAGTGGAACGGGCACCAGCTCTCGGTTAGGGAAGAGGCGTCGAACCTCGCGTCGAAACGATGCGTCCATGCCGTAGTTGTCGTCGGCATGCAGGAACCCGCCGGCGGTCAGGAACCGCCGCAACGCGGACAGCTCGTCCTCGCTGAAGCGTACATTCCCGTGACCCGTCATGTAGAGGTACGGGTAGTCATGGAGGTCCGGGCTGAGTGGAGTGACCACGGCCTCGCGAGTCGCCACCGGGAAACGCGTGTCACCGGCGATGCGCTCGAACAGGTTCGGCAGCGATGACGGGTTGGCGTACCAGTCCCCGCCACCGTTGTAATGCAGTCGCGCGATAGTCAGGCGGGTCACATCCGCCGGCCCCTCACTCGCCAGCGACTGTGCCTCGCTGACAACCGGCCAAGCGAGGAGCACCAGCGTCACCGCGGCAGCAAGCGCTTTGATCAACTTCTCTGCTCCTCCACCGCCTGAACTGCTATGCTGTAGGCGCGATTCCGTTCCAGACCGCAGCGATCGCGGAGCGCGTGGACGATCTCCCTGGTCGACGCGCCGCTGCGTGCCAGCGAGCGTGCCAGCGCACGCGCTGCCTCTTCCACGTCCGCCGCCGCCTCCGCCGCGCCCGCCAGGCAGAGGGCCACTTCGCCGCGTGGTGCGTGCTCCCGGTAGTATGCCGCCACTTCGTCGAGGGTTCCCCGTACGAACTCCTCATGCACCTTGGTGAGCTCCCGGGCGACGGCCACACCCCGCTCGGCACCCAGCGCCTCTGCGAACTCCTCCAGCGTGCGCACCAGACGGTGCGGCGACTCGAAGAGGATCGCCGTATGCCGCAGCCCGGCGAGGGTCGCCAGCAGCTCGCGCCGCTTGCGCCCGGAGCGGGGCGGGAACCCGAAGAAGGTGAACGGTTCGGGGTCGAGGCCGGAGGCGACCAGCGCGGCCAGCGCGGCGGATGGCCCCGGCACCGGCACGACGTGGGCGCCCAGCTCAAGGGCGGCCTGCACCAGCCGCAGCCCAGGATCGGAGACCAGCGGCGTCCCGGAGTCCGCGACCAGCGCTATGCTGGCGCCTGCAGCGAGCGCGGCACATACCTCCGCCGTGCGGGCAGCCTCGTTGTGCTTGTGAAACGACTTGAGCGCGCTGGGATCGACCTCGTAGTGGTCGAGCAGAATGCGGGTGCGGCGCGTATCCTCCGCCAGGATCGTGTCGCTCGCGCGCAGAACCTCGACCGCCCGGCGCGTAAGGTCACCCAGGTTGCCGATCGGAGTGCTGACCAGGAAGAGGGTTCCTGCCGCTGTCACGCCGCTCACACCTTGCTTGCAAGACCAGACGCCTCCGCTCTGGACCGTGCCGGCGGAGGCGTCTCTTACGCGTCTCGTGACCGCCGGGGCGCTGGCCTGGTAGCAGACCGGGCCGCACGGCGGTCCGTTACGGCTCTAGCCCAGATGCTTCTTGATCCTCTGCTCCAGATGCTGCTTCGGCACCGCGCCGACGACCGTGTCCACGTGCTGCCCGTCCCTGAAGAACAGAACGCTGGGTATCGACCGGATGTTGAAGCGCATGGCCGTACGCTGGCTGCTATCGACATCCAGCTTCGCCACCTTGAGCTGGCCCTCGTACTCCCGGGCCAGCTCATCGACGATCGGCGACACCAAACGGCAGGGCCCGCACCAGGCGGCCCAGAAATCGACGATCGCCACGCCCCGGCTCTGTTCGACCTGCTCGGTGAAGTTCTCGTCCGTAACCTCTCTCACCAACGACATCTCGTTCTCCCATTCCTTGGAGTGCCCAGGCAGCGGCAGCCGTGGGTAGCAGCGACCACCCTCACCCGCCTCTTTCCTCCGCAGCGACTAATATAATAATCTACGCGACCAAGACCGCGCCCGTGAAATGCGGCGCCGGCGTTAGAACAGTCTACTGCATCCAGGAGTTCCTCGTGACACACACGCGCCTCGAACACGTGGCGATCGCCGTGGAAGACCTCGACGCGGCCGTCTCCGTCTACAGCGCCATACTCGGGCAGCCGGATTCCGGCCGTGAGTTCGTGGAGTCAGAACAGGTCCGAATCGCCTTCTTCGAGCTCGGCGATTCGCGTCTGGAACTCCTGGAACCCACGGCCGAGGACTCGCCAGTCGGACGCTTCCTCAGGCGCCGCGGGCCCGGCCTGCACCACATCGCGCTCGAGCTGCCGGACATCGAGTCCGCCCTGGAACGCTGTCGCGCCGCGGGCCTCGACACGGTGGGTGAAACACCGCGGCGCGGCGCCGGCGGCCGCCGGGTCGCCTTCCTCCATCCGGGCAGCAGCGGCGGTGTCCTGCTGGAGCTATCGGAGCCGGCGCGATAGACGCTGGCCCCGCTGACTCAGCAGGCGAACGACGAGAGGTCGATCTGCTCGATGAACCAGCGCTCGCCGCGACCCAGCACGACACGGAACGGTAGCGCGACCATCTCCGTCTCGCGCGTGAGCTCGATGGTCACCGTCGTCCTCCGGGTGCGCCACACGCCGGGGTCGGGCTGGGTGATGAAACGGAAGGAGGCCGGCCGGAGGCAGGCCGCCAGCACGACCATCCGGTCCCGAACCTCCTGCGCCGAGTAGGCGCGCTGGATGCTCCCCTGCTCGGTCCCGAACACGGCAGCCATCCGCTCGTAGGCGCGCTCGGCGTCCGTGAACGCGCCGCCGCGCCGGGCCTGCACCGCCTCCCGCGCCGCGCTGAGAAAGGCCTCCACCGCTTCCTCTGGGGATGCGGCGCCCTCTGGGATCTCCAAGCGTGCCGTGCCACCAGCGCAGCCGCTCAATCCCAGCAGGGTCACCACCGCCACCGCCAATCGATGAGCCTTGCGCACCAGTATCTCCCGGTCTGAGGGAACAGCTGGAGAGCGCCGGCGCCGCCCGCGCCCGGCGCCCCAATCACCTGGCGACCCCCGTCGTCTCCTCCGCCCGGCGGAAGGTCAGTTGATTCTCTCCGGCGTCACGATCGACGACGATACGATCGCCCTCGCCAAACTGCCCTGCCAACAGCGCCGACGATAGCGGGTCCAGCAGAGTCCGCTGCAGCGCCCGCTTGAGCGGTCGCGCTCCGAAGGCCGGATCGTACCCTTCAGTCATGATCAGCTCACGCGCCGCGGCGGTGAGCTCCAGCGCGAGCTTGTGATCGGCCAGCAAGTGCTGCACCTGCCCGAGCTGGAGGTCGACGATCCGACTCAGCTCCTCCCGGCCCAGCAGCTTGTAGATGATGATGTCGTCCACGCGGTTCAGGAACTCGGGCCTGAAGGTCGCGCGCAAACCTTCCCAGACGCGCCGCTCGATCTCGCTCCAATCCTCGTCGCCCTGAAGCTCGAGGATCCACTGGCTCCCGATATTCGAGGTCATGATCAACACGGCGTTGCGGAGGTCCACCGTGCGACCGTGTCCGTCGGTGAGCCGCCCGTCGTCCAGCACCTGCAGCAAGATGTTGAAGACGTCGGGATGCGCCTTCTCGATTTCGTCGAACAGGATAACGCTGTACGGCCGGCGGCGCACGCGCTCGGTCAACTGGCCGCCCTCCTCATAACCGACGTAGCCGGGCGGCGCGCCGATGAGCCGGGCGACGGAATGCCGTTCCATGTACTCCGACATGTCGAGCCGCACCATGGCCGCCTCATCATCGAACAGGAACTCCGCCAGTGCTCTCGCCGTCTCCGTTTTGCCGACGCCCGAGGGGCCCAGGAAGATAAAGCTGCCCACCGGCCGGTTCGGATCCTGGAGTCCGGCGCGATTGCGTCGCACAGCGTTCGCTACCGCCTCGATCGCCTGATTCTGGTTCACGACCCGCTTGTGTAGGTGCTCCTCCAGGTGCACCAGCCGCTCGCGATCGCTCTCCATCATCTTGGACACGGGAATCCCGGTCCAGCGCGAGACCACCACCGCCACGTCCTCCTCACTGACCTCTTCCTTCAGGTAGCGGGATTCCTCTTGCAGCTCCGCCAGCTTCTCGCTCGCGGCGGCGAGCTCCTTCTCCATCGTCGGGATCTTGCCGTGGATGATCTCCGCCGCACGACCGTGCTCGCCGGCCCGCGTTGCCTGTTCAGCCTGCGTACGCAGGTCCTCGATCAGGCTCTTCAGCGTGCGGATGTTCTCGATCGCTTCCTTCTCCGCCTGCCACTTCGCCTTCATGCCGCTCGACCGCTCGCGTAGCTCGGCCAGCTCTTTCTCAAGCCGCTCCAAACGCTTGCGACTCTGCTTGTCCTCTTCCTTCTGCAGCGCCTGCCGCTCGATCTCGAGCTGCACGATGCGCCGCTCCACCTCATCAATCTCCAGCGGCATCGAGTCGATCTCGATCCGCAGCATGGAAGCCGCCTCGTCGATGAGGTCGATCGCCTTATCCGGCAGGAAGCGATCCGTGATGTAACGGTGTGACAGTCGGGCCGCTGCCACGAGCGCGCCATCGGTGATCCGCACGCCATGGTGCACCTCGTAGCGCTCCTTCAACCCACGCAGGATCGCGACGGTGTCCTCAACGCTCGGCTCCGACGTGAAGATCGGCTGGAAGCGCCGCTCCAGCGCCGTGTCCCTCTCCACATGCTCCCGGTACTCGTTGAGCGTCGCCGCGCCGACCACCCGAAGCTGGCCGCGGGCCAGCAGCGGCTTCATCATGTTGCCCGCGTCCACCGCGCCCTCGGCGGCCCCGGCACCGACGATCGTGTGCAGCTCGTCGATGAACACGACGTACTGACCCTCGCTCTCCGAGATCTCCTTGAGCAGGGCCTTGAAGCGCTCCTCGAACTGCCCACGGTACTTGGTGCCCGCGATCATGCCGGCGATGTCCAGCTGGATCAGCTGCTTGTTGCGCAATGTCTCCGGCACGTCGCCGTTCACGATCCGCTGGGCGAGACCTTCCACAATCGCGGTCTTGCCGACGCCCGGCTCGCCGATAAGCACAGGGTTGTTCTTGGTCCGGCGCGATAGCACCTGGATGACGCGGCGGATCTCCTCATCGCGCCCGATTACCGGATCGAGCTTACCGCGCCGCGCCATATCGGTCAGATCGACTGTGAAGCGCTGGACTGTCTGGTACTTCTCCTCCGCCTCGCGATCCGTCACCCGGTGCGGGCCACGCACCGCCTGGATCGCCTGCAAGAGGCCGTCGTGGGTCGCGCCCAGCGCCTTGAGCAAGGGCCCCGTCGTGCTCGCCTGTTTGGACACGAGAGCCAGCAGCAGATGCTCGCTCGAGATGAACTGGTCCCCGAGGTCATGCGCCTCCTTGTCCGCAACGTCGAGGACCTGACCCAGCTCGCGCGACGGCATCGCGCCCGAGCCACCCTCCTGCCGTGGCAGACGTTCCAGTGCCTCGTTCAGCTTCTTCTCCACCTGGTTCACGGGAACGCCGATCCGCCCCAGGAGCGGCGCCGCCACACTGCCCTCCTGGTTCAGCAGCGCCCGCAGCAGGTGGATGTCCTCCACCGCAGGGTTGCCCTGTCCCGCCGCCAGGCCGATGGCGGCTTGAAGGGCCTCCGCAGCTTTGACGGTCAATCGGTCAAACGAAATCATCTATGCCTCAGGCCTCCCCATATTTCATGAGATCGGCAGCGCGGTAATCGGCCTGAGAGGCGGCCGCCACGCCAGTGAACCTCGATCCATGAAGGAAGGGGCAACTCGCGTGCCAGCGCCAGGCTGCCATATCGGCAGCGCGGGCGGCCGAGAAGCGGCCCGCGTCAGAGCTGCCGCCTCCTGGCGGAGGTGCTCCACTCAGTCGACCGCGATCTTCCTCGGCTGCTCGGTCGCCGCCTTGGGCAGGGTCACCCGAAGGATGCCCTCCTCGAGGCTCGCCCGGATGCGCTCGCGGTCGAAGGCCGTGCGTAGCCTGAACCTGCGGTGGTAGCCCCGGGGCAGCGCACTCTCCGCCTCCCCACGGCCGGCGATCTTGCCCTCGATAGTCAGCTCGTCGCGTTCCAGGGTGATCTCGAGGTCACCCTTGCGGACACCGGGCATGTCGGCGAGGACGATCATCTCCGACTCGGTGGAGTAGATGTCCACGGCCGGACGCGCGTAGTGGCGCCGGCGCGCTCGAGCCTCGCGATCCTCGCTGGCTGACGGTCCTGTGCCCGGCACGTCACGCAGCTCGTCGCTCTCGATCCTACCCACGTTGCGTACCTCCCCCCTCGCCTTCGCCGGTCGGGGTCTGCGGACCTTCCTCCCAGGGCATCTGTTGCGGCGGCCTCTCTTCCGCAGCTGGCTTCTCTTCCGCAGCTGGCTTCTCTTCCGCAGCTGGCTTCTCTTCCGCCGCAGGTTCCTGGGCCTCCGCCTCGGTGCCCTCCACCCTAACGCTGCGGCCGCGGACACTCGGCTTCGGGAGCCGGACCTCGAGCACACCGTCCTGCATCCGTGCCACCACTGCTAGCGGATCCGCCTCAGCGGGCAGTCGTAGCGTCAGCTCGTACTTCCCCGACGGCCGCTCGCTGCGCAGCATGCGCGCGCCTTCCGGCGGCTCGAACCGTTCCCGCCGGAAAGAGATCGAGAGCGTGCGGCCGCTGACCGAGACGTCGATCTCGTCGCGGCGGATGCCGGGCAGCTCCACCTGCACCCGGAAGCCGTCGTCCTCGACCCGTAGCTCGTGACGTGGGAACTCGCGCCCGAACCCGAGATCGGGCGCCAGCCCGACGACCTGCTCGAACAGGCTAGTCACCGCCTCTTTGAGTTCCGCGAGCGCGCCGCGACCCGACTCACCCGAACCTGACTCGTTCACCGTGCTACCTCCTGCCTACCTGGATCCATCGAACCTGCGCACCCGGGGGCGGATGCGATGTCGCCGCCGGTCAACCGTACGTATCGCGCCGCCGCCCCGGTTTCGCGCGAACAGCCCGGTCGTGACACCCGCATCGCTTCACCTACTCGCGCACGACAACGGTCGAGGCGATGCGGTCGTGCAGGGCCATCCGGTTGTCATCCCAGAACATCTCGAAGAAGCCGAGCAAGCCAGTGAAGATCGAGGCCGCGTACCCGCCGAAGCGGTTGAAAGCCACCCACCAGCCGATCGGCTTGCCGTCGAGCCGCACAACGCGTATGCGCATCAGCCGCTTGCCGGGCGTCCTCCCGCGCCAGAGTGCGACAAAGAGGGTGAAGTAGAGCCCCGCCCACCCGAAGCCGATCCCGACCTCATCGGCGAAGCCCAGGAGCATGCTTATGAAGCTGGGCTCTTCCTCTGCCTCGCGCAGCCGCCGCTCGAGATCCGTGTTGCCTTCCTGGAGCTGCTCGATACGCCGTTCCTGACGCGCCAGACGCTCGGCGGCTAGCGCCTCCGCGACCTCGGGCCTGAGCCCGGCGGCACGACCCGAATCGCCCGCTTGAAGCGCCGCGACATAAGCGATGACCAGCGAGTCGGCCTCGACGGGCACCTCCGCTGGCTGCATTACGTCCACGCCGGCGAGCGCCGCTTCGACCGCGTCCTCTGCCCAGGGCGTGCCCTTCTCCCGCGCGAAGTCTTCGAGCGTGCTCCGGATCTCCTCTTGATCGACGCCCTGACCGCTCAGGTGCTCCACGAAACTGTCTGCGGCTTCCCTGAACTCCGGCTCCGTCTCGGCGCGGCTCAGCGCGATCACGTCCACCACCGTACCGCCGACGTCGCCAAGGCCAGCCTCAAGGACTCGCCCGGCCTCACCGATAGACGCCGACGGGCCGTCGCCCGCACAGTAGCTGGCCCAACCGCCGGCCAGGGTGACGGCCAGCACCAGCGTACCCAGAGAACCGTAGCTCAGCCAGCGCGAGCCTCTCCCGATCAGGCCTCCGGCCGGGCGCAGCGCCCCGCGAAACAACAGGAAGGCGATGGCGAGCCCGAGGAAGAACCAGCCGGCCCGGCTGAGCAGCCCGATCAGGATGAGGTCCACCAGCATGGCCACCGCCCGTCGCCACGGCCGGGCGAGCGGTGTGCCGAGCAGTCCGGGCGCCACGGAGAAGGCGTCCGGGGTGATGATCGCACGGGGATCCCGGGCGGCGCTAGCCATCGTCTTCCTCGTCGAGCTGCCGGTCCTGGCTATTCCGATTCGTCGTATCCTGCTTCCTGAGCCAGCAAGATTACTATAACGTTTGCCGTCGTCCTAAAGCCAGGTTGCTGGGGCGGCCCGGTTCAGCACTGGCGGCGCTGAGCCCTGCCACCTACCGTTCTGCCAAGCCTCTCCACAAGTAACCGGCGGCGACCGGGCAGACGATGTGCAACGTCTTACGCTGATGGGGGACGCCATGCGAGCACCTGTCCTTGCAGCAAGCTTTCTCATCGTCTTCACGCACGGCGCGTCCGCCCTGGAGCCAACAGACGCTGCCTGGCGGGGACCGGCAGCCGTCCAAGAGGAGGTTGGACCCCCGACGCCCGCTGAGCGCGGGCCAGTGGCTGTCCCCGAGCCCAGTGAGCAGGCGATACGCTACTATCGAAGCGGCAACGTCGTCTGGGGCCTGCTCATCCCGGCACTGTTCCTCTTTACAGGGCTATCTGCCCGCATACGCGAGTGGGCTCGGGCGATCGGTCGCAAGTGGCTGTTCGTCATCGCCGTCTACTTCACCATCTTCCTGGCCATCAACTTCGTCATCGACTTTCCGCTGGACTACTACCAGGGCTTTGTGCGACAGCATGCCTACGGCCTGTCTAACGGGATGGTCGTGGGCGCGCTGTTTCTGTGGATTCCCTATCTGCTCATCAAGAGGAGCCCGCGTCGCTGGTGGCTCTACACGGGCCTGGCGACTATCCCGTTCATCTTCTTCATGCTGCTGGTGAGTCCGATTTGGATCGCTCCGCTGTTCAACGATTTCGGGCCCATGCAGGACAAGGCTCTGGAATCGAAGATATTGGCGCTGGCCGAGCGCGCCGGGATCGAGGGAGGTCGGGTCTACGAAGTGAACAAGAGTGTGGATACGGAGGCGGTCAACGCCTACGTGACGGGCTTCCTTGGTACCAGGCGGATCATCCTGTGGGACACGATGATTGCGAAGTTCGAGGGGGACGAGCTCCTCTTCGTGATGGGCCACGAGATGGCCCATTACGTCCTGCGGCATGCGATCAAGTGGGTCTTCTTCCTCTCGCTGCTGATCCTTCTGGCGCTCTATGTGGTGCATCGCACGACGGGGGCGGTCATCGACCGGTTCAAGGGGCGCTTCAGGTTCGACCAGCTCGCCGATATCGCGTCCCTGCCGCTGTTGATCCTGTTGCTCAACCTCCTGGCGCTGGTGGGCGGGCCTGTGGCGTTCGCGTCCTCGCGTCATTTTGAGCGCCAATCGGATCGTTTCGGCTTGGAGATCACGCAGGACAACCACGCTGCGGCGTCCGCTTTTGTGAAGCTCCAGCATGAGAACCTCGGTGTGCCGCGGCCGGGGACCCTGTACAAGCTCTGGCGCGCCACGCATCCGACACTCGGTGAGCGCATCGACTTCTGCAACAGCTACAGGCCGTGGGAAACGGGCGAGCCGTTGGAGTATGGGCACCTATTTGCGGACATCTGAGCGGAACGGCGCCGTAGCCGCCCAGACGGTCGCACAGCGGCGCGCCCGGCAGTTCGAGCCCGGACCGGTGTGGAGGCTGGTGACCGTAGTCCTGGGCCTGGCCGTGGCCGCGGTCCCGAGTCGAGCGCAGACGACGGGCCAGATTCTCGGTCGAGTGATCGATGCCGAGACCCAGGCGCCGGTCTCCACAGCGGACGTCTGGATAGAAGGCCTGGAAATCCGTGCCCTCACCAGCGAACGCGGCAATTTCCTGCTGACCGGTGTGCCGGTGGGCGAGCACAGGCTTCAGGCTCAGCGGATCGGCTTCCGTACCGCAGTGGCCCCGGTTCGCGTGCGCGGCGGCCGGACCACGCAGGTGACGATCCAGCTCACGGCAGCGCCCGTGGAGCTGGAAGAGGTGGCGGCAGAGGTCGAGCGCGCGCGCCTGATCGAGTCCGAGGTCGTCGTCACCCACGAGGTCATGCTCGGGCGGGAGCTGCGCGAGCTCCCGGTCGATGAGATCAAGGACGCGGTTGAGCTCGCGACTGGCGTCAGCGACGGCCACTTCCGGGGCGGCCGCCTGGGCCAGGAGAGCTACCGGATCGACGGCCTGGAGGTGAGAAACCAGCTCGAGGCGGCAAGACAGGCGCCCGGACTCGAGCTCTCGCCAACCGCCGTTGCGGAAATCGAAGTCGTCACCGGCGGCATGGGGGCGGACAACGGATCGGCTCTGTCCGGCGTCGTCGGCTACGTCACCCGCCGCGGCAACACGGACCGTTGGGAAGGCCGCCTGGCTCTGTCGAGCGATCACTGGGTGCCCGACGACCTCTTCCGCGGCTTCTCCAGCCTCTCCGCGTCGCTGGGCGGACCTCTGGGGTTCCTGGGACGAGGGAGCACGATCTTCGTCGACGTCCTGGCTCAGGGTCTGATCGATGCCGACCCGCGGGCCCGCGGCCTCACCTGTCTCCGTCCCGGGGATGCGGATGCCGATCTGGCAGACGCGATAAACGCGCTGACGGAGGACCCCGGCACCGAGCATCTGTACTGCCCGTTCTCGGCGCCGCAGCTACCGTTCCAGCGCGGCGACAAGCTCATCGGCTTCGTGCGCATCGACCGGCCCCTGGCCCCGACCAGCAACCTCACCCTGAGTCTGCTCCACAACCGGCGCCAGCGCGAGTTGTACACACCCGAGTTCAAGTACAATCCGGATTTCCAGCTCGGGCAACGCACAAAGGCTTACCTGGCCAGCCTGGCGCTCGATTGGATGCGGCATCGTGAAGGGCGCGCCTACCGCCTCACCGCTCGTGCTGCGGCGATGCGACTGGATCGCTATCTCGGCGTGCTCGATCCGTGGACCTTCGACGAGCGGACCCGCATCGCGGGCTTCGGTCTCGCCGATTTCCGCTTCCTCGGCGAGGGGTCCGCGCGTAAGCCGATCGACCAGCAGCTCGAGTCCGGCGGAGCCGTGCCCGGCTACACGGAACCCGGTGGCTCGGTCGGCTCACCTTTTGGCCCCGCCGCTGAGCCGGCGAGATACTGTCGGCGCGAGGCCACTCGCTACGGGCTGGTGCGTCAACGCGATTCTACCGGATCGAGAACTACGAACGGGTGCCGGCCTACCTGCCTGGCTCGTTGCCCACCTACGCGCGCTTCTTCCCGGCTACGGCCGCCGCATTCGCGCAGACCTCTCTCCTGGCAGCTCACGCGATCACCGTGCAGCTCGGGCTGCGGGTGGAAGCCTTCCGTTCGGGCCTCCGCTTCCAATCCGACCGAGCGGACATCTTTGCACCGGTCATTGACACCGATTGGAAGACCCACCTGATGCCCCGGATCGGGGTGGCAGTTCCCGTCCCGGGCACGCAGGCGCGGACGATGTTCCGCTTCAACTATGGGTCAACTATGGGCTCGTAGCTCAGCCACCCGACTTCGCCTTCTTCCTTGACAGCACGATCGGCGACTCGCTACGGACGGACATCCGACGGCAGGGCAATCCGAACCTGTCGTTCGAGCACGGCGCTTCGTGGGAGTTGGGCGTGAGCCACCTGGTGAGCAACGCCGTCGCCGTGAGCGCCACCGCGTTCCTGAAGGAGCTCATGAACCTGGTCACCGGCAGCCTGAGCTTCGCGGGTTTCGCGCAGAATCAATTCACGACCGGGGACTTCGGCAGTGTGAGAGGTCTCGAGCTCACGGCCGTGGGACGCTGGCCGGGCGTGCGGGTGCGCGCCGGCTATGCGCTGCAGAGCGCGAAAGGTGTCACGTCCAGCGCCTTCGAGGATCCGGGCGACACAATAGCGGTACGGCGCACCGAGTTGCCGCTCGCCTTCGACCGCCGCCACACCGCCGATCTCACCGTGTCGGCCGGGCGCGCCGTGGGCGACACCGCGACGGGCTGGGGCGTGTCGCTGACTGCATCGCTGCGGAGCGGCTTTCCCCTCGACCGTTTAATCGCCGCGGGCGAGTTCACGGGCGTGGCGACCGTACCGGCACGGCTACCCTGGACCGGAATCGTGAACCTTCGCCTCACCCGAGAGCTGGGCGCGCCACCCGGCTGCGGCAGCTGTAGCTGGCGCGTCATCGCGCACGTCCGCAACCTGCTCGGCCGGGACAACATCATCGCGCTGCGCCGCGACACCGGGAAGCTGGCACCGAGCTTCGAGGATTTGCAGGCCATCGCCGCTGAAGTACCCGACGACATGGAGCCAATCCCCCGCGAGTCGCCGCGCTACAGCGCCTTGATCGACCTGAACCGAGACGGGGTGATCACGGCCCGGGAGATGGAGACCGCACGATTCGCCGCAGCCCTGGATCGCAACGATCCCTCACTCTACTTCGGGGAGGCGCCTCAGTTGAGGCTGGGTCTGGAGGTATCATTCTAGTGCGCAGGTGCTTTCCCCTCGCCGTCTGGGCGCTCGCCTTAGCCGGGCTAGTCTGGCTCGCCTGCCGGGATGACGTCGCGCCGTTCGAGGCCGCTGACCGAGAGGAACGCTCCGGTGAGACAGTCTGGCGGCTGACTTTCAGCCTGAAAGATGATCGCTCGCCCGCCTGGTCGCCGAACGGTGACTCGGTGTATTACGCGGCCGAAGGCTTCGGGCACCTGCCTCCCGACCCCGGCGTGCTGGTTGGGCTGCCGCGGGACGGCGGTGTGACCGCGCCGATCCTCACCAACGTCCAGCTACCGAGCCAGCTCGGACTGCGACACTGGCTGGTGGCGCCGGCACCGGATCCCTCGGGCGAACGGCTGGCCTTTATGGAAATCGCCCCTCTGCGGGAGCCCAATCCCTGCCCGGGTGCGGCTCTGTCGTGCGATCCCGTCCGCGACGAGGCGCCCTTGCCCCCGCTGCGCCAGAACATCGTCCACGTCCGCCGCTTCGACGCGACCGACGCGCTGGAAGCAGACACTGCACTGTTTGTGACCGTCCCAGGGGTGACGATGGATTCTGTCGAGGTGCCGGGCATTGGCTTCGTGCGCCTTTATGTTGTGCGCTTTCACCCCTTCCAGCGTCTCTTCGATCAGGAGCGCGGGTCCAGCTTCCGGGCGACCTGGGCGCCGGACGGCGAGCGCCTCGCCTTCAGCGATGGGCTGCGCATCCTGATCTGGACGCTGGGCGAGGATGAGCCCGTCGCCGTGCCCGGTACCGAAGACGGCGTGTGGCCGGCCTGGAGCCCCGACGGTGAGTGGATCGCCTACTCACGCATCGAGCGCGCCGACTCCTCGAACTGCATGTGCGTCTACTTGGCTCTCGGTCCGTGCGCCTATCTGGACTACACCGAGTTCTCGCGAGGCCGTCACTTACTCAGCTTGATCCACCCGGACGGCAGCGACAGGGCAGAATTCGGGGAGGGCGACGAACCCGCGTGGTCGCCTGACGGACGAACGCTCTTCTTCCGGCGAGGCGATCAGATCTGGAGGATCTCGCTGGACGCTGGGCAAGCGACGCCGGTGCCGGGCACGCAAGGTGGCCGCGAGCCCGCCATCTCACCGGACGGCCAGCTCATGGCGTTCGCCAAGCAAAGCGAAGGCGACGATTACGACATATGGGTCGTGTCTCTGCAGCAGTAACCGTGGCCGCGTCGCTCGCGGCTTTCAGCGCTTGCGGCGATCCACTCGTGGTGA
>JBDHKG010000131.1:0-6756 GCA_039586495.1 Gemmatimonadota bacterium | reverse complement strand
CGCTCGCGATCCTGACGGGCGTCGTGAGCTGAGAGCGAGGAGACGGCCATGGAACTGAACGCCAAGATCCCCTCCGGTCCGATCGAGGGTAAGTGGGAGAAGCACCGCTTCGACATGAAGCTGGTCAACCCTGCGAACAAGCGGAAATACAGCATCATCGTCGTGGGGTCCGGCCTCGCGGGCGCTTCGGGCGCCGCGTCGATGGCGGAGCTCGGCTACAACGTCAAATGCTTCTGCTATCAGGACAGCCCGCGCCGCGCCCACTCCATCGCGGCCCAGGGCGGGATAAACGCTGCCAAGAACTACCAGAACGACGGCGACAGCGTCTACCGCCTGTTCTACGACACGGTGAAGGGTGGTGACTTCCGCTCACGCGAGGCCAACGTCTACCGGCTGGCCGAGCTGAGCGTGAACATCATCGACCAGTGCGTGGCTCAGGGCGTGCCGTTCGCTCGTGAGTACGGCGGCCTCCTGGACAACCGCTCCTTCGGCGGCGCGCTGGTCTCGCGCACGTTCTACGCCCGGGGTCAGACCGGTCAGCAGCTGCTGCTGGGCGCCTACCAGGCCCTGGAGCGCCAGATCGGTCTGGGCAAGGTGAAGATGTACCCGCGCCACGAGATGCTCGAGCTCATCGTGATCGAGGGCAGGGCGCGGGGGATAGTGGTCCGCGACATGGTGAGCGGCGAGCTCGGGATCCACCTGGCGGACGCCGTGGTGCTCGCCACGGGAGGCTACGGAAACGTCTTCTTCCTGTCCACCTACGCCAAGGGGGCGAACGGCACGGCGATCTGGCGGGCCTACAAGCGCGGCGCCGCTTTTGCCGACCCCTGCTTCACGCAGATCCACCCGACCTGCATCCCGGTGACGGGTGAGTACCAGTCGAAGCTGACTCTGATGAGCGAGTCGCTCCGCAACGATGGCCGCATCTGGGTCCCGAAGCAGAAGGGCGAGAGCCGGCCGGCCGGCGCGATTCCAGAGGAGGAGCGCGACTACTACCTTGAGCGGCTGTATCCGAGCTTCGGAAACCTCGCGCCCCGTGATATCTCCTCCCGGGCCGCGAAGCGGGTCTGCGATGAGGGGCGGGGAGTGGGTCCCACCGGCCTCGGCGTCTACCTGGATTTCGCCGACGCCATCGAGCGCCTGGGCGCGGACGTGATCGGCGAGAAGTACGGCAACCTGTTCGAGATGTATGAGCGGATCACCGACGAGGATCCCTACAAGGTGCCGATGCGCATCTTCCCGGCCACTCACTACACCATGGGAGGACTCTGGGTCGACTACAACCTGATGAGCACGATCCCGGGTTGCTTCGTGATCGGCGAGGCTAACTTCTCCGACCACGGAGCGAACCGGCTGGGCGCCAGCGCTCTGATGCAAGGCCTCGCGGATGGCTACTTCGTCATCCCCTACACGATCGGCGACTACCTGGCGAGCACGAAGTTCGAGAAGGTGAGCGAAGACCATCCCGAGGCGCAGGCGACGAAGGCGGAGGTGGAGGAGCGCATCAGGCGTCTGCTCTCGATCAACGGGAAGCGCACGGTCACGTCGTTCCACCGCGAGCTGGGCCAGATCATGTGGGAGCACTGCGGGATGTCGCGCAACCGCCCGCTACTCGAGGAAGCCCTCCAGAAGATCCCGGCGCTGCGTGAACGGTTCTGGGAAGACGTGCGTGTCCCGGGCGATGGCGACGAGCTCAACCAGTCTCTGGAGTACGCCGGCCGAGTGGCCGATTTCCTCGAGATCGGCGAGCTCATTTGCCTGGACGCCCTCGAGCGCGAAGAGTCGTGCGGCGCCCACTTCCGTGAGGAGTACCAGACGGGAGAGGGGGAGGCGCTGCGTGATGATGACAACTACGCACACGTGGCCGCGTGGGAGTACGCGGGCGACGGCAAGAAGCCGATTCGCAACGTCGAGCCACTGACCTTCGAGTACGCCCCCTTAGCGCAACGGAGCTACAAGTGATGAACATCACTTTGCACGTCTGGCGACAGAAGGACGCCAAGTCCAAGGGCCGATTCGTCAAGTACGAGGCCGACGACATCAGCCCCGACATGTCGTTCCTCGAGATGCTCGATGTGGTCAACGAGCGACTGGCCCTAGCGGGTGAGGAGCCGATCGCCTTCGACCACGATTGCCGGGAGGGTATCTGCGGCACGTGCGGTGTCGTGATCAACGGTCGGGCGCACGGGCCGCGGGAGCGTACCACCGTCTGCCAGCTCCACATGCGTAGCTTCAAGGACGGGGACGCCATCTGGATCGAGCCCTGGCGTGCCAAAGCCTTCCCAGTCATTAAGGATCTGATCGTCGATCGCGGAGCCTTGGATCGGATCATTGCCGCGGGTGGCTTCATCAGCGCGCCGACGGGGTGCGCCCCGGACGCGAACGCCATCCCGATCTCCAAGGAGAACGCCGACCTGGCGATGGACGCGGCCGCCTGTATCGGCTGCGGGGCGTGTGTAGCCGCCTGCCGCAACGCGTCGGCCATGCTCTTCACCTCCGCGAAGGTCGCGCAGCTCGGACTGCTGCCTCAGGGCCAACCGGAGCGCCACATCCGGGTGAAGAAGATGGTGGCGCAGATGGATCTGGAGGGCTTCGGCAACTGCACCAACCACGGTGATTGCGAGGCGGTTTGCCCGAAGGCGGTCAGCGTGGACAACATCGCGCGGTTCAACCGTGACTTCATCAAATCGACGCTCATCGCCGACCGACGGGCGGCGGTCGGTGTAGAGGGTGCCGGCTAGCCTCCGGTCCGCCTGAGGGAGCCAGACGGCCTCTGCCGAGCATCAAGCCTTCATTCCGACAAACTGAACGCGTCGCTGATCTGGGGCCGCTGTCAAGGCAGACAGCGGCCCTCGCTGCAGCGAATAGATGCCTGATAGGTGCTTGCCTTTAAGGCACGTACCGGCTCTCTCGCCGAACCTGCTGTCGGCGCCGTTGCCCTGGCGGGATCGGTCGGCAATAATCAGTAGCCATGCTCAGGGTGACCTTCATTGGAACGGCGTCGGCGCGGCCGACGGTGTCACGCAACACGAGCACCATCGCCGTGCAGCGGCAGGGCGATCTTTATCTCTTTGACTGCGGCGAGGGGACCCAGCGCCAAATGATGCGCTACGGCGTCGGGTTCACCGTGAAGGAGATCTACCTGACCCACATGCACGCCGACCATTACCTCGGCACCGTCGGTCTGCTCCGTACCATGAGCCTACAGGGACGCGAGCAGCCGCTGGCGATCTACACGCCGCCGGGCGGCGAGGAGCTGTTGACGGCGGCCGTGGGGCTGGAGTTGGAGGAGCTCTCCTTCCCGACGGTGATCGGGCTACTGGAGCCGCCGGCGGCCGTCCGTCACGCGGGCTATTCGATCGAGGCCTACGCGGTCAACCACCCCGGCCGAGCGAACGGCTACGTGCTGCGCGAGGATGTGCGGCCGGGCCGCTTCTACCCGGAGCAGGCTCGGGCGCTCGGTGTGCCGGAGGGCCCGCTGTTCGGGCGACTGCAGCGTGGAGAGGTCGTGGGCCTGGAGGACGGCCGCGAGATCCGGCCCGAGCAGGTGATGGGCCCGGCCCGGCCGGGCCGCACCGTGGTCTACACGGGTGACACGCGACCGTGCGAGGCGACCGTAGAGGTGGCCGCCGGCTGCGATCTCTTGATCCACGAGGCGACGTTCTCTGAAGAGGAGCTGGAGCGTGCCCAGCGCACCGGCCACACGACCGCCGGCCAAGCGGGGGAGCTCGCGCAACGTGCCGGAGTCCAGCGGCTGGTCCTGACGCATCTGAGCGCCCGCTATTCGGAGCGTCCGCACGTGCTGGAGCGAGAGGCGCGGCGCGCCTGTTCCGGTGCCTGCGAAGTGATGGTGGCCTACGACGGGTTGACCATCGAGATCCCCCTCCGCGAATAGGGTGGCGCTACTCTGAGCTACGAGGAAGGTATGCGCGGGTGGCGGACGCGAGGCCGACGGGGATGATCGTCGCGATCGATGGTCCAGCCGGTTCCGGGAAGAGCACGACGGCGCGGGAGGTGGCCCGGCGCCTCGGGTTCGTGCATATCGACTCCGGCGCCCTCTATCGTGCCTTCGCCGTAGCCGCCTGCCAGCAGGGCTGGGTGAGCCCGGCGGGCATCCTGCCTCCCGAGCGCGTCGCCCCGCTGGCGGCCTGGGACGTCGGCGCGGAGGTTGTGCACGGCAGCGTGGTGCCACGGCTGGAAGGGCGTCGACTCGGCGACGAGCTCAGGACGCCCGAGGTCACCGCTTGCGCCTCGAAGATCTCCGCGCACCCGGAGATCAGAGGGCAGGTCAACGCCACCCTGCGCCGCCTGGCAGCGGAGTGCGAAGGGGGCATCGTCTGCGAGGGGCGGGACATGGGCACGGTAGTCTTCCCCGAGGCCGAGCTCAAGGTCTTCATGGTTGCGGTGCCGGAGGAGCGTGCCCGACGGCGGTTGCTTCAGCAAGGCCAGGAAGTGACTCCGGAGAAGGTCCGCGCCGAGTCGGCGCGTCTGGTTGCCCGAGACACGGCCGACTCGCAGCGGGAGGCGTCACCCCTGCGGCAGGCCGAGGACGCACTGGTGATCGACACGACCGATGTGTCCTTCGAGGAGCAGGTGGAGCAGATCGTGGCCGCGGCCCGGCGGCGCCTTGACACGATGGAAAGCGACGGACTACATTGATCACTTGATTCCGGGGCGCGGCTTAGTCCCTGTGGCGGAAGAAGTTAGCGAGTGGGTCCGGTAACGCCGCCGGGGTTCACGCCAGCGCCCGTTTGTTTTGACCTTTAGCGAAGTAGGCTTGCCGGTCCCGGACCCCGGCTAAGACGTCAACCGAATGCCAAACGAGAAAAACGCAAACACCACACCGACCGAAGCCGAGATCACAGCAGACAACCCCGAACAGAGCGACGTGCCGGCGCAGAGCGCGAGCGAGAAGAGCTCCACGCCCGAGCCACCCGCCGATGTTGCTCAGCCTCCCGAGCAGGAATCAAGCGCAGAACCTGTCGAGGAAGCCCGCGAGCTGGCCGTCCATCCGGACGCCCTGGAGGAGCACGAGTACTCGCCTGATGAGTACGAGCGCATGATGTCGATGTACGAGGACACCCTCAAGAACATCGAGGAGGGTGAAATCGTGAAGGCGAAGATCGTGCGTGTGACCGATTCGGCGGCGATCCTCGATCTCGGCTTCAAGTCCGAAGGCTCTGTCCCGCTCGACGAGTTCCGCACATCAGAGGAGGTGCAGCCCGGCACGGAGGTTAGTGTCTTCCTGGAGCGGCTCGAGGACCAGGAAGGCGTGGTCGTCCTCTCAAAGAAGAAGGCCGACTTCCTGCGCGTCTGGGAGCAGATCAAGGAGGCCTACGACAGCGACCGGCCGATTCGCGGCACGATCAAGAAGAAGGTCAAAGGTGGCGTGACGGTCGACATCATGGGTGTCGATGCTTTCCTGCCGGGCTCCCAGGTGGCGTTGCGTCGCGTGCCGAACGTCGACGAGCTGCTTGGCCAGGAGTTTGACTTCAAGATCCTGAAGCTGAACAAGCGGCGCCGCAATATCGTCGTCTCGCGGCGCGTCATCCTCGAGCAGGAGCGCAGCGAGAGGCGCGAGGAACTCAAGGGCGAGCTGGAGGTGGGCCAGGTTCGCACGGGCGCGGTCAAGAACATCACCGACTTCGGCGCCTTCATCGATCTGGGCGGCATGGATGGGCTGCTCCACATCACCGACATGTCGTGGGGTCGTGTCGGCCATCCCAGTGAGATCTGCCAGATCGGCGCGGAGATCGACGTGAAGATCCTCGACATCGATTGGGACCGCGAGCGTATCTCACTCGGGCTCAAGCAGCTACAGCCCTATCCGTGGAAGGATGTAGAGCAGAAGTACCCCGTCGGCGCTCGCGTACGCGGCAAGGTCGTCTCGATCACCAACTATGGCGGGTTCGTGGAGCTGGAGCGCGGCGTCGAAGGGCTCGTCCACATCTCGGAGATGAGCTGGACGCGCAATGTCCGGCACCCGTCCCAGCTGGTGTCCATCGGCGACGAGATCGAGGCCGTCGTGCTGCGCGTGGATCCCGAGGAGGAGAAGATCTCGCTCGGCATGAAGCAGGCGGAGGAGGACCCCTGGCTGAACTTGCCCGAGAAGTACCCGCCGGGTACACGCATTCGCGGCAAGGTTCGTAACCTCACCTCGTTTGGCGCCTTCGTCGAGGTCGAGCCGGGCATCGACGGGCTGGTCCACGTGTCCGACATGAGCTGGACCAAGCGCATCCAGCACCCCTCCGAGGTGCTGAAGAAAGGCGACGAGGTGGAGGTCATCGCGCTCAGCATCGACGTGGACCAGAAACGGATCTCGCTCGGCCTCAAGCAGGTGGAGGACGACCCCTGGTACAACCTGGCGCAGCAGTACACGCCGGGCACTGAGACCCAGGGGACGGTCGTGCGGCTGCTGGATAAGGGTGTTGTCGTGGACCTCGGCCAGGATGTCGAGGGCTTCGTGCCGGTCTCGCAGATCGCCGAGGACCGGGAGATCCACAGCCCCAGCGACGTTCTGGCCGAGGGCGACATCATCGATCTCAAGGTGATGGAGTCGGATCCTATCAACCGGCGGATCGTCCTACAGGTCACGGTGCTGCCTGAGCGCCGTCTTGAGGTCGAGGCGCCGAGCGAGGCTGAGGCGGAGCCTGCCGCGGAGGAAGCGGCGACGCTGGAGGCAGAGGCGAAGCCTGAGGCCGAACTCCCGGCAGACGTCGAGGCCGAAGCGGAAGTCGAGGCTGAGGCAGCGGCGGA
>JBDHKG010000031.1:0-26045 GCA_039586495.1 Gemmatimonadota bacterium | reverse complement strand
GGCTCCGGGCGTGGCGAGCGAGGAGCGCATCGATCTGGAGAGGGCGCTGGCGCTGCTGCCGAGCGGGTACCGGACGGTGCTGATCCTCCACGACCTGGAGGGCTGCACCCACGACGAGATCGGCGAACGTCTGGGGATCGCGGCGGGGACCTCGAAGAGCCAGTTGTCGCATGCGCGGCGCGCGGTTCGCGCGCTGCTCGACCCTGAAACAGAGACGATGGATGGGTTCGATGTTGCAAGATGAGTTGACGCCGGAGGAGCGAGAGGTGTACGCCAGGTTGCCACGGGAGCAGATGCCGTCCCGGATCTTGGAGGAGCGGACAGTGCGGGCTCTCAAGGAACGCGGGCTGATCCGCTCGCGCCCCGGGCACGTGGGCCGGGTGCGCCCCTGGATGACCGCCACGGCCGTCGCCGCCTCGCTGGCGCTGTTCGCGAGCGGCGTCGTGGTCGGGCAGGGGATGGGTGCACGTCAGACGGCGAACGCGCTGGCGGCGATCTATCCGGACGAGACCGCCCGGGCCGCCGCCACGGTCCAGAGCACGGGCAGCGCTCATCGTACGGCCCTGGCGGCGCTAATCGAGGCCACGCAGTCGGCGACGCCCGAGGACGTGGAACGTGCCCGTGAGGTGGCAGTGGCCAGCTTCTGGGCTTCGGCGGCCGAGATCGTGCGCCTCGCCCCGGACGATCCGCTGGCGGCCCGGATCCTTCAGGAGTTCGAGCGGGCTCAGCACGCGGGTGCGGGAGCCGAGGCAACCCGAAACGTCGTTTGGTACTAGAGCACGGCGGCCGCACGAGGCCGAGCCGGTTAGGAGTGTGAAGATGAGGCGTTCAGCGATTTTCGGTGTTGCCCTGTCGGTCGGGCTCGTCGGACTGGTGCCGGCGGGCGCTGTCAGGGCACAGGAAGTCACGGCGCAGACGTGTCCCGCTGACCAGGAATGGGTGGTCGGTCTGGGGATCGCCGGCTTCGAGTGCAACTGCAGCTACACATCGTTGCCGGACGGCACGAGCTACTGGGTGTTTCGGTCGGAACCCATCGTGCTCGGCACCCGCGAGGGTGGGCGGGCCGCGCGTGTGATCCGACGCGGGGACGCCATCGTAGCCATCAACGGGATACTGATCACCACGAGGGAGGGCGGCCGCCGGTTCGCCAGTCTGCGGGCTGGGGAAAGAGTCACCCTGACGATTCGGCGGGACGACCGTGTCTCCCGGCTCGAGCTGGTGGCCGAGGGGCACTGTGAGCCGGGGGCGGGCCTTCGGCGTCCCGCTGAGCCTGAGCTTCCGGCCCCGGCCGCGGCTCCCACGCCGCCGGTCGAGGCGGCAGTCGCGGCGCAAGCTCTCGGGACCCGGGCGCTGCGCCCGCAGGGCTGGTTCGGCTTCGGTATCAGCTGCCGTGACTGCACGATCGAGGTCCTGCGGGACGGTGCGCCCGTCTGGGGATTCTCCGAGCCCCCTGAGATCACCTTGGTCGAGCCCGGCAGTCCAGCGCATCGCGCCGGCCTCCGCAGAGGGGACGTCTTGGTCGAGGTCGACAGGCTGCCCCTGGTCAGCGAGGAAGGCGGCCGGCGCTTCGGTGCGGTGAAGCCCGGCGAGACGGTGCGTTTGACGTACCGGCGCGGCGGGTCGTTGCAGACGGTCACGGTAACGGCGGAAGCGCGTCCTGATGCAGGCGTTCTCGACGTGGAGGCGATCCACGGAGCCGAGGAATTGATGGCCCGCTTGATCGAGGAGCAGCAGAAGGAGCAGGTCTTGTATGAGCTGCTCCGCGCGCACGAGGCCGAGCGGCTCCAAGATGAGGAGTTGCTGAGCGCGCGTGAGCTGGCCCGTGAGCTCGCGGAAGAGAGGCAGGACGAGGAGGCCCTGGCCGAGCTGATCCGTGCGTTCAGGGAAGCGCAGGCCGAGCACGTGGGCCTACTTGCGCACGGGCGCGATTACCTGAGGTTCGCAGGCACGCTGGGCGACGTCGAGGTCGAGGTGCGCGGGCCCGAGCCGGTGATCGTCTCGGTCGTGGAACAGGACGAGGAGTTGGTGATCCTGGTTGGGGAGACGCGGATCCTGATGCGCAAGCAGAAGTGATCAGCCCCACGCAAGATCCACGGCAAGCGCGAGCCGCCGCCTGGACGATCCCGGGCGGCGGCTTTGCCATCGCTCTGCGGGCCCAGACCTGAGCTGGCGGTCGAACTCTGCCGCCTCCGCCAGGCGTCTGACCCACGTCTCCAGGTCGTCAAGCTGGCGCTCGATCCGAACCAGGCGATCCGCCTGCGCAGCGGAGTCCGCGATCGGCTGACCCTGCTTTGCGGCTCGTAGCTCGGCGAGATCCTTGAGGAACGGCTTGATCCCGAAGCGCAGCGTCAGGCCGGTTGTCGGGATCAGTACGGCGAGTGAGACCACAAGTGTAATGATGAGCTCTTGGATTTCCCACCACGACATTTGCAGGGCCCTCCGGCGAATCCGCGACGACTAGCACCTAGGTGAGACGCCATCCGCCAAGCTAGCTGGGCCTGCGCGGTGAGTCTAGGGCGAAGACCTGCGCGTGATTAGCTGGCGCCGCGCGCAGCCGCCAGGCATATTTGATGAAAGACGAGGCCGGCGCCAATGCTGGAGGGAATGGCCATGCAGTGTCCGATGTGTGGGGAGCGAAGGGCGGAGGCGCAGTACTACCGGGTGAACCGGCTGACGGAGCAGATCGACCACCTCTGTCGGCCTTGCTGGCTTACCCTGCGGAAGGCGGAGCGGGATGACTGGGCCTACTTCCGCGGGGCCGGACGGCTGGTCCTGTTCTACACGGTGTTGCCTGTGCTGATCACGGCGCTGGTCGTCTGGCTACTGGCGATCTGGATCCTATGAAGACTTGCCAGCACTGCGGGGCGTGGGTACCCGATCATACGCGTCGCTGTCCGCACTGCCGTGGCCACCATCCGCGAGGCGGCTGGCTGTTCCAGGCGTTTCTGGTCGCCGTGGTGACAGCCGCCGCGATCGCGATGCTGCTGCTGGACTGACGCGCCCTCCTGAGGTCAGAAAGGCGCCGGGCCTTTCGGCTTCCGATAGCGGGTGCGTGACTGGTCCAGCATGCGTTGGAGCTCGGAATCGCTGAACTCGTACGGATCCTGCGTATGCTTGTGGCTGGGCAGCGGAGCGACCCGCTGCTCGCCCGGCGCGCCGTGAACCGGGCGGAACACGAGCTCGGAGCGGCCGTGTTCCCGCTCCACGACCCAGGGCTGACCGGACCTGTCGGTGAACTTCCGGGCCATGCTGCTAACCTCCAGTGGTTGTGGCTGGCCGCCGCATGGGGCGTCGGATCTGGCGCTTCAGCTAAGTTAGCGCTATAGAGGCGGTATACCAGACCAGGGAACGAGAGGTGCGAAAGGTGGCGGTGGAGCGCGAGTTCACAGATGCGGCAGGGCGCCGCTGGCGCGTCGCCTACACACAGGCGGGCGTCGGCGGCATGATCGCGATGAACCAGATCGTCTTCAAGGCGCTGGACGGGGAAATCTCGGGCCAGGAGCGGTATCTCGCGGTCCACCCGGGCTACCTGGAAAGCGTCGATGATCACCAACTGGAGGTGGCACTATCCCAGGCGCAATCAGTGAATCCGCCCTGGTAATCGCGCTGGCGGCAGCCGTCCTGGCCGCACCCGCCTGCGGCGGCCGTGGGAACGCCCCTGTACCGGACGAGGGCGCGGTCAGCGTCACCGGTCGGGTGCGACTGGCCGGGAGTACGCCGTTCGAGCAGGTGCTCATCGAGACGGAAGTCACCACGGCACTCTCCGTAGAGGTAAGCGGCGAGTACCGGGTCGAGCTGCGGCAACTGTCAGGCGCCAAGGTGCGGGCGACCGGCGTGCTCCTCGGACCGAGCCGTTTGCGGGTTTCCGAGTACGAGATTCTCGAGATCGCCGGGCACGTGCCAGTGGTGGGGATCCTCGAGCTGGAAGACGGACGTGTCGCCGTGATCCCTGTCAGTGGCGACCGAGTGGAGGTTCACGCCGTACCTGCCGAGTTCGTGCAGAAGGCCGGAGCAAAGGTCTGGGTCATCCTCGATCCAAACGGGGAAGTGAAGGGGTATGGCATCATCCGGGAACGGTGAGCCGGGTGGGGTCGACCCGCAGTTCCAGATGTTCGACGAGTCGCCCAGCGAGCACGAGATTGGCTGGCTCACTCACAACGCTGAGAACTGGGCGGTGGTGCTTGAGACGCGGGAGTGCGCCGATCGCCTCTTCCGAGGCAGATTCCTGTTCCGCTCGCAAGGCCGCGAGCTACGCACGGCCGACCTGTTCATCGAGGCCACGTACGAGGACGTGGTCGAGCGGGCCGAGAATTTCGAGGAGCACCTGCTCCATGACCTCATACGCTCTCTCATCTAGATCGTCTAAGTCTTTCCATAGCAATAATATAACCCGTATAATCTCATATGGCATCTAGAAGACGAGCAGCGCTCCTCTTCGGGTTGCTCCTCTGGGCTGCCTGCCGCCCGCCTTCGGGTGTTGGCCCCGTGGCGGCAAGTCGGGGACGATCCGAGCGTCTGCTACCGGACGGGGCGGCCCTGGTGAGGGTCGGCTCGGGGCTGCCGGATCTCACCCGGCCGCTGGAGACGGATCGTGCCAGCCTGATGGAGGCGCTGGAGCAAAGCCTCACGTGGTTCGAGAGACAGTCCAGCCGTGACTACTTCCCGGTGAGTGGGATCACGCACGTGCGGGCGTGGGCGAGCGTGTACGCGTTGGGGGAACTGCTGGAGCAAGCCGAAGATCCGGTGGAACTCGCGGGCGAGATGCGCCGACAGTTCGACTTCTACATGAGCCGCGGCAGCGATGGCCGGGGCAGGGTGCTGTTCACGGGCTACTACGCTCCCGCGTTCGAGGGTTCGTTGACGGCGAGCGACGAGTACCGTTACCCGCTCTACCGGCTGCCGGACGACCTGGTGGTGGACGAGGCGACGGGCGAGACGCGGGGTCGGCGCGTCGGGAACCGCATCGTCCCGTATCCCACGCGAGCCCAGCTCGAGACATCGCAGATGCTGACGGGTCTCGAGCTGGCCTGGCTGCGAGACCGTTTCCAGGCGTACCTGGTTCATGTTCAGGGTTCGGCAGCGATACTGCTCCCTGAAGGCTCGGTCATGAACATCGGCTATGCGGGTAGCAACGGACACGAGTACGTGAGCGTGGCGCTCGAGCTTGTCGCGGATGGCAAGCTGCGGGAGGACGAGCTGAGCCTTGATGAGGTGCGCGCCTACTTCGATGCTCACCCCGACGAGCTGGAGCCCTATCTGCACCGCAATCCGCGCTTCGTCTTCTTCCGGGAAGAAAGCGGCTCCGACTGGCCCACAGGATCACTGGGCGTGAAGGTCACGCCGCTGCGCACTATCGCCGCCGATAAGGGGGTGCTGCCGCCTGGAGGCGTCGTCCTGATAACGACGCGGGCGGCCGGCGCGGCCGGCAGCGTCGGCCGCTTGGAGCGGCTCATGCTCGGCCAAGACAGCGGTGGCGCCATCCGCTCGCCGGGTCGAGCGGACATCTACTTCGGGATCGGTCCAGAGGCGGAGGCGGCAGCGGGCCGTATGCACGCCGAGGGACGCATGTACTACCTGTTCCTGAAGCCTGAAAGGGTCGCTGAATGGCGGACGCGGGGAGCTCTGGATAAGTAGGTGGCGGCCGCTGCCACGAGCCAGGAGTCGGCGCTGGCTGTGGGCGCCGAGGACGCACCTGTCCAAACGGTTGATCGGACGAGAACGGCCCGTTTCGAGCCGAAGGCTCGCTGCCGTGACGCTGGGGGCGGCCCCGGGGGAGCGTTCCACGTGGCACGCCCGGCGGGAGAGGCCTTGCCCGTCTTGTCTATTAGAGGTGGCGCTGTAGAATACCGCACAGGGTTGGCCGCGTGAGGGCTGCCGCGGCGGGTCCGCCTGGAGGGAATGCGCTGCGCAGACGCAGGATCTGGCACCCTGGGCGTGGCCCTGGCTGAGAAGGGGGATAATGGACTGCGCGAGCAAGCCGCGAGGTCATGAGCGGGAGGGGTGGTGCGGTGTGGTGCATGCGGCAGGCACGAGCCGGGCGTTTGCGGGGGTGGCTGTTTGGAACGAACGCTCGATCAGGGCCACCCGTCCCCCTTACGCATCCCGGTCGCTGCGGCCGCACTGAGCTTTCGTTGGCCAACCTTCGCCGCTCAGACCGTCCAGAACTTGAGGGGCTGACTTTTGGGCATGAACATCGAGGTCACGTTCTCCTCACCGTCTCAGATCGACACGCCTCTGCTGGTCCTGCCATGGTGTCAGGGTCGGGAGCGGCAGGCGGAGCGCCCTTCGCGTGAGTTCGACGCGCTGGACGAGGCGCTTGGGCTCACCCTCACTCGCGCTGTGGCGGGCGGCGACTTTCGAGGGCAGCGGGGCGAGACGCTACTTCTCTACCGGCAGGGTGAGAGTGGCCCGGACCGGGTGCTGCTGGTGGGTGTTGGTGAGCGGGCCGATCTGAGCCCGGAACGTCTGCGGGAGGTCGGAGGCCACGCGGCAAGCCGGGCCCGGGAGCTAGGCGTGACGGAACTCTGTCTGTCGCCTGCTCCCGCCTGGCCGGCAGGGCCGCTGGAGCTGGAGCTGGCGGTCCGCGCCATGGTCGAGGGCATGGTGCTGGGCCAGTGGCGTTTCGAGGAGTTGCGCAGCGAGCCGGACGAGGAAGCCCGGCGGCCTCCCCTCGTGTCGCTTGGGGTGCTGGTAATGGACGCGGGCGTGGGGGACGAGGCCGCGACGGGGGGGGCGGAGCTGGGCCGTGTGCTGGCGGCGGCGCAGAACTACGCGCGGGAGCTGGCGATTCGCCCCAGTAATATCGTGAACCCGCGGTACCTCGCCGGAGAGGCACAGCGCCTGGGCGATGAGTTTGGGTTCAAGGTGACGGTCCTCGATCGCGGCAAGATAGAGAAGGAGGGGTTGGTCGCGATGCTCGCCGTGGCGGCGGGCAGCGATGAGGAACCTCGCTTCATTGTGTTGGAGTACGGCGGGGCTGAGGGGGTGCAGCCGCTGGTTCTGGTGGGCAAGGGAGTGACCTTCGACGCGGGCGGTCTGTCGCTCAAGACCCCGGAGAACATGGAGAAGATGAAGTACGACATGTCGGGGGCGGCGGCGGTGCTGGGTGCGATGCGGGCGATCGCTGAGCTCCAGCTAGACGTGAACGTCGTCGGTCTCATCCCGGCGGTGGAGAACCTGCCTTCCGGTCATGCGATGCGGCCCGGCGATGTGATCAGCTCGCATTCACGGAAGACGATCGAGGTGGTGAACACTGATGCCGAGGGGCGGCTGATTCTGGCTGACGCGCTGAACTACGCCGCGCGATACGAGCCGGAGGCGATGGTGGACATCGCCACGCTCACTGGGGCCTGCATCGTAGCCCTGGGCCGTCAGGTGATCGGGCTTATGGGCAACGATCAGGAGCTCGTCGAGGAGCTCCGAGTCGCGGGCGATCGTTCGGGTGAGCGCGCATGGCAGCTGCCGTTGTGGGAAGAGTACCGGGAGCAGATGAAGTCGGAGGTCGCCGACATCAAGAACTCGGGTGGGCGCCCGGCCGGTACCATCACAGCCGCGATATTCCTTAGCGAGTTCGTGGGCTCGATGCCCTGGGCGCACTTGGATATCGCCGGGACGGCGTGGGCCGAGAAGGCGGGCCCCTACCAGCCTGTAGGTCCCACGGGCGCAGGCGTCCGTCTTTTGTGCGAGTGGGTCAGGGGTCGGGCCAGCTGACGCGCGCCACTACTTCGTGCTACGACTGAACAGGCTCGCCGCTGCGGGAGCCGCCGTCGCCCTGGTACTCGAGGCGGCGGCCTGGCCTTCCGCTGTGCTTTCCGCTCAGGAACCGGATACGGCGGCCGTTGATCGGCCGGCGGCCGAGGCGCAGGTCCCCGACAGCGCCGTGGCCTCCGACACACTCGTGGTGCGCGTTTTCCCGCAGTTCCCTCGTCCGGCCACCCGGGACCCGTGGGTCGCCGGAGATTGGGAGCTCCGCGACATCCTGGCCACCGGTGCATTGACCCTCGCTGACGTCCTCGAGTTCGCGCCGCCGCTCGATCCCATCAGGCTCGGCTTTCTGGAAGGACCGCAGGTGGCGGTCTTCGCCGGCGGCGGTGCCGCCGGTTTGCGCTATGATGTAGACGGCTACGAGATCGCGCCGCTGGCCGGCGGCCCACTCGATCTCCATCTCATCTCACTGGTGGAGCAGCAGCGACTCATGCTTGCCCGGGAGCCGGGCGGTTACCACCTGTTCTCGGAGACTTACCGGAACGATCGCCGGGAGCCCTACTCGAGGATCGAAGCCGGCACCGGCTACCGGGGTGTCGACGTGCTCCGGGGGTTCCTGTCGTCCAGCTTGGCTGGCGGGCTCATCGGATTCGGCTTCGACCGTATCGTCACCGACGGGCTCCCGGAGCTGGGCTCGTCGGTGCGTGACGTGCTCTGGGCGAATTATGCCCGCGAGCTGCTCTGGGGGGTCTGGGGCCAGGTCGAGTACAGGAATACGACGTCCGATCGGGACTCCTTCCCGGATCCGAAGCGGACCGACTGGATCCTCCGTCTTCGCCGACCCCTGGGCGAGGGCTGGCACGCGGATCTGGTGGCGGGCTCGTCCACGCTCGAGCAGCCGGCGGCTTTCCCGCTTCCCGATGTCCCGGTCGACAGCCCGCAGAAATTCACGGCGCGCCAGCTGGCGTTACGTGGGGCGCGGACGGCGGAGCGCTGGAGGGCTCAGGTGACGCTACGAGCCTGGGACGGTGACGGCGTGCCGAAGCTCGAGCCGGCGGCGACGCTCGAGGTGCGCGCCGGCCCGGCGTCGCTGTATGCCAGCGGGCGCTACGCGCACTGGGGGGATTTCGGCGGAGCGGCGGTCTACGGGGCTGTGAACCTGGACCTGCCCCTCGGCCTGAGGTCGTTTGCGGAGGTCGAGGACGGCGAGCGCGGCCTGTTCGGCGGCGTGCCTGTGAACCGCCAGTTCTTCACGCGCTGGACGGCGGGCGCGGAGGCCAAGCTGTGGAAGTGGCGGGTCGGGGCCCGGGGCGGCCGCTGGCGCGTCGACCCATCGCCGGCCCTGGGCCTGCCGGCGGACAGCGCCGAGTCGCTGAGGGGCGGTACCGTCAGCGTCATGGACGCCTGGGCGAGCGGCCCGATCCTGGAGATATTCGGCGGTCAGCTGGAGGCCGGCGGGCGGGTTTTCGTCCGCGAAGCCGGCCCCTTCCTCTATTGGCCGAAGGAATCGTGGCAGGCCGAGGGCCGCTATCATCTGCTCGGCAAGGGTGGACAGCTGGAGATCTGGGTGACGGGTATGGGCGGTGTCCGAGGTGCCCTCCTGGTGCCGGACGAGAGCCTCGGGCCGGGCGCCGCCTCGCCGACCGGCGATCTCTATTGGTTCCGCGCCGAGGCCGTGGTGCGGGTGCTGGACGTGCACATCTACTACAACTACGAGATCTTCAATTCCGCTGAGCTCCGTGGACGTGGAGACCTGCCTGGCCTCCCGCTGCCACTCGCCCGCTACCACTTCGGGGTGAAGTGGGAGTTGTGGAACTGAGGTGCGCAGGCCTACGCCGCCGGTCTGGGGTTTGACACCCGCGTCGGCGGCTCCGATAGTAAGCGGCGCCGGGTGTGGACCCGGCGTCTCGGTGGTCAGGGAGGCGTCCCGATGATCCGCAGCATGACGGGTTTTGGCGAGGTCCAGCGGGAGACCGCGGTTGGGCTGCTGACCGTGCAGGTCCGTGCCTTGAACCACCGTCACTTCCACACACATTTCCGTCTTCCCGTGGGTGCGGAGCGCTGGGAAGCGGAGATCACCGGGATCCTGCGTGAGTACATCTCGCGGGGCCACGTTCACTTCCGATTGAGCCTTCAGCCCGGTCCGGGGCTGGCGCATCCCGTTCAGGTGGACCACGGCCGGCTGAGCGCCTACCTGGCGGCTCTGCAGGAGATCCAGGACAGGCACGGAGTGGCGGGCAACCTCGACATCGACCTGCTCTCCCGCTTCGGCGACATCTTCCGAGTAGCCCCGGACGAGTTGGAGTTGCTGCCCTTCGAGGAGGTGGCGGCAGCGACGCGCGGGGCTCTGGCCATGGTGGTCGATGCTCGCGAGCGGGAGGGCAACGCGCTCGCTGCTGACCTACGCGAGTCTCTGGGGCAGATGGACAAGGCGCTGGACGCGATCGAGCTGAGAGCGCCCCAGCGGTTGGTCGAGGAGCGTGATCGGCTGCGCGCCGCAGTGGCCGAGCTGAGCGCTGACTCACAGTTGGACGAGGACCGTCTGGCGCGGGAGGTAGCCTATCTGGCGGAGCGCTGGGACATCAACGAGGAGTTGGTGCGGCTGCGGTCGCACATCGAGCAGTTCCGGCGGCTCGTCGAGGCGGACGGGTGGGAGCCTGTCGGGAAGCGTCTGGGCTTCTGGGTTCAGGAGATGCACCGGGAGGCGAATACGATAGCGGCGAAGGCCAATGACGCCCAGGTAGCACGGCTGGCGGTGGAGATCAAGACGGCCATCGAGAAGCTTCGCGAGCAGGCCGAGAACGTCGAATGAAGAGCTTCGCTGTTGCCATCTGCGCGCCTTCCGGTACCGGCAAGACCACGGTGACCCGGGCCCTGGTGCAGCGCAGCGAGGATCTCGTCTTCTCGGTATCGGCCACGACGCGACCAGCACGGCCAGCTGAGCAGCCTGGGGTCGACTATCACTTCGTCAGCCGCGACGAGTTCGAGGCGATGATCGCCCAAGGAGAGTTGCTGGAGTGGGCCGAGGTGCACGGCGAGCTCTACGGTACGCCGCGCGTCAACCTGGAGGAAGCGGAGCGCCAGGCCAAGCCTCTTATTCTCGACATCGACGTGCAGGGAGCGTGGCAGGTGGTCAGAGCCCGGTCCGACACCGTCACGATCTTTCTGCTGCCGCCGTCTTTCGACACCCTGCTCGAGCGATTGCGGAATCGGGGGAGCGAGGACGAGGCGCGCCTGCGCGAGCGCCTGGAGACGGCGCGGCGAGAGCTGGAGCACGTGGACGCGTTCGAATACGTCGTCGTCAACGATCGGCTGGAAGAGACGGTGGTTCGCGTCCGCTCGATCATCGATGCCGAGTGTCGGCGGCGGGACCGCCAGGCGGCGGAGGTGGAGGCCCTGCGGCGGCGTCTCCAGCAGGACTTGGACCGCAGGCAGCGCTGACCCGGACCCCTTCCACACGGCCACGAGTCGGGATAATATTCGGCGTTTCGATCGGCCAACCTTTCACGGTTCGAGGCATGAGGGTATTCACTCCTTCTCAAGTCGCTGATACAGCTGGCGGCAACAAGTATCTGGCCGTGCTCGTCGCGGCGCGCTACGCCCGCGAAGTCAATGCCCTACCGCTCGGCACATCGCCGTACGGGCCGAGGAAACTCACGACTCAGGCCCTGGAAGAGCTGACCTCCGGCCAGATCGAGTTCCGTCTAGTGAAACGGCGCCGCCAGGCGTCGTAGGCCGAGACCGATGCGCCCGTTCGACGGTAAGCGGGTGCTGATCGGCGTCTCCGGTGGGATCGCCGCTTACAAGACCGCGGAGCTGGCGCGCCGGCTCGTACAGGCCGGCGCCGAGGTACAGGTCATCCTGACAGCCAATGCAGCCCGGTTCGTCGGACCGGCGACCTTCGAGGGTCTGACGGGTCGGCCCGTCCACCAGTCGCTGTGGGAAGGGGCGCTCGGGCATCTCGAACTCGGTAGCTGGGCCGATGCGATTGTTGTGGCTCCGGCCACCGCGAATCTGCTGGCCAAGTTGGGGGCGGGCGTCGCTGACGACCTCCTGAGCACGGTCCTCTTGGCGGCGCCGCGTCGGGCTCTGCTGGCTCCCGCGATGAACACTCGCATGTACGAGCACCCGGCCACGCAGCGTAACCTGGAGACGCTGAGGGAGTTCGGGCACGCGGTCGTGGGGCCGGCGTACGGCGAGCTAGCGGAGCGTGAGGAGGGTTGGGGGCGTATGGTGGAGCCCGAGGTCATCTTCGCGCATCTCGGCCGGCTGCTGGAGCGCGAGAGCCGCTGGCGAGGCCAGCGCGTGGTCGTCACCTCGGGCCCGACCTGGGAGCCGGTGGACGCGGTGCGCTTCCTCGGCAACCGCTCGTCCGGGCGCATGGGCCATGCGATCGCCGCGGCCGCCTGGCGGCGCGGCGCCGACGTGGTGCTGATCACCGGGCCTGCCCACATCGCGACGCCGCCGGAGATCAGCGAGGTCCACATGGTGGAGACAGCGGAGGAGATGGGCCAGGCGCTGGGCCGGGCGCTGGAGGGAGCGGCCGCCCTATTCATGGTGGCTGCCGTGGCCGACTTCCGCCCCAGTCACCCGCGGAGTGACAAGATACGCCGTGCCGCCGGCATGACGTCGATCGCGCTGGAGTCGGCGCCCGATCTGTTCGCGACGGCCAGCGACAAAGCGCCGGAAGGCTGCGTGCAGGTGGCGTTCGCGGTCGAGTTGGGCGAAGATGCAGAGGAGTCGGCACGGCGGAAGTTGGAGGAGAAGGGCGCCGACCTCATCGTCCTCAACGACCCCAGCGAGCCGGGCGCCGGGTTCGCGGTGGAGACGAACCGGGTCACGGTCATCGATCGTTCGGGCGCGGCCGCGAGGTTGCCCCTGATGTCTAAGACGGAAGTAGCAGACGAGATCCTCGATCGAGCCGAGCATTTCCTGCCAGGTGAGTGAAGCTGCAACCCTGCGCGATCTCCTGGTCCGCTATCTGAGGCAGCGGGCGGAGCTGGGCGACCGGGAGCTTTACCTGGGCGGGCGCAGCGCTGCGCAACTGCTCGAGCGATTGCAAGCCGCCGCCGTTGCGGGCGTGAGCCAGGCCACTCGCACGGGCCGACCGGCGGCGGCCGAGGTCGAGCGTCAGCCGAGCGCAGCCGAGGCCGAGCCGGCGGACGAGTTCGAGGCGCTGCGGGCCGAGGTACTGGGCTGCACGCGCTGCCGCCTGGCCGATAACCGGACGACGGCGGTCTTCGGCGAGGGGGATGCCACGGCCGACCTGTTGGTCGTAGGAGAGGCGCCGGGCTACGAAGAGGACCGCTCCGGTCGGCCTTTCGTGGGCCCGGCGGGCCAGCTTCTCGACAAGATGCTGGGGGCCATCGGGTTCCGCCGCGACGAGGTCTTCATCTGCAACGTCCTGAAGTGCCGGCCGCCTCGGAACCGCGATCCCGTGGTAGATGAAGTTGCGAGCTGTCGGCCTTATCTTCGTAGGCAGGTGGAGCTCATCCAGCCGAAAGCCGTCTGTGCCTTCGGCCGCTTCGCCGCTCAGACGTTGCTGGACTCCGAGCTGTCGCTGAACCGCCTGCGCGGCGCCGTACACGAGTTCATGGGGGTTCCAGTCGTCGTGACCTACCATCCCGCAGCCTTGCTGAGGAACGCGCAGTGGAAGCGGCCGGCCTGGGAGGACCTGCAGGCGCTTCGCCGCGTGTACGACGAGGCGGGCGGCAGAGAGCCAGGAGGCGAGCGTGGCTGACTGGGTACCGCCGAGCGAACGGCCTACGGGAGCCGGAGTGCGGGCGTGGGACGCGTTCGCCGAGCGTCAGGCTCCGTGGTCGCCGGAGGCGGAGATCTCGGTCCTGGGAGGCATGCTGATTGATGCCGACGCGGTGGCGAAGGCGGTCGAGCTGGTAGACGACAGCATGTTCTACCGGGAGGGCAACCGGCGGCTCTACCGGGCGATGCGGCGGTTGTTCGAGCGGGGCGAGGCGATCGACCCGGTGACGCTCACCGAGGAGCTGCGTGGCTCGGGCGAGGTCGATGCGGTGGGTGGCCCGGCCTACCTGGCAGAGCTGATGGAAGCGGTTCCCACGGCCGCGAACATCGAGTATCACGCCAAGATCCTGAGGGACAAGGCGATCTTGCGGCGTCTGATCGAGGCGTCGACGGAGACTGTTCGGGATGCCTTCGAGAGTGGCGGCGATGCGGTCGAGGACACTCTAGATCGGGCCGAGCAACGCATCTTCGAAATCTCGCAGGCGGGCCAGCGCAAAGGCTTCGTCTGGATCAAGGAGGTCCTCTGGCCGGCCTTCGAGCATATCGAGCGGCTGCAGCAGGCGAAGGGCGCGGTCACGGGAGTGCCGAGCGGGTTCCCCGATCTTGATAACCTCACCGCCGGTTTCCAGCGCTCGGACCTGATCGTTGTGGCGGGCCGTCCCTCGATGGGGAAGACGTCGCTTGTGTTGAACATCGTCCAGCACGCCGCGATCGAGCGTGGCACTCCGGTCGCTTTCTTCTCCTTGGAGATGTCGAAGGAAGCGATCGTGCAGCGCCTGTTGTGTGCTGAAGGGCAGGTCAATTCGTCGAACCTGCGGCGTGGGAGGTTGAGCGAGCAAGAGTACATGCAGCTGGCGACGGCGGCGGGCCACTTGAACACGGCGCCGATCTGGATTGACGACACGCCGGCGATCACTGCGCTCGAGTTGCGTGCGAAGGCGCGGCGGCTGCGGGCCGAAGTTGATCTCGGGTTGATCGTCGTCGACTACCTTCAGCTCATGCGCGGGCCGCGGGCGGAGAACCGGGTGCAGGAGATCAGCGCCATCTCCGGAGCGCTGAAGGCGGTGGCCAAGGAGCTCGAGGTGCCGCTGATCGCGCTCTCCCAGCTGTCCCGCGCGCCGGAACAACGGGGTGAGCACCGGCCGCAGCTCTCGGACCTGCGTGAGTCCGGGGCGATCGAGCAGGATGCCGACCTGGTCCTCTTCCTCTACCGGCCGGAAGTGTACGAGCGCGAGGTCACGGATGCGACCGGCGAATCTCTGGAAGGCAAGGCGGAGCTTAACGTCGGCAAGCAGCGCAACGGGCCCACCGGAACGATCAACCTGTTCTTCCGCAAGGAGTACACCCGCTTCGAGTCGGCCTCGCACCGCGCACCTGAGGGCGTCTAGTGCCCAAAGCACGCAGCGTTTTCCTCTGTACCGAGTGCGGCGGCGAAGCCTACCGGTGGCAGGGTCAGTGTCCCCACTGCGGGGCCTGGAACACCCTGGTAGAGGAGCGGGTGCGGCCGGTGCCGGCGGCCGAGCGTCTGGACCGCGGCCAGGCGCGCGATGTCCGGGCTGTCTCGCTGTCCGAGGTCGAGGGGGTTGAACGTCCCCGCTGGGGTATCGGGCTCGCCGAGCTGGATTTCGTGCTCGGCGGCGGCGTAGTTCCGGGCTCACTCGTGTTGCTGGGCGGTGAGCCGGGCATCGGCAAGTCGACTCTGCTCTTACAGGTCTCGGCGCGCCTTGCGGCTGCAGGCCGCAAGGTGCTCTACGTGTCCGGCGAAGAGTCCGCCTACCAGGTCAAGCTGCGCGCGCAACGCATACCCGAGCCAACCGACGATGTCCTGATGCTCCCCGAGACTTCGGCCGAGGCGGTGCTCGAGCGTGTCGAGGAGCTGGAGCCCGACGTTCTCATGATCGACTCGATCCAGACGCTCTACACGGAGCGACTGGAAGGCGCACCGGGGAGCGTGGCCCAGGTGCGCGAGGTGGCGGGCGCGCTACAGCGCGTTGCCAAGCGCCGGGAGATGGCCACCTTCCTCGTCGGGCACGTCACCAAGGAAGGTGGGATAGCGGGGCCCAAGACGCTGGAACACATCGTGGATGTGGTTCTGTACTTCGAGTCGCCCACCGGGCTTGATCACCGCATCGTGCGCGGGACGAAGAACCGATTCGGCGCTGCCGATGAGATCGCGCTCTTCAGGATGGGCGCTGTCGGCCTGGAGCCGGTAGAGAACCCCTCGGCCCTTTTCCTCCAGGGACGGCAGGATCGCGCAAGCGGCTCGGCGGTCGTCGCGGCGCTCGAGGGCACGCGCCCAGTGCTCGTGGAGGTCCAGGCGTTGGTTAACCGCTCGGTCTACAGCTCACCGCAGCGCGTGGCGACGGGTTTCGATGGCCGGAGGCTGGCGCTGCTGCTGGCGGTGCTGGAGCGCCGGGCACGGTTACGCACGTCGGACCTGGACGTGTTTCTCAATGTGGTTGGTGGCCTGCGGCTGAGTGAGCCGGCCGCTGACCTGGCGGTGGTGGCCGCGATCGCGTCGGCGATTCGCGATGTTGTCTTGAGTCCGGGAGCCGTCTTCGTGGGTGAGGTGGGTCTGGGGGGCGAGATCCGCCCGGTCCACCAGATCGAGCGACGGCTCGCCGAGGCCGGGCGCCTCGGGTTCGGGCGAGCCTTCCTCGCCGAGTCCTCCGATGTCGCCGGCAAGGGCTTCCCTCTGAGGCTCGAGGGGGTCGCAGACGTCAAAGGGCTGATCGATGGGCTCTTCGGCTAGCGTCTGGGCGGTCATCGTCGCGGCGGGAAGGGGTAAGCGCTTCCGCTCGGGGGAGCTCAAGCAGTTCGCGCCACTGGCCGGTCGGCCGCTGCTGCTCTGGACGCTCGAGCCCTTCCGGGTTCACCCGTCGGTTGACGGTATCAGTCTCGTCGTACCGGCGGAGCACGTGGAGCGGCCGCCGGCCTGGCTGGCACGCCTGCAGGCTGAGGATGTGACGGTCGCGGCCGGTGGTGATGAACGCATCGATTCGGTGCGCCTGGGGCTGGCGACGGTACCGCGCGATGTTCGGCTGGTCGCGGTTCACGACGGCGTCCGCCCGCTGGTGACTGAGGCCATGATCAGCCGCGTGCTGGAGCGAGCGGGCCCCGAGAGAGGTGCGATCGCAGGCCGCCGCGTGACCGACTCGCTGAAGCAGGCGGACGGTGCGGGGAGGGTGCTGCGGTCGGTGAGTCGGGAGAACCTCTGGCGCGCGGAGACACCCCAGATCTTCCCAAGAGAGCTCATCGTGGACCTGCACCGCCGGGCGCAGGTTGACGGATTCAAGGCGTCGGACTCCGCCGCCCTTTGTGAGCGCTACGGCGTGGAGGTCGTGCTCGTCGAGATCAGCGAGCTGAACCCCAAGGTGACGGGGCCCGAGGATCTGCCGCTGGTCGAGGCCTGGATCCGTCAGCGGGGGCAGCTCTTCGACCCGTAGACGCGGGATAGCGGCACGTGCAGGTCGAGGTCGTTCAGGCCCGAAGCGCCGCAGAGATGGAGCGCGCAGCGCGCCGCGCATCGGAAGTTCTGGGCGCTGGCGGGTTGGTCGTGCACCCGACCGAGACCGTCTACGGGATCGGCGGCGACGGGTCAGCCGAGAACAACGCGCTCATCTCGCGTGTAAAGCTGCGGGAGCGGGCACAGCCGCTGATTCTGCTGACGCCTGATCTACAGGCGCTGCAAGATGGGCTGCCTGGCATCGAGTGGACGCCGGAGGCGGAAGAGCTGGCACGCACTTTCTGGCCGGGACCACTGACTTTGGTGGTGCGCTGTGCAGGAGCGCCGGCCGGGCTCGTGGGACCCGGCGGTGGCGTAGCGGTTCGGATCTCACCAGACCCTGTGGTAAAGGCGATTCTGGCGCGCTGGTGCCGACCGATGACGTCTACCAGTGCGAACCTCACCGGGCGGGAACCCGCCCGGACGGCGGAACAAGCGCTTGAAGTGTTTGCCGGCCGCGGCGACCTGAACGAAGTGCAGCCACCGCTTCTGGCCGTCGACGCGGGGACCACCCAGGGCGAGCAACCGTCCACGATCGTGAGTCTGGTCGAGTGGCCGCCGCGGCTGATACGCGAGGGACCTGTGAGTCGGCAGGAGATCGCGCGCCGCGTGCCGGAACTCGCGTAGCCAATAGAGGCTCGATGCCCAGGAAAGACGAACCGACGACCTACAACATTCTGTTCGTTTGCACAGGAAACACTTGTCGCAGTCCACTGGCTGAAGCGGTCGCGCGCCGCGCACTCGAGCGGCGGGGCTGGAATCACGTGCGGGTGGACTCGGCGGGCACCTCGGCGGCGTGGGACGCACCGGCGTCTGCAGGCTCACTGCAGGCGGCGGCGGAGATGGGTCTTGACCTTTCCGACCACCGCTCGCAGCCCCTCACGCGCGAGCTGGTCGAGCAGGCGGATATCATCCTGGCGATGACGCCGAGTCACCTCCAGGCTGTGGAGGCCATGGGCGGGGGCGCGCAGGTTTCGCTGCTCGGAGAGTTCATCAGCGGCCCGGGTGCCGGTGAGCCCATCGAGGATCCCTTCGGCGGCCCGGCCGAAGAGTACGGGCACGTCCGCGACCGCATCGTGCGGGCGGTGGATGGCCTTCTGGATCGCCTCTCCGCTATCCTCTCCCCCTGACGGTCTGCCGCGCTAGCGTCGCGGGCCGCTACGGCTCGCAGGCCATCGCGGCTTCAGCGCTGACCGGCGGATACGGCTCGGCGTCACCCACGAACATCGACTATCGTGGTGTCGCCAGGTCGAAGATGATGGATGAGCAGGTGAGACCGCCGCCGGCTTTCCACAGCTCCGACATCTGCAGCTCGATCGTGCTGAACCCTGCATCCTCGATGCGAGCGCGGGTCTGCGGAGCGCCCGAGGCGACGAGCACCGTGCCGTTGACCGAAAGGCAGTTCGCGGCGTGCGCCTCGGCGCGGGGAACCGTGATCTTCTGGAAGCGCGCGAAACCCGGCTGGTCGAGATGTCCGTGCAGCCAAACGACGACGTCCCCTCCCAAGTACGTGCAGGCCGACTTTAGGTGCAGAACGTCACGAACATTCACCGATACGATCCGATATCCGTCATGCCCTAATATCGCCCGGAACTGCTCCAGCGCGTGCACGTTAGTCCGCCTGGAGAGTCCGACGTAGACGGAGTCAGCGATCTCTAGCACATCGCCGCCATCCAGGGTCGCGGGTGACTGGATGCGGTGAACCTCGCCGTACTCGCGGAGCCTGTCCTCGACCGCGATGACCTCGCCGCGCCGGGCCTCGGCCCCGGGGACCGTGATGATGACCTTCTTGCCGATCAGCAGGGCGGCGTCTTCCACGAAACAGCAGTCGGGGAAGCGGTCATCTGCCTCGATCCTGATGAGCGTGAGCCCCAGCCCCTCCAGGACCTGGCAATAGCGCCGATGCTGCTGCCGCGCCCGCTCCACATCGATCGGCTCGGCGGGTATCGCGGGTGCGATGGCCCGGTCAAAGGTGCCGGGCACGTCTCTGACGACCGCGTGCGTGCCGGTGGGCGTCTGCATAGGCCTAGGCTCCAGGGCGTGCGGACGCCGTGATCCCTGAAGGCGGGCTCTCGACCGGGATCAGACGTGGTTCTCGGCTACCTGCCAGCGGCCGCTCGGAGGCGAGCACGGATGAGATGAATCTCATCGGCGTCACCGATGTGCCGGAAGCTTTCTGGGGCGCTGGCGGCTGCTGGAGTGTCAGCCGTCTTCGCCCGCGCGGTCGGTTGTGGCCGCGCTTCACTCTTCCATGCCCGGACGATATCGCCGGATCAGCTGGGCTGCGATCTCCTCCTCCGTGAAGGCGACTCTCTTGAAGCGGCCCTGTGCGAACATCTCGGCCTGGTCGTTGAAGTGTGGTGAGTCCACCTTCGAGCTCTGGCCGTAGGCTAGGATCGAGTAGGCACGTGGCGGGTCGCTGAACTCCACGGCGAGGACCCATCCGTCGCCGCCCGCTGCGATCCGTTTCCCGTCTTCTTCGTCCTCGTCGAAATAGAGCACGCGGAAACACCCGAGCTGGCCAGGACAGCCGCCGACCGGCACATCCACGTCGCCCCTGCGCAGCCGATGCACCTCGCCCCAGGCGATGTCCCAGCTGCCGAATCGGTCTTCCGTTTGGTGTACCGCCCAAGCGAAAGCCTCGGCTGCGCGCTCAGGATCGCTCAATCCTCGAGGCGTCGTGGTTGGCTCTTCGGGGCTCCATGCGTGACGGAACGCGTCACGCCAGGCATCCCGCAGACTGCTGATCTGCTCGGGATCCTCGCCCTGCAAGTATCGCTCGAACCAGAGCCCGAACACCACACCGCCGCGGCTCTCAGGTGCGACCGTGTTGTCCCAGGCCTCGATCATATCGATCGCGGCGGCGACCACCGAGTCCGGGTTCGAGGCTCGCACCGCGGCAATCAGGTCGTCTTTCACGCGGTCTGCGAGGAGCATGCGCATGCTGTGCTTCAGCTCGACGATCTCCTCCAGGCTGAGCCGGCGCCGGTTGTGGACGAGCTGGAGACTGTGCTGACTGCGCAGACGGAGAGCAGGACTCGGGAAGTTGGCCGGGAAATCGGCGGAATCCAGCACGGTATTGAGGTTCGTGTAGTGGAACGGGTCGTTGGCGTTTTGGATATAGCCGCCTCTCGGGTTGTGAACTTGGGGGAGCACATCGAAGTTGACGGGCTGCGTCCAGACGCCGGAGGATCGCTGTGCCGGCACTGCTGACGTGTCTCCTCCCGACTCATGGGGGAGCGCCGGGATCGTCGCATTCCAAAGATAGAAGATGTTCCCCCTGCGGTCGGCGTAGGTGAAGTTCGAGCCGATCTGGGCCCGCATGCGCATGGCGTCCTTCCATTCCTCGAGGTTGCGAGCGCGCATCATGCGGAGAAACTGCTCGGCGGCTCGGAACTCCCCATCGCCGGCCGCGCGGATGATATAGATCTTTCCGCCGCCGCGATGAATGACCGGGCCAAGGGGCGAGTGGAAGAACTCGCGCGTCTCGCGTCCCGAACCTACCCCGTTCTTGAACTCGACGGTGACCGTTTCGCGCCTGAGCGGCACCGAGCCGCCGTCGAAGAGGTAATGGTCCGGACGTTCCGGATCGACATCCAGGGCGTAGATCTCGTCTAGGTCAGGGCTGTTGTTGGTGGTCGCCCAGCCGAGATTCTCGTTGAATCCACCGTTGTAGAAGAGGGGATAGCCGACGCGGAAGTCACCGTAGAAGTTGATGACCCCGGGAACGGTGACCTGCGCCTCGTAGTAGCCGGCGTCCCAGTTCAGATGTGGATTGCGCACCAGAATCGCCTTGCGCGACCTGGTGCGACTCGGCGCGAACGCCCATGCGTTGGATCCCTCCTCGCCTGCTCGTTCCGCCGCCACCGTGTCCTGGCGCTCAGCCAATCTCCTCAGGAAGCGGCGGACGCTTCCCCAGCTCACTCCCTCGATCCAACGGGCAGCGACATCGTGTCCGCTGAAGGTCGGCCGCACCCAGTCCGGAAACTCCTCGTGATGGAGCTGGATGTAGTGGTTGACCCCGGCAGCATAACCTTCGAACACATCGCGCATGTCCTGGTCCAGCAGGTGGTAGGTCTCGACCGCACGCGCGAACGAAGCCCGATTGCGAAAATCGGAGTCCAGCGAGTCGGGCTCCAGGTAGCGGGCGAGCTCGCCTCGTGCTCGAACGAGCCCCATCACGACGCGCTCGCCGTAGTCCTCGACATGGCAATAGGCGAGGCCGAAGAACGCCGAGGCCAAATCCTCCCCCAGGATGTGGGGGACGCCGTAGGACGTCCGTCGGATCTCCACGCGTTCGGCCAGCGAGCTTGTTTGCGCTGTACTCTCAGCCGCTGGCTGGAGGAGTAGCGCGCCAAGCAGCGATAGTGTGGGGAGAACGTGGTGGTACACGGTCCGACACGGAACCATGTCCGGCCTCCTTTCAGTGAAAACGGGCTTGCACAATGAGCGCTTGTCACAGGGTCGGTGCTGACGGATTGTAATAATGTACGGGTACAGGCGAGATTGCCATACTGGCTGGCTGATTTGGATCGCAGCGCGCCTCTACTTGCGACTACCGTGTGAGTCGGTGCGCCTGAGGAAACAGGCTGATTCCGAGGTGAGGACGTCATGAAGCCCTACCGAGTCGCGTTCGTCGGTTTTCTGCTGAGCCTGGCCCTCGCGGCGCCGGCGCTCGCGCAGTGGCTTCCGGTCGCGGAGCCCGAGCAGGTCGGTCTGTCGTCGGAACGGCTGGAGCGAATCGACGCGCTCATGCAAGAGTATGTTGACGCCGGGAAGATTGCGGGCGCGGTGACATTGGTGGCCCGATACGGGCGTATCGCGCAGCTCGAGGGCTACAGTTACGCGGATATGGAGAGCGGAAGGGAGATGGCGCCCGATGTGGTCTTCCGGATCGCGTCGATGACCAAGGCGGTGACCAGTGTGGCCGTGATGATGCTGGTGGAGGAAGGGCGTTTGTCGCTGAGCGATCCCGTCTCACGCTATATCCCGGCGTTTCGCAACACCAGCGTGGCCATCCGCGACGAGGAAGGGCCTGGCGAGTCAACTGGGTACACAATCGTGCCGGCGGAGCGAGAGATCACCGTGCGCGACCTGCTCACCCATACCTCAGGGATCTCCTACGGTACCGGGTTTGTGGAAGAACTCTACAAGAATGCGGGGCTCTACTTCTGGTATTTCGCCGACAAACAGGAACCGATCGGCGCGAGCATGGAGAAGCTGGCCGGGCTGCCGTTCGTGGCCCAGCCGGGCGAGCGCTTCGTCTACGGGTTCTCGACCGATGTGCTGGGATACGTCGTGGAGCGGGTCTCGGGGATGAACCTGGCCGAGTTTTTCCAGACGCGCATTCTCGATCCGCTTGGCATGAGAGACACACACTTCTACCTGCCCCCTGAGAAGCGTAACCGGCTCGCTGCGGTCTACTCGGCCAGCGAGGGTGCGCTTGTTCGGGCCCCGGACGAGGGGCTGGGGCAGGGCGCCTACGTCGACGGTCCTCGCGCCAGCTACTCGGGCGGGGCCGGGTTGCTCTCGACCGCGGGGGACTACGCGCGCTTTCTCCAGATGCTGCTGGGTGGCGGCGAGTTGGACGGTGTGCGCCTGCTCGGGCCAAAAACGGTGCAGCTGATGACGTCGAACCACGTGGGCGACCTGTACGCGGAAGGCGATTTCGGTTTCGGTCTCGGGTTCGAGATCGTGACCGACGTCGGCAGCGCCGGTCGTATGGGGACGCCGGGTGCGTACGGTTGGGGTGGCGCGTACTACACGCTCTACTGGGTCGATCCCCTGGAGGGACTTCTGGCGGTCTTCATGGCCCAGCTACTTCCAACTGGCGGCCTCGATCTGCAAGACAAGTTCCGAACGCTCGTCTATCAGGCGATCGTGGAATCCTGCCAGCAACCGAGGGAAACAAGCGAGCTTTGCGGAGCCCCGTGAGCCGGCGGCGTTCGGGCCAAGTGACTCAGTCGGGAATGCGTGCGTCGACGATCGCTGCGATCAGTGGTAGATAGTCCTCACCCGTTATGGTCCAGGGTTCATCGGTATTGACCCGATGGACGATCACCAGTCTGTCTTCGGGCAGGACGAGCAGCAGGTGAACGCCGATTCCTGAATGTGCGAACCCGGGGCCGAACGGCGGGAGATCCTCCGGTATCACGTACCACATCATTCCGTAGCCGATTCCCGACTCAGGGTCCTCAACGGAATGCGCGGTCGTGCTCACGGCGATCCAGTCCTCTGGAATGATCTGCCTACCGTTCCAGCTCCCGTTCCTCAGGTAGAGGAGTCCATACCTCGCCATGTCGGTGGCGGTCATCCGGAAGGGGTAGGCGGGGTGCATGGACTTCTCGGGCTCATAGTGGTAGTAGCCGTCCTCGACCACGAAGTCCTCCATGCCGATCGGATCGGCGATCTCCTGCTTGAAGGCCTCGAAGATCCCGACGCCGGTCTCTTGCTCGAAGATGACGCCGGCGACGTTGAAGTCCCAGTTGTTGTAGTAGAAGAAGGTGCCCGGCGGATGGCTGCCGCGCTCCGGTCGCTCGGCCTCCATCTCCGGGGTCTCCCCCGCGGCCGGGTGGTACACGCCCGAGCGGGACTTCAGAAGGTCGGCAACCCTTGCCTGTTTCTCCTCGAGAGTGAGGCTGGGCGGGATGTCATCGACGTTCAGCTCTTCGAGGGTCTTGCTAGTGTCGATCACCTCGCGGCCCACGTAGATGCCGTAGAGCCCACTGAGGAAGGCTTTTCTGATCGAGTGACACCAGAACTTCCGATCCACGTCGCCCCAAGACAAGAAGACCTTATTCTCGTATAGCGCAATCACGGCCGCAGAGCCGATCTGGTCGAAACCGTCGATCGCTTCCTGCAGCGCCGTCGACGAGAAACCGACGTCCTCCGGTGTCACATACTCGAGGCCGTTGTTCTCGCTATCGCTCGATACGGGGTCGTCCGAGCAGGCGAGGACCGCTGCGGCGGAGACGAGCAGTGCGATGAGCAGGGAACGACGTGCGGGTGGATGGATGGCGGCCATAGATGAGCCCTCCTCCTCTGTGCTGCTACCTCTACGCTGCTACCGGCCGCTCATCTACCCCATACGTTGGACAGATCTCCGCTGTTTCAAGCCGGCATCAGTATCGCCAGCTGGTCAAGTCGGCGCCCGCCGGGGCTGTCTCCTCAATCCGCCTCAGGATCTTGGGCAAGTACATCGTGTTGTAGCGCAGCCGTGAGATGTGGTTGGGGTTCTGTTGGTCGCCGTTCCAGCAGTGCTCCGCCCGGTCGCCGTAGTCGACCTCGCCGTTGTAGTACGGGTCCGTCGTGCTTTCGAGGAACTCCTCAGTCAGGTAGACGGCGTTGTTGAGGTACCAGTTGTCCATGTCGCCGCAGTAGATGTGAACCTTGCCCTCGAGCATCGGACCCAGGGTTTCCCAATCGCGCTCCATGATGTAGCGGAGGTCGTAGTTCTCCCTCCAGTACTCGGCGACCTCGTGGTCGATCGCGCCCGTGTACTTGTCCCAGAGCCGCTTCGGATAGCCGTCGTCGCCCATCGGTGAATAGACGGCCTCCCAGATGTCCCACTGGTCGCCCGACCGGTTCTTCGTACCGAGCACCAGCTCCAGGTGGTTGTACTCTCTCAGGGTGACATCCACCTCGCCCAGCCAGTTGCGGTGGCCGGGCCGCTCGACGCGCTTGAACTGGCCAACCACGTAGTAGGCGTTCTCGTCCTCGTAGATGTTGACGAGCGTGTAGGCGCGGAAGTCAATCGGGTCGGGGCAGGCCGCGAACGTCCCGTTGTACTCGTCCGGGTAGAAGACCTGCACGGCGAGCGCCTCCCAGCCGCCGGTGGACCCACCGTAGAGGAAACGCGCCCAGCCTTCGCCGATGCCCCGGAACCGCTCCTCGAGGTAGGGGATCAGCTCGTAGGTGATCGCATCGCCGTACGGCCCCAGGTTCGCCGAGTTCACGGCGTAGGAGTCGTCGTAGTAGGGATTCGCGTGCTGGATCTCCACGATGAGCAGGCGTGGGAAGTCGGGGCTGATCCAACGCTGGTAGAAGTCGTAGGCCTCCTGCTGAACGATCCGGTTGTAGCACTCGACGTGGAAGCGCTGGCTGTATTCGCACTCCAGGTCGGGATCGGGCGGCTCGGTTCGGAACCCGCCGAAGTCGGCCGGGAAGTGGCCGTGGAAGATGGCGATCGGGTAGCGTGCCTCGGGATGCTCGTCGAAACCCTCAGGCACTAGCACGTGGGCGCCGAGGTACATGGGCCGCCCCCAGAACTCGGTCAGCAGCTCGCTCTGGATCTTGACGTGCTTGATGTACTCGGTGTCCTCGGGCTCGGTGATCGGCGGTATCACCTGATCGAGCTGGATCGAGATACGCGTCGCTTGGCGTGGATCGATGCGCAGCGAGCGGGGCGTGCTGTAGAGGTTGCCCGGAGCACGGTTCCAGCGCTGTCCCTCGCCGCGGTCCATTGGGAGCTTCACGGTCTTCCCGTTCTTCAGGTGGACCGTTTCGTACTTGTGAAGCACTGCCTGGACGTAGTACTCGCCCGTCTGTAGCTCGGCGAGGCTCGCGTGTGGGAAGCCGAAGACGTCGGCATCGATCACCGCCTCGGTTTCGGGCCTGAGACCCTCGATGTCGATCCCGAAAACCTGAGGAGCACTGATGCCTGCGTCGACCTGGAATCTGGGCTCCCGTTCCTCGCTACCCGTGATGATGAGCAGGATGCGCCCATCCAGCGGCTCCGCGCTGAGGGACTGATCGAAGGAGATGCCGAACTCAAGCGGCGCGTTCGGCGAGCTGGCCTGCGAGCCTGCGAACAGGAGCGGTATCAGGGCCGCCAGATAGCGGACCGAGCTCTTTGCTGCCATGGGAAACTCCCTTCAGCTTGCGTGTTCGACTAACCCTCGGGATAGGGAACAGGATCCTGCTCGGGAGCGTTGTACTCGGCCCGGAGCTCGGCCAGCCTCTCCTTGAGCTCTTCGACCACAGGGCCATACTCCGGGTCGCCGTACACGCTGCGCAGCTCGTCGGGATCTCGTTCCAGATCGAACAACTCCCACTCATCGATCTCGTAGTAGTAGAT
>JBDHKG010000130.1:0-9378 GCA_039586495.1 Gemmatimonadota bacterium | reverse complement strand
GAACCAGGCGATCCAGTTGTCCGGCGGGATCGGCCGGTCACCCAGCCAGGTCGTGCCGCCGAACGACCAGGTCTCCGGGCAGTTGCTCCCCGGCAACAGCTGGTAGCCCGCCGGCATGTTCGAGCCACCCAGCGGGGCTGAATGGTCCCGGCACGTCCCGTCCTCCGTGCTCACCAGGCCCGAGAGCAGCGTGCCCACCAGCCCGTCCGCCGCGTTGATGTCCTTCGGCCGGGCGAAGGTCTCGCCGTTCCACAGCACCGTGAAGCCCGCCGGCTCGCCCCGGACGTTCCGCATGCTCTCCACGCCTTCCACCAGGTAATTCACCCACTCGCTGCGCGGCGCTGCCCACATGATCGGGATCCCAAACGACTGGAAGTAGCAGCCGCCGCTGAACTGAGTCCCGTACTGGCAGATGGCGGGCCCCCCATTCCACAGGTAGTACTCATCGCCCGGGCCCGTGTTTGTCTCGTACATGCGGTTGTCGCCCACCAGCCTCAGACTCGTGAAGGCGCGGTCGCCCTCGCCGAACAGCGCGAACCGCGAGCGCACCTCCCTCAGCGCCGCGTGGACATCCCACGGCTGCGCCCCCGTCTCCGCCGCGATCATCGGGTCCACCTCGATGAAACGCGGCGGCTCCTCCTGCGCAGCAGCCGGCCGGGCCAGGGCCAGGTAAGCCAGCGCCAGGCAACCGACCGCCGCCACGACTCTGTTCGGTGTCAAACCATGAGGAACCACGAAACTATCCTCCGATCGATGGTTGATCTGTCATGCCGCCGCTGGATAGCGGCCCTCAGACCTCAAAACCTCTGTGAACCAGCTGCTCTGCGTCCCAACGGCACGAACCCGGCGGAGTCGCGCGGTCGCGCGCGACTCCGCCGCCCTGTTCGGCTCTAGAAGCTCATCCGCAGGCCGAAGTTGATCCGGCGCCGCGCGCCGAAAATCTGCGGCCGGTCGTAGTACGTGCTGTTCACCGCTTCCGGGTTCGTCGAGTTGCCCTGCCGCGCACGCAGCTGGTCGATGGCGCCCGAATCGCAATCGCCGGTGGTCTCGAACGGCTGGATGCAGTTCTTGGTGTCGAACACGTTGTCCACGCGCAGGAACGCTCCGTACAGCAGGTTCGCGATCCGGAAGTTCTTCTCCGCTCGCAGATCTATCCACCACAAGCCCGGGCCGCGCGCCGTGTTGCGCAGCAACCGCTCGTTGAACTGCGTGCCCGCCAGGAACCCACGCGTAGGTGTGTAGGGGTAACCGCTCTGCGCCTGGAGCGTCACCGCGAAGCTCGTGTGCTTCAGCACCGAGCCCAGGTTGAAGTCGCCCAGCCTGATCTCGGGCGGCTCCTCACCGGCCGCGAAGTAGAAGATGGCATTGAACCTGTGCGGCACGTCGATGTCCGAGATGATCTCGCGGTTGACGGCTGGCAGCCCCTGGTCCTGGTTCTCGAACTCCCGATCCGGCGGAGCCGCGTTCGTGCGCGACTGCGAGTAGCTGTAGTTGAGGTCGAAGCCCCAGTAGCTCCTCACGCGCCGGCGCAGCCCGATCTCGAAGCCGCGCACCGTCTGGTAGTCCTGGTTCCCCAGCACCGAGTACGCCGGCGTGCTGGTCCCGTAGGTCGCACCCGGATCGGAGATCCCGAACGCCTGGCGCAGACCGGTGAGACCGAACTGGTCCTTGTTGAACAGGATCAGGCTGATCCCGTAGTCGTCGAACATCTCGGCCAGGTAGCCGATCTCGTACGTCGTCGTCGACTCGATCAGCAGGTTCGGGTTGCCCAGGTACGCCACTGTGTACGTCGTCGACTCGATGATCGGCCCGCACTCGTTCCTCAGCTCGGACCCGGGATCCGTGAAGCCGCACGGTATCGCCTCGCCTGGCATACCGATCGAGGTGTTCTGATAGATGTTGTTGAACAGCGGGTTCTGGCTCAGTCGCGAGAAGTTGAAGAAGACGCTCGACGTCGCCGTGACCGGGAAGCTCACACCGATCCGCGGGCTGAACTGCGTCCGCGTCTTCGACTCCTCGAGGTCGTCGGCGAATGCGATGACCGCGGCCGAGTCGCGTGTCGCGCCGCTGCAGGTCCCGATCGTCCAGGCCGAGTTCGGCGTGATCAGCTCGCCCGTGATCGGGTGCGTCGCCGGTCCGAAGTCCCCGGGACTGTCGCACACGTCGATCGTAGTGGTCCCGTTCGTCGGATCCAGTGGATCGCGGAAGAAGAGCCCGCCGGCCTTACCCCAGTCGAAGCGGAAGCCGATGGCCACCGTCACGAAGTCGTACTCGACCTTGTCCTGGACGTAGGCCGCCGCGTTGAACGGCTCCGCGCGGTAGAACTGGTCGACCACCAGCACCTCGTTGACGCCGAAGTTCGAGGTCTGCTCGTAGTCCAGGTCGTGACGCTCGTAGTAGACGCCGGCCTGCAGGTTGTGATGGTCGGTGGCCTGCGACTGAATGTCGAAACGCGTAACGAGGGTCGAGAGCTTCTCACCACCGTAGCCGAACTCGAACCGGTTGTTGTCGAAGTTCGGGTCGTCGAACGCATCCCGCAGGCAGAGACCATTGTAGAAGTTGCAGCTCGTGCGGCTCTGCTCGAAGATCCCCGCCTTGATGCTGTACGCCGTCCGCGCGAACGTCTGGTTGAAGCTCGCCACCGCCAGCGTGCGGTCGATCTGGACCGAAGCCTGCGCCGCGTCCCAGTTGTCCTCCAGACCCATCGCCCAGACGGTGTCCGCCTCCGTATTGACCAGCTGCGAATCGAGGAAATTGGCGTAATAGCGCATCCAGTCGAAATCGAAGACCTGCTGCTGCCGCCGGAAGTCGATGACGCTCAGGTTCAGCTTGATGGTCGGCGTGAACAGGAAGGTCAGCTTGCCCATGATGTCCCGGGTATCATCGAACCCGAAGGCGCGCCAGCCGGCGAAGACGTCCCAGTTCGCGGGCGTGAGCCGCGTCGTCTCCGGACGCGTCCTCGTGGCCGGGTCGTAGACGTCATCATCGAACTCCAGCACGCGCTCGGCACCGCCCATCTGCCGACCGGCCAGCATGAAGCGCAGCCGCGGGCTCTCGGCGCCGAACTCCGTGCCCGGCACCGGGCCGCTGATGTAACCCTCGAAGAAATCGAAGTTCTCGATGTCATCCGGGTCACTGCCGATCGCACCGGCGATCTCGGTCGTCTGATACTCGAAGGACCCACGCAGATCCGTGCCGCCCTCACGGGTGCTGATGTTGATGATCCCCGACAGGGCGTTCCCGTACTGCGGCTCGAAGCCACCGCGGATGAAGTCGATCTGGCTGACGGCCTTCCGCGTGATGCTGAACGCCGGGCCGCCGAACACGAAGTTGTTGATCGGGATGCCGTCGATCAGCGTCAGCGTCTCACCGCTACGACCGCCGCGAATCCGGATCGGGTTAATCCCCCGCCGCGTGTCGACGAACGCGAGGATGTTCGTGTTCTCCGGCACCTCCAGGAAGCCCTGCTGTAGCGTCAGCGCCTCCTCGATACTGGTCACCGGCAGCGCATCCAGCTCCGCGCCCGTCGTGGTGTTCAACGAACTCGTGGCATCGAGCCGGATGAGCGGCGTCCGCTCGGCTTCCACGCGGATCTCCTCCACCGCGATCGCCTGTGGGGTCAGCTCGTAGTCCACGGCCCTGGTCATGTCGATGGAGATCTGCACGTTCTCTACACGGTAGGTCTGATAACCGATCAGCTCGGCGATCACCGTGTAGACGCCGGGTGGGACGTTGACGACGAAGAACCGCCCGTTCTCGGCACTTAACGCGCCTCGACCGGTCCCTTCCAGGTAGACCTGCGCCCCGGCCAGCGGCTCGCCCGTCTGGGCGTCCGTGACGACACCGGTCAGCTTACCGGTCGTCACCTGAGCCGCGACCGGCGAGGCGCTGGTTACCAGCAACGCCAACAGCCCCGCCAACGCGAGTGAGGTAAATGCGTACTTTCTCACGGCCTCCTCCTTCAGCGTACAGACAATGCCCCCCCGATGCCGGAAACCCGCACACGCGGCACTCCCGGACCGCCAACGGCTACGGCGTTCCAGCACGGAACCTAGGTGAACGAACTGTAGGAAACTCACAACGTAGCGCTCAGACGATGGCTCTCCTCCTCAACACCACGATTGCACGACCCGATCTCGCACGCCTCTGCCGCGCTCAGGTCGAGTCGCTGGCTGCATCGTCTATCTAGAAACGGACGCTAAGCGTCCGCCGACGCCACGCCTACGAACCGATTTGTCGAATGGCTTGGTGGGCTAGAGACACTGGCCCATCTTAGGCCATGCCCCAGATCTTGTCAAGAGGCACGCCCCGGGGCCACGCAGCGGCCGTTTGGCGACCCCCACCCGCGGGAGCCCTCCCGCCGGGCCGAACCCGCTTACCCGAGCCCGCCCACGCGGAGTGGCACAGGAAATCGCGAGCGCGCCGACTGGCATCTGGCCGGGCTCTACCCCGCGACCCGAACTCGGCGTATCATCCTGCTGCGCCATAGCGCTGGCAAGCGCGAGTGACTCAGCGAGTTCGCGGCGAGCGGTGGACTGTGGCCGGCATCTTAATCGGCCACCTGCCCGCCGCGCGTGAGGAAAGCCTGGTGATGTTCGAGCGCGTCCAACGAAGTGTGAGCGTTCTGCGAACCCGGCGCCGGTCCGCCCGGCCAACGCGCCCCCGGTCACAGGGCTCGCGGCTCCCCCGCGCCCTGCGGCGCTTCCGTCCCTGGCATAGCATCGCTATGCTGGCCCTGCTCTTCGGCGTCTGCGCCGGGATCGGGCTGGCCTGGGGCTCCTGGGCCCGCATCTGCCTGGACGAGCGTTGCCCGTCCATCGCGCAGATCACGGTCTGGGAACCGGAGGAATCCTCGAAGCTCTACGCCGGTGACGGAAGCCTGATCCATGAGTTCTTCCTCGAGCGGCGGACCGTCATCAACCTGGCTGACCTGCCGGCCTACGTGCCGCAGGCCTTCGTGGCCATCGAGGACAAGCGCTTTTACAGCCATCGCGGTCTCGACCTCCGGCGCTTCACGCGGGCGACGATCGAGTATCTAATCTACGGTCCCGGCCGGCCCGGTGGCAGCACCGTCACGCAGCAGCTTGCGCGCAACCAGTTCCCCGACCGGATCGGCTTCGATGTGTCGCCGCTGCGCAAGGCGAAGGAGGCGAAAGTCGCCCGCGACATCGAGCGCATCTACTCGAAGGACGAGATCCTCGAGGCCTACCTGAATCAGATACACTTCGGGGCTGGTTACGGGATCGAGACCGCTTCTCACTACTACTTCGGGAAGCCGGCCCGGCTGCTCAACCTCCCGGAGGCCGCGCTGCTCGCGGCTCTGCCGCAAGCGCCCTCTCGCCTCTCGCCCTTCCGCAACCCTGAGCTGTCGCTCCGGCGACGGAACCTGGTGCTCGATTTGATGGCCGAGCAGGGCTACATCAGCGAAGCCGAGGCCGAGGCGGCGAAAGCGTACCCGCTGCCGCGCTCGCGGCCTCGCGGCCGGGAGTATCAGATCGCGCCGTACTTCGTGGAGTGGGTGCGTCAGATGCTGGACGATCGCTTTGGAAGCGACCTCTATCAGGCCGGCTTCCAGATCTATACGACGCTGGATCTCGAGATGCAGGCGATTGCCGACTCGGCGCTCAGAGCGCAGCTCACGTTGCTCGAGTCCGTGCCGGACTACGAGCACATGACCTACGAGGAAGCGCTCGAGCTGCCACCCGATTCCATCGATTGGGCCCAGACCCCGTACCTGCAGGGGATGTTCATCGCGCTCGACCCGAAGACCGGCTTCGTCCGCGCTCTGCTCGGCGGCAGGGACTGGAACCACTCCAAGTTCAACCGAGCGACGCAGGCGCTGCGCCAGACCGGGTCAGCGTTCAAACCGTTCGTCTACACGGCGGCGCTCGCCAGCGACTACCCGGTCTCCTACGTCATCTACGACGCGCCGCTCGAGCTCGACCAGTATGATCCGGAAGGCGACTCCACCTGGATCTGGTCGCCCAAGAACTACAACAATCGCTTCAACGGCCCGATGACGCTGCGGGACGCGCTGCGCCGCTCGATCAACGTCGTGACGGTCAAGCTGTCGCAGCAGGTCGGGATGGAGACGGTGGCGCAGATGGCGCGCCGCATGGGGATCCGCACACCGATCCCGCGGGTCGCCGCCGCCGCGATCGGCGCCGTTGACGTGGTCCCGCTGCAGCTGGTCGAGGCGTTCACCACCTACGCCAACCTGGGGACCCGAGTCGTGCCTCAGCCGATCCTGCGGATCGAGGACAAGACGGGCCGCACCATCTGGGAAGCGGAGCCCCAGCGCGAGGAGATCCTCGACCCGCAGACGGCCTGGATCCTGCTCAGCATCCTGCAGGACGTCGTAAACACCGGTACGGCGTGGCGCATCCGCAACCAGTACCTCGCCCCCGAGATACCTGCGGCCGGCAAGACCGGAACGACGAACGACGAGACGAACATCTGGTTCGTCGGTTTCACGCCCGACCTGCTGGCCGGCGTGTGGATCGGGCTGGACGAGCCGACGCGGATCTTCGAGGGCGCGGTGGGCGGCGCGCATGCCGCGCCGGTCTGGGGCGCCTTCATGCAGCGGGTCTACCAGAACCGGCCCATCCCGGAGCCGTGGCGCTCGCCTGGCGGCCTGATCTACCGCACGGTGGACAAGCTGAGCGGCAAGCTGGCCACCGAGTACTGCCCGCTCGATGGCGTCTATTCCGAGGTCTTCAAGCCGGGCACCGAGCCGGTCGAGGAGTGCGACCTGCACCAGCCGACGCCCTGGGGAGTGCCACCCGCCAGTCTCTCTCAAGGCAGGACGAACCAGGGGCCGCACTAGCAGGCTGCTCAAAAAGGGACGCGGTCCTTGGTCGGCGCCGGGGTCCCCCTGGAAGACGAAAGGGGCATTTCTTCAGCAGCCGCACTAGCGGAGCCTCCAAGCGACATGCACGCCCGCTGACGGAGGCTTTCCGACCCCAACTCGCATGCGCGAGATCAACGGGAGGTGACGTGGGCCCTCGGAGCGGAAGTCGCGTACAGGTACAGGAGGCACTGGGGGTCCGACGAGCGTAACTCGCGAGCGGGCTCGACAGCGCCTCAACGCCCCGATGCTGCACGCGAGCGGTGAAGCGAGCGGACCCCCAGTGCCGACCCGCGAGCTGTCGCGGCGCGCTCAACGGCGGCCGCTCGGCTCCGCCGCCTGGCACATCAAGGCTTCGATCTCGGCGACGCTGCGGGGCGCGTCGGCCGAGAGCACCTCGTGGCCGTCCTCGGTCACCAGCACATCGTCCTCGATCCGCACGCCCAGGCCCTCGTCGGCCAGGTAGATGCCGGGCTCGATGGTCAGCACCATACCGGGCGCGAAGGGCGTGGCATAGCTGCCCACATCGTGGACATCCATCCCCAGCCAGTGCCCCAGCCCGTGCCGGAAGTACCTGTCACACCCGTTCCCACCACACAGCCCCTTGGAGTGCACCCGCATATAGCTCCGCGCGATCCGCTCCAGCTCCCAGAAAGTCATCCCGGGGCGGACCGAGTCGATCACGGCAGCCTGCGTCGCCAGCACCAGCTCGTAGATCCGCCGCTGCCGTGGCCTGAACTTCCCGCCGACCGGTAAGGTGCGCGTGAGGTCAGCGCTGTAGTAGCCGTACTCCGCACCGATGTCGATCACGACGAGATCCGACTCTTCCATCCGCCGCCGGTTCCTGTCGTAATGGAGTATCACGCTGTTCGGACCCGAGCCCACGATGCTGGGGAACCCGACGCGCTCGGCGCCACGCGAACGGAAGACGTACTCCACAACGGCCTCGAGCTCGTACTCGTACATACCGGGACGAGCCGCCTTCATCGCCTCCCGCTGCGCCTCGGCGGTGATGGCGACGGCGCGCCGCAGTCGCGCCAGCTCCAGCGTATCCTTGACCAGCCTGAGCTCGGCCAGCGGCTTCCCCAGGTCCGAGATCGAGCGACGCGCCTGAACGGCTAGCTCGACGACCTGCCCCGTGCTCTCCACACCTTCGCCCAGCGGCAGGTAGATCCGTGGGTATTCCCTGAACGCCTCGGGCTGGCCCAGCCGGTTGAGGATGTCAGCCTGGAACTCGGACGCCGGGCGCACGGCCTCGATGCCCGTCAACTCCGCCACCTCGCTCCCCGGACCGAGCTGCGCTCCCGTCCAGACCTCCCTGGCGGGGTCGCGCTCCGGCACGTAGAGCAGCAGCTTGCCCGGGCCCCGCTCGGGCTTGAACAGGACCAGCCAGGACCCCGGCGCCTCGATGCCGGTGAGGTAGTAGAAGTTGTTGTCCTGCCGGAAGTCCGAGTCCTGGGGGTGCTCGTGGAAGCTGCGGCGATCGGCGCTCCGGACCAGGGCGATCCCTGGCTCGAGGGTCGCGAGCAGCGCCGCGCGCCGACCCGCCAGCAGCTCAACCGGCACGGCGCTGTCCGGGGGGGCGCTGACCTTGGCATCCCCCGCCGCTCCGGCGGCCGACAGCAGGCCCGGCGTGGCCGTGGGAGCCGGGCTGAAGAGCAGGATGATGGATGAGATGATGGGACGGATGACTCGGCGGCCCGGCATGGCTCCTCTCCTCTTCGCGACTCCGCTCTCCCCAGTGTGGGACCGACCTACGGCAGGCAACTCAGGCGGTGAAACGCCGAACTCTAGCCGCCGCGCCGCGCCGGGACAAGCACGAGGCCAAGAGCGGGGCCGCCCCGGCGCGCGCCCGCCACTTGCTTCGGCCTTGTAGGCTGGCCCGCATCTGCCGGTCTCTTATCGTCTATCACTACCGTCTATTATTATAAAGAGTATCATAGAGCAAATCGCGCCAGACAGGATCGGCCCTCAATCCACGGAAGTCGCCCCAGCCGGCAGGTCGGCGCCGCGTCCCATCGGGAGCCGGCTTGCGGGTGACGCGGAGATGGCTATCGGCGACTGCAGGAAGAAATCAGCACCAAAAAAACTGGGGCGAGCCGAGAAGGCTCGCCCCATGTTCGCCCTTTCCCGCTGACTCTGGAGGTCAGCGTGAAGCCGACGCTACTCCTCCGGCAATGCGCCCATCTGAACCGGAATCGGTCCCGGGCCGGCCGTGCCGGGCTTCGGCTCCAGCGTGATGAGGACGGTCAGGAAATCGCTGAACTCCACACCGGCCGCGCCGGCGACCACGCGGACATTCGCGTCGAGGATCCCGGTCTCCGTGACGACACCTTCCAGCAGCTCCGCGTCGGCGTTCAGTAGACTCGCGTACTCCGGCGGTGGCCCGGTTACATCCGGCAACCGAAACGCCGTTCCATCCGGGCGCAGCAGCCAGCCGACCAGCGTGTAGCCGACCGGTGGCCGTGACAGGTTGCGCAGGTCGACACTCAACACGTCCTCGCGCACGCCACCCGTACCCTTGCCTTCAC
>JBDHKG010000030.1:0-35401 GCA_039586495.1 Gemmatimonadota bacterium | reverse complement strand
CGACTATGAGTTTCTTCACTATTGCTAACCTGAGCTATCTGGTCGCTGCGGCGCTCTTCATCTTCGGCTTGAAGAGGCTGCAGTCGCCGAAAACGGCCAGGTCGGGGAACGTGATCGCGGCGATCGGTATGGCGATCGCGATCGTCGTCACGCTGCTGGAGACGAATTTCGCCAACTGGCAGATGATCCTGGTGGGCGGCATCATCGGCGCGCTCATCGGATCGGTCTCGGCGCGGGCCGTGCAGATGACCGCCATGCCGCAGATGGTCGGTATCTTCAACGGCTTCGGCGGCGGCGCCTCGGCGCTGGTTGCCATATCGGAGTTCATTCGTCTGCTCGGCCCCGGCCAGGTCATGACGGACGAATCCGGCGTCAGCATCATGGCGGGCACCATCATCGGCACGGTGACCTTCTCCGGCAGCATGATCGCGTTCGCCAAGCTCCAGAACCTGATGACGGGTGCTCCGGTCACCTGGCCGTTGCGGAAGACGATGAACGCCTTGCTGCTGCTGGCAGCGGTGGCGCTGTCGGTCTACCTCGTCGCGTTCGATGCGAATATCACGGTCTTCCTCGTCCTCGTCGGGGTAGGGTTGGCACTGGGCGTGAGCTCGGTCATCCCCATCGGCGGCGCGGACATGCCCGTTGTGATCTCGCTGCTGAACTCGTACTCGGGTCTCGCAGCCGCCGCGGCCGGGTTCGTCGTCGACAACCGCGTGCTCATTATCAGCGGCTCGCTGGTTGGCGCGTCGGGGCTGATCCTGACGAACATCATGTGCGTCGCGATGAACCGCTCGCTGGCCAACGTGCTGTTCGCCGCCGTAGGCACGGCCGATGTGGTCGCGGGTAGCGTCGGGGCCGGTGCCGCGGCCGGCACGGTGCGGGACGTCTCGGCTGAGGAGGCGGGAATGATCCTGGCCTACTCCAACTCGGTGATCTTCGCCCCGGGCTACGGTATGGCCGTGGCGCAGGCCCAGCACGCGGTGCGTGAGCTTTCGGATGTGCTGAAGGAACGTGGCGTGGACGTGAAGTACGCGATCCACCCGGTGGCGGGACGAATGCCAGGCCACATGAACGTGCTGCTGGCGGAGGCCAACGTCCCCTACGACGAGCTCTATTCGATGGATCAGATCAACCACGCGTTCGCGACGACTACCGTCGCTGTGGTGATCGGCGCCAACGACGTGGTGAACCCCGCGGCGCGGCACGATACGACCAGCCCGCTCTACGGGATGCCGATCCTCAACGTGGACTACGCCGAGCACATCCTCGTGCTCAAGCGGAGCATGCGGGCCGGCTTCGCCGGGGTCGAGAACGAGCTGTTCTTCCACCCGAAGACGATGATGCTGTTCGGCGACGCCAAGGACTCGGTGAACAAGCTCATCACCTCGGCCAAGACCTCCTGAGCTCACGCGAAGCGGCCCGCTCCTCCCACGCGGCACGCGGCTGGCGTCGGGAAGTGAGCGGGCCGTAGCTGTGTCCGGACCCGGACAAGGATCGAACTCGTGTGGCTTCGGCTTCTGATCCCGCCGCTGCTGCTCTGGCTGGGCTACAAGGTCCTCGCTGTGAAGCCGGGCCCGGGCGCCGAAACGGGCTGAGCCCGGCGGCGCTCACCTCCCACAATCCGCGCAACCTGCGCGCCTTCAGCCGCGGGCGTGCCCTCCCTGAGTCTGGTTGAGCCGATCCGCAGGTCACGTGGACCCCGTGGGGCGGGGACAGCGGGGGCAGACGGGGCTTGACGGGCGGGTTAACGCTGTTACTTTAACGCCGTAAACTTTACACCGTTAACCGGGAGATGTGAGATGTCACCCAAAATTGCAGACCCGGTACGCGCCGCGGAGACCGAGGCCGCGATCCTGGAGGCGGCCCGCGACCTGGCGGCGGAGGGTGGCCTCGACGCGCTGTCGATGCGGGGGGTGGCGGCCCGGGTCGGGATGAGCGCCACGGCGATCTACCACTACTTCGAGAACAAGCAGGCGCTGGTGAAGCGTGTGGTGACGCTGGGGTTCGAGCGCTTCGTCGGCTACCTGCGTGCGGCGATCGCCGGGCTGCCTCACGGCTCCGTCGAGCGCCTGCGCGCGCTGGGTGAGGCTTACATCCGCTTCGCGCTGGAGAACCGGGAGTACTTCAGGGTGCTGTTCGGCACGCACACGGATACCGCTCAGGACATCGAGGAACTGCCGGATGCGGGGGGATACAACCTCTTCCGTCAGACGGTAGTGGAGGCGATGGAGTCGGGAGCGATCCGCCGGGCGGACCCTGACCTGGTCGTCCTCTATCTGTGGACGCACGTGCACGGGCTGGTAACCCTGTTGCTCGCCTGCAAGGCGGAAGCGCGCTGCCAGCACACGGGTGAGCGGCTGAGCGCTCCCGATCTGTTCGCACGCTTCAGCGATTTCGTGCTCCACGGGTTGCGGCCGCAGGGGGCGCCAGGGGTCGAAACAGATAGGGTTTCGGGTTCGTAGATCCGGGTACGCGCACCCTTTCAAGTGTCACGCGCGAGTAGCCCAAGGCAAGGGAGACAGAGAGTCGTGTCTAGGATAGTCAGATGGTGTAAGTGCGGTCTCGCAGCGGTGCTGGCCAGCTTCCTGTTCGCGGGGAGTCTGTCAGCGCAGGGTGCGGAGGGCGGCGCCTACTCGCTGGACGAGGCGATCAGACTGGCCCTCGAGAGCAACCGGGACCTGCGAGACGCCCGACTGGGTCTGGCGACAGCTGAGCAGCAGGTTCGCGAGGCTTGGGGCAGCCTGTTCCCCAGCGTCGATGCGTCGGTCAGCTATCAGCGGAACCTGCAGATCCAGGAGGCCTTCCTCCCCAGGATCATCTTCGACCCGACGGCGTCGCCCGATGAGCTGATCCCCGTGCGTTTCGGTGCCGAGAACAACTGGGAACAACTGGTCGGCCTGGCTGAACGTCAGCCAGCCGATCTTCGATGCCGGCGCGCTGATCGGTGTGGGCACGGCAGGGCGGTTCCAGGCGCTGCAGCGGGAGGCGGTGAGGGGTCAGGCCCAGCGGATCGCCTCACGCGTGCGCCGTGCCTACTACAGCGCTTTGCTGGCGCGTGAGCAGGTGCGGGTCACCGAGGAGAGCATCAGGAGGACGGAGCAGACGCTTGCGGAGACGCAGGGGCTGCAGCGCGCCGGTCTGGCCAGCAGCTATGACGTTCTGCGGCTCGAGGTACGGCTGGCGAATCTGCGGCCGAACCTTCGGCGCGCCGCCAACGCGGCGGCCGCGGCGGAACGCGATCTGTCCGTGGAGCTGGGGCTGGACGATGTAGCACCTGTGCGCGTGGCGGGCCGCCTGCAGGAGATCGATCTCGCCTCGGCGGACGCGAACGAGGGCGCGAACCGGGAGCTGCTACGCCTGGTGGGTTATCGCGACGCGCTGGGTTCCTCGTTCGAGACGCTCTACGAGGTGGCGCGAAAGATGCGGTCCGATTTGCGCCAGGCCCAGCTCAACCGGCAGCTCGAGGATGCGCGGGTCAAGTACGAGCGTACGAACCTCTATCCGCGCCTGTCCGCGTTCTTCGCCTACGGCATCATCGCCCAGGATCCCGGGCGCCCCGACTTCTTCGGCGCGAGCGCCAACCAGCGGACCACCAGTGCCTACCTGGGCCTGCAGCTCGAGGTTCCGATCTTCTCCGGGTTCCAGCGCTGGGCGCGGGTCGAGCAGCGAGAGCTGGCACGACGACAGGCTGAGGTGCAGCTGGAGCTGCTGGAGCAGCAAACCGCGAACCAGATCCGCACGGCGCTGGAGGCGCTGGAGGAAGCGCGTGAGCGGGCGGAGGCGCAGCGCGGGGCGGTCGGCGAGGCGCGGCGCGGGTTCGAGATCGTGACCGCGCAATACCTGGCGGGCATCAGCTCGCAGCTCGAGGTGACGGAAGGGGAGGTTCTGCTCCGTGAGTCGGAGTTCAACTACGCGCAAGCCGTGTACGACTATCTGAACGCCCAGGCCGACCTGGATGATGCGCTTGGCGTGGTACCATTAGTCGACGTGCCCGCCGCAGGGGAGGCGGCGGTGATCATCTCCGAATAGAGGACGACAAGAGAGGGGCTGGGCCCATCATGGAGAATATGAGACTCGATCGGAACGCCTGGCTGGCGCTCACGCTGGTGGCGAGCATGTCAGTGGCCGGGTGTGGACCCTCCAGCCAGGCGAGCGAGGCCGCAGAGGCGAACGGTGAGTATGTCAAGCTCGTCAACGTGGAAGTCCTCACGGTCGCGCCTGTTGACTTCACCACCTTCATCCGCCTCACGGGCGAGCTAGAGGCGATGAACGACGTGACGGTGAGCGCTGAAGAGAGCGGCGTGATCGAGCGCTTCTACGTGGAGAAAGGCAGCTTCGTCCGGAAAGGGGCGCCCATCGCCAAGATCCGTGACGACGTGCTCCGGGCTCAGGTCGAGGAGGCACAGGCGGCCGCAGAGCTTGCCGCGGAGCGTTACGAGCGCCAGCGCCAGCTCTGGGAAGAGGAGCGGATCGGGAGTGAGATCGCCTACCTGGAGGCAAGGTACCAGGCGCAGCTGCAGGCGGCCCGGCTGCAAACGTTGGAGGCGCGGCTCCAGCGGACCACGCTGGCCTCGCCGATCTCGGGCATCTTCGACGACCGCTTTGTGGACGCGGGTGAGATGGTGGCGCCCGGCACGCCCGTGGCGCGGGTCGTCGAGGTAGACCGGCTCAAGGTGACGGGCGGTGTCGCGGAGCGTTTCGCGCCTACGGTGCATGCCGGCGACAGCGCCAGGGTGAGCTTCGAGGTGTTTCCCAGCCGTGAGTTCGGTGGTGTGATCGGGTTCGTGGGCAGCGCCGTCGATACCCGCAGTCGGACTTTCCCGATCGAGATCGTGATGGAGAACCCGGAGCGCACGATCAAGCCGCACATGGTGGCGAACGTGGAGATCGCGAACCGGAGGCTGCGAGGCGTGATCGTTGTGCCTCAGTCAGCGATCCTGCGCACGGAGGACGGCTACCAGGTCTTCCTTGCTGTCGAACAGGAGGGGAACCTGGTCGCTGAGGCACGGGCCGTGCTGCTTGGGCCATCCTATGCGAACCGGACGGTTATTGAGGAAGGTCTGAGTGAGGGCGACAGGTTGATCGTGCGGGGCCAGCAGTTGGTGGAAGTAGGCAATCGGGTGCGGGTGTTGAACTGAGCGACAGACCACCAGCGGTCATTCAGAGATAGAGGAACACGATGTCCAGGTTCTTGGGCGGTAAAGATAAAGGGGAAACCAGCGGGTCGAGCGACCGGACGGGCGGCGGCGGTCACGGGCGATTCAAGCAGCTGTGGCTGACGTCCTTCGCCGTTGATCATCCGACGAGTGTTCTGGTGCTCACCTTCATCGTCATAGTCGCGGGACTGGTCTCCTATTTCAGGATACCGAAGGAGGCGTCGCCGGAGATCACGATCCCGTACATCGCGATCAGCACGATCTACCCGGGCGTCGCGCCGGGGGACATCGAGACGTTGATCACTCGCCCGCTCGAGGAAGAGCTCAACAAGATCACCGATGTCACCGAGATCACGTCCACCTCGGTCGAGGGCTACTCGAACATCATCGTCGAGTTCGAGGCCGGGATGGACATGACCGAGGCACTGCAGCTCGTCCGCGAGAAGGTCGACATCGCCAAGCCGGAGCTCCCGGATGCGGCGGAGGAACCGATGATCATCGAGTTCAACTTCGCCGAATGGCCGATCATGCAGGTCAACATCTCCGGGGACTACAGCCTCGTGCGGCTGAAGCAGGTTGCGGAGGAGCTACAGGACCAGCTCGAGCAGATCCCTTCGGTCCTCGATGTGACGCTGTCGGGCGGCCTCGAACGTGAGGTCCAGGTGAATGTGGACCTGGCCAAGCTGAAATACTACGGGCTGGCCTTCGACGACGTGATTGATGCGATCCGCGAGGAGAACGTCACGACCCCGGGCGGAACGATTGATGTCGGGGACCTCAAGTATCTGGTCCGGGTCCCGGGGGAGTTCGAGGACACCGGCCTGATCGAGGACATTGTTATCACGGCGCCTGGGGATCGGCCGGTCTACATCCGCGACGTTGCCAGCGTCGATTTCGGCTTCAAGGAGCGCGACAGCTTCGCCCGGTTGGATGGCAGATCGGTCGTTACGCTGGGGATCAAGAAGCGGGTCGGCAGGAACATCATCGAGACGGCAGACGCTGTCAGAGCTGTGATCGAAGAGATGCGACCCTCCTTACCGCCGACGACGACTGTCACGATCACCTCCGATCTATCCGAGGAGATTCACGAGATGGTCAGCAGTCTGGAGAACAACATCATCTCCGGACTGATCCTGGTCGTCGCGGTGCTGCTCTTCGCCCTCGGCGTCCGCAACGCCTCCTTCGTGGGCGTTGCGATCCCGCTGTCGATGCTTCTGTCGTTCAGCGTCCTCCAGCTGGCGGGCATCACCATGAACTTCGTGGTGCTGTTCAGCCTCATCCTGGCGCTCGGGATGCTGGTGGACAACGCGATCGTGATCGTCGAGAACATCTACCGCTTCCGCGAACGCGGCTACGACAAGAAGGAAGCAGCGAAGCTTGCCACCGGTGAGGTGGCGATGCCCGTGATCGCCGCGACGACTACGACGGTGGCGGCGTTCGCGCCGTTGGCCTTCTGGCCCGGGATCGTCGGCGAGTTCATGAAGTTCTTGCCGCTGACGCTGATCATCACCCTGAGTTCGTCCTTGTTCGTCGCCATCGTGATCAACCCGACGCTCTGCTCGCTGTTCATGCGGTCGGAGGGTGAGAAGAGCCCGGGACTCACCCGGGGGATGAAGTGGGCGCTGGCAGGTTCGGCGGCGCTGGTATTCCTGATCGTGTTTGTCGTTCAGCCGCTGACCGCGGTCCTGCTGACCCTGACGGTGGTTCTGCTCTACGCGCTGCATCGCTACGCCCTGGCTCCCGCGGCGCGCTGGCTGCAGGAGGTGAGTCTGCCGGCGACCCTCCGACTGTATGAGCGGGGTCTACGCTGGACTCTGGCTCACCGGGGCATCGTCGCGGTCCAGGCTGTGGCCGTGCTGATATTGGCGGTCGTCGCCTTTGGCCTGTTCAGCAAAGGGGTGGTGTTCTTCCCCGAGGATATCCCGCCAAGCACTGTCTGGGCGCAGGTGGAGGCTCCCACCGGCACGCGCGCTGACGTGACGGACCGGATGGTGAGGCAGATCGAGGATGAACTCCGGGATGTCTCGGGTCGCGAGGACTTCGAGTCAGTGGTGGCCACAGCGGGCTCGAGCTCCGGTGATTGGATCTTCGGCGGCTCGGGCACGCACGTCGGCACGGTCGCGGTGAATTTCGTGGATTACGAGGACCGCGCTCACGACGTGTTCGAGACGCTCGAGCTGATGCGCAACACGGTCGGTGACGGCGTCGCAGGTGCCGAGATCGTGGTCGAGGAGCCGGAGCAAGGACCGCCAACGGGTCCGCCGGTGAACATCGAGATCGTGGGTGAGGACGCCACGCTTCTGAAGCGCCTGGGCGACCAGGTCGTCACCATCCTCTCGAACTCGCGGGTAGGCCGCAAGCTGGAGGGGTTGGAAAGCGACATGGCCGACGGCCGCCCCGAACTCACGGTCGAGATCGACCGGGAGAGGGCACAGCTGTTCGGCCTCAACACGCGTGACATCGGCTTCACGGTGCGCAGCGCGATCAACGGCGTGGAGGCCGGCGAGTTCCGTGATGGCAACGATGAGTACGACATCGTGGTCCGGCTGGCCGAGCCGTACCGCCGGGACCTCAACTCGCTGGCTGACATCACGATCGTCGCTGAGGACGGCAGTCAAGTCCCGTTGCCCTCCGTGGCGACCTGGAGCGTGAACGAGAGCTTCAGCGGTATCAACCGCAAGAACCTGGACCGCGTCGTCACCGTCTCGTCCGACGTGCGATCTGGCTTCAACGCCAACGCTGTGCTGGCTGAGGTGCAGACGGCACTGACCGATTTCGTGACCGCGCTGCCGCGCGGCTACGAGCTCCGCTACACCGGGCAGCAGGAGGAACAGCAGGAGTCAGCGGCGTTCCTGATGGGCGCGTTCGCGACCGCACTGCTGCTCATCGCCTTCATTCTGGTGTCCCAGTTCGACTCGGTGCTCAAGCCGCTCGTCATCCTCAGCTCGGTCACCCTCTCCACGGTGGGCGTGCTGATTGGCCTGTTGGTGTTCCGCATGCCGTTCGGGATCATCATGAGCGGTGTGGGCGTGATCAGCCTGGCGGGTATCGTGGTGAACAACGCGATCGTGCTGATGGACTACATCGGCATTCTGCGGGAACGGGACGGGCTGAGCCGGCTGGAGTCTCTGGTGCGAGGCGGCATGACGAGGTTCCGGCCGGTGACGCTGACGGCGATCACCACGGTGATGGGGCTGGTCCCGCTGGCGATCGGCCTGAACATCGACTTCTACGGCCTCTACTTGCGTCTCAGCCCGAACCTTTACTGGGGCGGGGAGTCAGCGGCCTGGTGGGCTCCGATGGCGATCGCCGTGATCGCGGGTCTCACGTTCGCTACCTTCCTCACATTGGTGCTGGTACCCGTGATGTACTCGCTCACCGATGACGTAGCCGACTTCTTCGTGCGCCACTTCACGCATCGCGAGGATGAGGCACGGCTCGACGAGCCGGCGGGCGAGCCGGATGTTACAGTGCCAGAGGCGGAGACGGTGACGGCCTAGTGCGGCCTTTCCTGTGAAAGGACAGGGTGGTCACTGGCGCCGCCTCAGGCGGCGCCAGAGCACTCTGCATCACTGAGTGACCTGCGTAAGCGCCTCGAAGATCGGCAGATACAGAGCGACGACCATGCCGCCCAGGATGAAGCCGACCACCACGATCAGGCCGCCCAGGATGAAGCCGACCACCACGATCAGGGCAGGCTCGAGTGCCTTCATCAGGCGTTCGACGGCCGTCTGGACCTCCGAGTCGTAGAAGTTCGCGACCTTCTCGAACATCTCGTCCAGCCGACCGGTCTGCTCGCCCACCTCGACCATGCGTGATACGAGGCGCGGCATGATGCCGGTCTCGGCTAGCGGCTTGCTGATCCCCTGACCCGCCTCGATGGGAGTACGGGCGCGGAGCAGCCCGCGCTGCATTATCACGTTGCCGGCGGTTCCGGCAGAGGCGACCAGCGCATCGATCAGGTTCGCCCCGCTGGTGAGCAGGGAGGCCATGCTCTGAGCGAAGCGAGCGATGGCCGTCTTGCGGATCAGATCACCCATGACGGGAATGCGAAGTATGAGCTGGTCGAAGAACCTGCGTCCCGACTCGGTCCCGTAGGCCTGGCGCACGAATACGACAACGCCCACCAGGCCGAGCAACAACCACAGCCAGCGAGCCTGGAGGAACTCCGACATGTTGACGAGCACCTGGGTCGGATACGGTAGGGAGAGATTGCTCGACGCGAACATGTCCTCGAAGACCGGGACGACGAACGCCAGCATCACGGCAGCGCTGGCGATGGCCACAAAGAAAATGATGGCCGGGTAGACCAGGGCGGTCTTGACGCGAGCCACCAGAGCCTGGCTCTTCTCCAGGTACACGGCCAGACGCGCTAAGATGGTGTCAAGCACGCCACCCTGCTCGCCGGCCTCGACCATGTTCACGAAGATGTCTGAGAAGACCACAGGGTGCTCCCGTAGCGCATCGGCCAGGCTCTTACCCGCCTGCACATCGACGATCACTTGGCCAAGCGCCTTCTTCAGCTGACGATCCTCACACAGGTCTTGACTGATCTCCAGGCTCTGAACCGCCGGTACAGCCGCGTCGATCAGGGTCGCGAACTGCCGTGCGAACAGCGCCAGCGCCTGCGGCTTGGCCCTGCGGCGGATCTGGATGCCGCGAGTCCTGGGGGCCGGGCGGACCAACTCCGGGATCAGGTGTCTCTTCACCAGCGCGCGGTTGGCGTCCGCAACGGTTAGCGCCTGGATCACGCCCTCCCGGACCTGTCCGTCGATAGTGCGCGCGCGATATGACCAGCCGTTCACGAGTACCTCGCGTGTTGACTCGTTACTCCAGTACCTCGAACCAGTGCCGCCCGGCGAGCGGCTGCGCGGCGACCGCGTCGGAAAGGGCACGCGCCGTTGAACAGCTGCTGTACTGGATGGTTGTTCCTCCCCGCAGATAACTCTCGTCGCCTGCCCGCACGCCGGCATGCACCAATAGTCCGCCGGTAATGTTCGTGGTTCCCCTGAAATCGGCCTCTCCCTGCACGACGGCCACACCATAGAAGTCGAAGTCACCAGTCACGAGCAGGTCGCCATCGATCAGCAGGATGCCCTGGCCGTAGCCGGTGCCGGCGACCTGTAGATCGCCGGCGACGTGAATGATCGGGAGGTAGTCCCAGCAGGCGCCGTAGGGGTCTAGGGGATCGCCCCAGTTGGTCGACGCTGAGGTCACGCAGCTCCCGTCGGAGACCACTGGCGCTAGGTTGGTGAAGATCTGGCTTCCGACGTATCTCTTGTCGGCCATGCGGGCGAGGTCCGTATACGTCAGCTCGCCGAAGTCGTAGAAATCGGTACTGTCGATTGACGCATCCTCGAGTACGGGCGGTGACCCCTCGATCACTGGGGTACCGTTGATCTCCAGGGCGGTGGTGTCCTGCATACGGATGCCCGGAATACCGCCTTCTTCGGGCCCACAGCGTCCGGACCAGGTGGGCGGTGGTTCATCGAGCCCCGAGACCTTCACGCCCTGGCCTGTGCCCAGTATCCGAAGCGGACCCCGCACCTTCATCGCCCCGTCACAGCACAACCCCGTGGCTCGTGCCAGAATCATCATGGTGACCAGCGTGCGCTGCGCAGATACGCCGGACCCCGGGCGGCCGACCGTGCGCAGCCGATATAGCCAGGCACTGTCGGGAAGGCCCGCGTCCACGCGCAAGACGATGGTCTGGTACAGCGAGCCGTCGGACAGTGTGCGCCAGCCGGTGCTCACACTGTCGCCGGGGCTCAGCGCTCCGTAGGTGTGCCGGTCCCAGTTGGCCATCATCTGCGTGGCTCCGGCGTCAGCGGCGTAGAGGGCTTCCCAGCCGCGCCGGATGCCGGCGTTCGCGGTGGCGTTGTTCTGAGCGACGTACAGACCGCCCAGCGCCAGCAGTGAGAGGACGACGATGACGAACACGGCCGCCGGGATGGCGAAGCCGCTGGCCTTCGTTGGTTCTTTGCTGATACGTATGCTGCTCATTGGTTTCTTGGCCTTATCGTTGCCGTAAGCGTGTCGGTCTGGCTGTCGGCCCCGGTGCTCACCGCCACCAGAGCCAGGTCCACCCGCGCGACCTGGGTCGGGTTGGTGGTGGGCTGACCCACGGAATCGAGGTACGTGAGGCTCAAACCGGAGCCGTCTCCGCTGAACGGTCCCGCCAGGATATCGGTGACGTTGCCGTCGGACCTGGCCAGCCACCACCTGCTCCCTTCCTGCTCAAGGCGGTAGGTGTAGCGATGAAAGGCGCGTAGGGGTGCCCCAACGGGGACGCCGGTGATGGACCCGGCCACGCGCACCACCTGTTCGATGGAGGGACCCCCGGAGTAGGGACAGCTGAGGGAGCCGGTCTCCGACGGGGGCGCCTGCAGCCCCCGCACCAGCCAGCCGTTCGGGTGGTAGATCAGCAGGCTATCGCCCGCAGCGCTGATCCTTCCCGTGACGTTGAAGAGCCCGAGTAGCGCGTTTGGGCTGTCGACGTCGCACACGATAGCGAAGCCGACAGGTGAGCGAAGATTCAGGCTGTCCGGCTCGAGCGGCCCGAAGTCACCACCGGGTGAGCTGGCTTCCATCAGCTCCGCCGTCAGCACCGAACCGGCGAGACGCAGCGCATCCTGACGCGAGATCGCCCGGCGCTCCCTGGAGTAGAAGCGTTGCTGAAAGGTCAGCACCTGGTAGAGTGCGGCGACGACAACAGCGCCCAAGACGATGACCACGAGCGTCTCCGCCAGCGTGAAGCCTCGCTGCCGCCGACGCTTGCTCCTCGAAATTATGGGCTCAGCCTGTAGGCCACGACGGTATCCCATACCGATACCCCCTCCGTGGGGGCGTAGTGAGTGATCAACAGAATCCGGCTGTATCCGACGCTGTCGCTGACCGTCCACGTCGACGTACCCTTCGCCGCAGTCCGGCTACCACTCTGCAGCGAATCGTGAGGCACCGCTCGGAGCCGCTCGAGCTCCGACTGCATGAACTGGGCGGACTCGAGCTGCACGCGCGAGCGGGTCAGCGTCCGGCTCGCGTAAAGACTCGCGGCGGCGAGCGAGACCACCACCACCGCCAGAAGCGCCACGGCCACCAGCAACTCGACAATGGAGATGCCGCGCTCGTTCAACCGGTACCGCATAAGCTGCCTCATCGTTCAAACACCCGGCCCAGAGCCGTCACAAGAACGCTGTCGGCCTTGCTCCCCAGCGAGACTACGATCAGCGCACCGGCCTGCGGGCAGGCCGTACCCGTCGTACCGATACCTCGTCCGTTGAAGCACAGGCTCGAACGATTGCTTTGAAGGTCCGTCGCCAGCTCGCCGGCGAAACTGTAGAAGCCGATCGTGTCCACAGCACCGCCGCTCACGCTCGTATCCGCCTCGATCCAGAGACGGTCCTCGGTCGCGTCCAACCGCAACACCGTCGGACGCCCGAAGCGCATGGCCGTAGCCCTGGCAAGCGAGATGGAGGAAACCACGACATGGCGCGAGTTGTGAACCGCTGCCGCGACGCGAGCCCGCCCGATCGCTGGCACCGCGATGGCGTAGACCATCGCCATCAGCACGAGCGCGATGATGATCTCCATGAGCGTGAAGCCGGCCGCACGCCCCGCGGGCGCCGTGACGCGGGCTCCAGGCGCGAGAACGCCAGGCCGAGGCACGTGCGCCTCGAACTTAAGTGAGCTATCCAACAGCTTGGCCCAAGCTGTGGCGGGGGGCTGGAAGGCGACTGTAGCCGAAGCCGCAATCTCGGGTTGCAAGCCTCATGCCCGCAACACCTTGGTCGGCTGGAGAGTGCAAGGTGTTGCTGGGATTGAAGATAGGTTGCTAACCGTCCGGCAGGCACCCGTGCGGCGGGCGGGTGGCGTCGGTCAACATGACGTTTTCTTGCAATCTGCAAGGCCGAACCTGACGGGGGCGGGCCAGCGTCGCCTGGAGCGCTGGGCTCTTACTCTCCGCGAGGTTCGACTGTGAAGTGGGCGGTATCCACAGCCCAGGGTTCGAGCGGCACGTGGTTCCCGAGGGCGAGCACGGCGATGAGGCGGTGGCGACCGGGCGTAAGGCCCCTCAGGGTGACGGTTGAGTCGCCCGTACCCAGGTGGGTGACGCCGGGCAACCCCGCCGGGATCGGCACGCCGGCCGGGGTCAGGTCGGCGTCGAGAAAGACGTGGTGGTGGGCGCGGCCGGCTGTGGGCAGGCCGTCGGCGGCGACGACCTGGACGCCGGAGGCCGAGAGCACGACGCGTACGGAATCAGCCGTGATGGCCGAGCCGTCTAGGGGTGCCGCGATACGCACGACGGCGGCCGGCTCAGCGGCGCAGGCCACAAGCGCTGTGAAGCCGAGAAGCGGGAAGAGAGAGCGGGGCACGGAAACCTCCTGTGGTCGAGGTCTCGTAGTGTTTGTTGGGGCAAGCTAGTGGGGCAAGGGTCGAGGGCGCAAAGCAAACGGTAGCGCGGCCAGGTGGCGGTGCGGTAGATTGGGCGCGTTCCCAAAGTCGGCTGCTGTGGGTAACTCCTGGCCCCATCCACTGCGTACAGGGGGTGCGAGACTATGGCTAGTTTCACCGAGCGCATGATCGGAGCGGCGACGCTGAACATTCCCACCTACGAGGAGGTCGAGCACGACGCTACGGCGACAGGGCAGGCCGCCGGGGTGGTGGCTCTCGTGGCCGTAGCGGGCGCGATCGGGTCGATCGGAGCGGGAGGGGCAGGGGCGATCGGCGCCCTGATTTCGGCTTTCGTCGGCTGGTTCATCTGGTCGGCGGTGACCCTGGTGATCGGCACCAAAGTCTTCGATGGCACCGCAGACATGGGAGAGATGCTGAGGACGCTGGGGTTCGCACAGGCCGTCGGCGTTCTGAGGGTCCTGGGCATCGTACCGGTGCTCGGCTGGCTGGTCCAGCTGGTGGCGGGCATCTGGATGCTGGTCTGTGGTGTGGTCGCCGTTCGCCAGGCGCTGGACTTCACGACGGGCAAGGCGATCGGGACGGTGCTGCTCGGCTGGCTGTGCTACATGGTGATCGGAGCGCTGCTGGCAGGCTTGGCTGGGGCGTTCCACCTGTTGTGGTAGCGCTCAGCGGGCCTCGTTCGACCAGCTGACGGGCCGGGACCCGGCGTGGCGACATCCGCCGGGTCCTGGACCTACTTTTGTAGCATGCCTCAGGGGATAGACGTGAAGGGGAGACCCGAGGGTCTCTCCGCTTTTCATCCCGCCGTCGCGGCGTGGTTCTCGTCGCAATTCGCGGCGCCAACGGCGGCGCAGCTTCGCGGTTGGGCCGCGATCCGCTCGGGTCGCGACACGCTGATCGCGGCTCCCACCGGCTCCGGCAAGACGCTGGCCGCGTTCCTCGCCAGTCTCGATGACCTGCTCCGCCAGGGTCTGGCGGGCACGCTCGGTGATGAGACGCAGATCGTCTACGTTTCGCCGCTGCGGGCACTGTCCAACGATATCCACAAGAATCTGGCCGAGCCGCGGCGCGGGATTCGCGCGGAGCTCAGGCGACTCGGTCTACCGCAAATCGAGATCCGGGCAGCCGTACGGACGGGTGACACGCCACAGTCAGAGCGTCAGGCGATGCTGCGGCGGCCACCGCACATCCTCGTCACCACGCCGGAGTCGCTGTACCTGCTGCTGACCTCGGAGGGCGGCCGCGGGCTGCTGCGCTCGGCTCGCACGCTGATTGTAGATGAGATCCACGCAGTGGCGGACGATCGCCGCGGCTCGCACCTGGCGCTGAGCATGGAGCGGCTAGCGCACCTGGTGGGCGGGCGACTGACCCGGATCGGGCTTTCGGCGACACAGAGGCCGATTGAGGCGGTGGCTCGGTTCCTGGTCGGGAGGGCTGGCCTGGATGAGAGCGGCGGCCCCCGCTGTGTGATCATCGACGAAGGCCACCGGCGTGAGCTGGACCTGGGGGTCGAGTTGCCGGGCTCAGCGCTGGAGGCGGTGATGTCAAGAGAGGTCTGGAACGAGGTCTACGACCGCATCGTCGAGCTCGTCGCTGAGCACCGGACCACGCTGATCTTCGTCAACACGCGCCGGCTGGCGGAGCGGGTCACGCATGACCTGAGCGAGCGGCTCGGTGAGGATCGCGTGGCGGCGCATCACGGCAGCCTCTCGAAGGAGCTTCGCCTGAATGCCGAGCGGCGCTTGAAGCAGGGGAAGCTCAAGACGCTGGTGGCCACGGCGTCGCTGGAGCTGGGTATCGATATCGGCTCCGTTGATCTGGTCATCCAGATCGGTTCGCCCCGCACCATCGCGACTTTGCTGCAGCGCGTGGGGCGATCTGGGCACACGCTGGGTGCGGTGCCGAAAGGCCGGATCTTCCCGTTGAGCCGTGATGGGCTGGTGGATTGCGCAGCGCTGCTGCGCGCCGTGGCGCGCGGCGAGCTGGATCGACTCGTGATCCCGGAGAAGCCGCTGGACGTGCTGGCGCAGCAGATCGTGGCGGAAGCTTCGGTCCGGGAGTGCTCGAAGGATGATCTGTTTGGGCTGGTGCGTCGGGCTTACCCCTACCGGAACCTTTCGCGTCGAGCGTTCGACGAGGTCGTGCGCATGCTGGCGGAGGGGTTCACGACCAAGCGGGGACGTCGCGGCGCCCATATCCACTACGACGAGGTAAACGGCCGTATCCGTGGCCGTCGTGGAGCCCGGCTGGCCGCGTTGACCTCGGGAGGCGCCATCCCCGACGTGACCGACTACGCCGTCCTGATCGAGCCGGAGGGGACGTTCATCGGGAGCGTTAACGAGGACTTCGCTATCGAGAGCATGCCGGGCGACATCTTCCAGCTGGGTAACCTGTCCTGGCGGATCGTTCGCATCGAGTCCGGTCGCTTGCGCGTCGAGGACGCTCGGGGTCAGCCGCCCAACATCCCCTTCTGGTTGGGTGAGGCGCCGGAGCGCAGTCCGGAGCTTTCGGCGGCAGTCTCGGAGCTGCGGGGTGAATTGGACCGCCGGCTCGAGGACCCGGAGGCGGCGATCGGGTGGCTGGTGGATGAGGTCGGACTGTCTCGTGCGGCGGCGCGCCAGCTGGTGGACTACCTGGCGGCGGCCAGGCGGGCCCTGGGTGTCATGCCGACCCAGGAGACGGTGGTGCTGGAGCGGTTCTTCGACGAGGCCGGTGGCATGCAGCTGGTCGTGCACGCGCCGTTCGGCAGCCGCATCAACCGCGCCTGGGGTCTGGCGCTGCGCAAGCGGTTCTGCCGCAGCTTCAACTTCGAGCTTGAGGCGGCGGCCACCGAGGACGCCATCGTCCTCTCGCTCAGCACCTCACATTCGTTTCCACTGGACGAAGTCGTCGGCTATCTGAGGCCGGAAACGGCGCGACACGTCCTCGTGCAGGCGCTGCTCGATGCGCCCGTGTTCCCGACGCGTTGGCGCTGGAACGCGACGCGGGCGCTGGCCGTGCTGCGCCAGCGTGGCGGGCGCAAAGTACCGCCGCCGCTGCAGCGGATCGAGTCGGACGATCTCCTGGCTTCGGTGTTCCCGGAGCAGGTGGCGTGTCTGGAGAACATCGTGGGTGACCGGGAAGTCCCTGACCACCCGTTGGTCAACCAGACGATCGAGGACTGTTTGGTCGAGGCGATGAACATCGACGGCCTCACCTGCATCCTCGAGGGGATAGCCGACGGTTCGATCCACTGCCTGGCTCGCGACACGACGGAGCCGTCCCCGCTGGCCCATGAGGTGTTGAACGCGAGGCCGTACGCGTTCCTCGACGACGTGCCACTGCAAGAACGGCGGATGAATGCCGTCTACACGCGCCGGTCGCTCGAGTCACCGTTGGCCGACGACCTGGGGGCGCTGGATGCGGCGGCCATCGCCCGCGTGAGGGACGAGGCGTGGCCGCAGGTGCGCGATGCGGACGAGCTGCACGACGCGCTCCTCACCTGCGGCTTGCTGACGGAGGGCGAGGGAGCCGCGGGGCGCGAGGGAATGACTTGGGCGCCCTTCCTCGAGACGCTGGCGCGTGAAGGGCGCGCGGGGCGCGTGCGGCCGTTGGGCTTCGATGACTCCCTGAGACTCTGGATCGCCGCTGAGCGCCTGCCGGAGTTCCAAGCGATCTTCCCGGACGCCGTGTCGGAACCGGCGCTCGAGGCTCCCGAGCGACGCCGCGCCGTCGTGTGGGAGCGCGGATCAGCCATCCGCGAGCTGGTGCGTGGTCGCCTGGAAGCCCTCGGACCAACAACCGCTGCCGAGCTCGCCGCGACCCTGGGGGTGGCAGACAGCGAGATTCAGCTGGCCCTGTTGGCGCTGGAGACGGAAGGCTTCGTGCTGCGGGGCCGTTTCACGCCGGGAATCGAAGCGGTCGAGTGGTGCGAGCGACGGCTATTGGCGCGGATCCACCGCTACACGCTCAACCGGCTGCGGGCCGAGATCGAGCCGGTGAGCGCCGCCGACTTCCTGCGCTTCCTTATCGTCTGGAGCCGCGTGGAGCGAGAGGAGCGTGCCGCCGGCCCGCAAGGCCTGGCCGCCGTGCTGGAGTTGTTGGACGGCTACGAGCTGCCCGCGGCTGCCTGGGAGGCGGACGTGCTGGCGGCGCGGATGGAGGAGTATGATCCCCTCTGGCTGGACGGGCTCTGCCTCTCCGGCCGCGCGTCCTGGGGTCGACTCTCGCCGCCGGCCTCGGCCAGCGGGCGCACCTTCAGCTCTGGGCCGCTCCGCTCGAGTCCCATCGCCCTGTTCCTGCGCGAGCACATCGAGGCCTGGCTGGCGCTGGCCCCGACGGCCGATGCCATCGAGCTGTCAACGGACGCGCGGCAGGTGCTCGAGGCGCTGGAGCGGCGTGGGGCTTTGTTCTTCGTGGAACTGGTGCGCGAGTCGGGGCTGCTGCAGACGCGGGTCGAAGCCGCGCTCGGCGAACTGGTGGCCGTGGGCTTGGTGAACGCCGACAGCTTCGCAGGTCTGCGGGCGCTGCTCATCCCATCCAGCAAGCGGAGGCCGTTGCAAGGCGGGCGACGGCGCGGGCGCGGGCGTGTGGCGCCGTTCGGCGTCGAGTCGGCGGGACGTTGGGCCATCTTCCGGCGCCTCGGCTCGGCAGATGGCGACGGGAGCCGATGGGAGCGGCGTGGCCACCACCTTTCGCTGACCTCTACTGCCTGGAGTGATCCGGATCCGGAGGCGATAGAGGCGCAGGCCTGGGCGCTCCTCCGCCGCTACGGCGTCGTCTTTCGGCGCCTGCTGGATCGGGAGACCAACCTGGCGCCCTGGCGTGAGCTCACCCGCGTCTACCGGCGCCTCGAAGCGCGCGGCGTGATCCGCGGTGGCCGCTTCGTCGCAGGCTTCTCCGGCGAACAGTTCGCGCTGCCGGAGGCGGTCGGGCGGTTGCGAGCCGTGCGTCGCCAGCCGAAGAGCGGCAGGCTGCTCGCCGTGAGCGCTGCCGACCCGCTCAACCTGGCGGGCATCCTGACGCCGGGTCTCCGCGTCACCGCCCTGGCCGGCAACCGGGTGCTGTACCGGGATGGCGTGCCGGTCGCCGCACAGGAGTCGGGGAAGGTGCAGCTCTTTGCAGCGATCGAGGGTGCCGACGAACATGAGGTGAAGGCCGCGTTGACGCGCTGGCCCGTGCCCCCACAACTGCGGATCTACCTAGGCCGTTCCCATTAGATGAGGCATCGGGAACCGGCGCGCCGCGACTCAGCGTTGTAGTTACGTCCTCGGAACTCGGATCGCTGATGGAGGTTGTGGGGAAGTCGTCTGCGCGCGCGTCGGTGCAGGCTCGTTGGAGCACGCGGTTCTGGCGCGCTTTCGCCGTCGCAATGTTGGTGCTGGCTCCAGCGCGTGTGGTGCTGGCACAGTCGCCCGTGAGCGCGGCTCGGCCCACGGCGCCGGATACGGCGTCGCTGGGCCATGGCCCCTACGCGCACATGCACACCTTGCTGGAGAAGACGATCTTCAAGGTCGATGTGCTGACGGTCGATGTGCGGCTGGGCCGTGAGGATGTGCGTCGTCTGGAAGCACTGGCCGGCGGCCGGTACTACTCCCCGGGGTTGGCCGATTCCATCGCGGAAGTAGCGATCCACTCCCGGGATGCCTGGGTGCGCGTCAGATTTCTGCGCGGTGTCAGCCTCAAGCACTTTCTGGACGGCGTCGATGACAACCTCATTCTCGCCAGGGATGCGGGCACCATCGCGGATGGAGCCTATCGCATCATCTCTGAGGGACTGCCGCGGTGGTTCGGGTTTCTGGAGGAGCGCGGCATCCGCAAGGGCGATCAGATCGAGTATCGCATACGCGGCGATACGTTGAATACGCGGTATTGGGCCGCGAGTGGCCAGCTAATGCTCGATCAGACCGATGTCGGTCCGGAGCGGCGCCTGGCTGTGCTGGGCAGCTACTTCGCGGCCAGATCGGACTTTCGTGAGGGTCTCATCGAATCCCTCTTCCCCAGAGGCCGGTCGGAGCCCCGCTTCAGGGTGAGCGCGAGAAAGTAGCCGGCCCGGGACAGCGGCTGCCGCCCGGGCCGGCCCGAAACGCCGTATGTGAAGGCGCCTACTGCTCTGTTTCGCCGGTTTCCGCGACCGTCCCCTCGTCCTTCGTCGTATACTTCTCGAACCAGCTGCGCATGTAGAGCTGCGAGCGCATGGAGTTCGACGGCCGGGAGCTGGTGCCGTGCCACTCGTCGTTGAAGCGCAGCATCACCGTCGGGACCTTCTGCACCTTGAGCGCCATGTAGAACTCTTCGGTCTGCGAGATCGGCGTGCGCAGGTCGTTCACCCCGGTCATCAGCATGGTCGGGGTCTTCACGTTCTCGGCGTACATGAGGGGCGAGCGGTGCAGGTGCTCGCTGGGATCCTCCCAGGGGAACTTGTCAAAGTTCCGGTACCAGCTGGCGCCGTCGGTGGTGCCCACGAAGGAAAGCCAGTCGATGACCGGGTAGTTGGAGGAGGCGGCGGCGAAGCGGTCCGTGTGGCCGACGATCCAAGCGGTCAGTACGCCGCCACCGCTCCCGCCGTACACAAACAGGTTGCGCTCGTCGATGTAGCCGCGGGCGATCACCTCGTCCACGCCTCTGATGAGATCATCGAAGTCGTTCCCGGGGTAGGCCCGCTTGATCGCGTTGCCGAACGCCGAGCCGTAGCCCGAGCTACCCCGCGGGTTAGTGTAGAGAACCACGTAACCGTTGGCCGCATGCTCCTGCTGGCTGAAGCTGAAGCCGACGTTGTACATCGCGTGGGGCCCGCCGTGGATCTGCAGGATGAGCGCGTACTTCTTGCTGGGGTCGAAGTCCGGCGGCTTGACGATCCAGCCCTGGATACGGAAGTCGTCGACTGAGCTGTACCAGATCTCCTCGATCTCGCCAAGCTCGATGTGGTTCAATATGTCGTCGTTGACGAAGGTGAGCTGCGTGATCTGGCTGGGCCGCCTGACGTTGAAGCTGACCACATCGCCCGGCTCGTGGTAGCTGGTGAGCACACCCACCGCCCGGCCGTTGCGGTCGATGTCGCCGACGCTGAGCATGTGAGCGCCGTCGGTGAGTTTCTGCACCCTACCGTCCAGCGAGGCCGCGTAGAGGTTCCGTGTGCCCTCGCTGTCGATGTTGAAGTAGACGGTGCGGCTGTCGCTGGACCACATCAGGTTGCGCGGCGTGCGATCGAGTTCAGCCGTCAGCAGTCGCGGGTCACTACCGTCGCGATTCATCACGTACAGCTTGGAGTCGATGTAGGTGTCGTCCGTGAAGTCATAGCCGGTGTAGGCGATCAGCCTGCCGTTCGGCGAGACGGCCGGGCTGCCGTCGGGGCCGCGACGCTGAGTGAGCTGCTTGATCGTGCCATCCGCGACACTCACCTCGTAGATCTCCGACTCGCGCCAGATGTAGTCGGCATCCTCCTCACGCAGGCCGCTGAAGACGATGGCCCGACCGTCCGGCATCCAGTCGATAGCGCCGCCGAACCCGCCGCCGTGGTCGTAGTCGCCGCTCGTGAGCTGGCGGGGCGTGCCGCCGTCCGCCGGGACCACGAACACGTGGCGGTACCCGTCCTCGAGGAAACCGACGCGGTCACGGCGGTAGTTGAGTCGATCGATGATCCGAGGGCCTTCGGTCCACCTAGCGCCCTCGGGTCGGCCGGGCAGCTTCACCGTCCACGTGTCTCGCTCAGGGACGAGCATCGTGAAAGCGATCGTCCTTCCGTCGGGCGACCAGCGGATGCTGCCCGGGGTCTCCTCGACCCGGGTGACCTGCGTGATCGCGCCCTCGGCGTCCATCCAGCGGACGAAGATCTGGGTCCCCTTCGGCTCGCCCCGCGCCAGGTAGGCGATGCGGGTGCCGTCGGGTGACCAGCTAGCCGACGATCCGTCCACCAGGTAGCGGTTCTTGCTTCCGTCGGCGTTCATGATCCAGAGCGCCGACTCGCGGCGGTCGTTCACCTTGTCGATCCACCTTCGGGTATAGATGATCTGCCCGCCGTCAGGCGAGATCTGAGGATCGGAGACGCTCTCCATCTCGAGGTAGAGGTCGAGGGTCAGCCGATCCGTCGCCACGTCCTGGGCCGCCGCGGCGCAGGGAGTGACGACGAGCGCCGCGGCCAGGGTCAATAGCACGCGCTTCATGGCGATCTCCTTGCTGGGTGACGAAATCGGGGCTGCCCCCAGACTAACTCATCGGGCCGGCACGTTCAACGGGTGGGACGATACGGGGCGACAGGGACGTGGACCGTTCGCCGAACGGCGATGTGGTGGGCTACGGAGTAGAACTGCGAGAAGAACCGCGTGTAGCCAGCCGGCCGTGCCCGGCTTGATCCCTCCCGAGGTCACACCTCCTCGCACCATGAGCTCGAACCTTTGACTCCCCGGCCTGGGGAGGTTTCTTGGACTTCGGATGCGCTGCTGCGCCCTGGTGGCGCTGCGGGCGGAAGTCGAGATTTGACAGAGGGTTCTCGGTCTCGTAAGGTGGAAACAAAGCTCTTCGCCAGCACGTAGGGTGGAGAGGAGAGAGACTTTATCGTTCTTGTACCGCAGTCGTCTTCCAGGTGGGTCGATCATGCTTACGCGACGCCGATCTTCCGCTTTCATCTTCTTGCTCGCCGTGCTCGTGGCAGCTGCCGCGGGCTGTGACGATGACGAGGGGCTCATCGGACCCGGCGATTTCCCTGATGTGTCCGGGTTCTGGTCCGGACAGTACGGCGTGACCGCCTGTACGCTGTCAGGGGCCAGTGACCCCTTCTTCTGTGCGGATGTGTTCTCAACCGGCGCGTCGCTGATCCTCGAGCTGGATCTCGAGCAGGCCGGGCCGGACGTGTTCGGCGCGATCGCACAGGGCGACTTCCTCGGTGATGTGGAAGGCGTGGTAAACGAGGACGGAGTGCTCTGGCTCGACGGCGTGATCGGCGGGATCGATGAGGATGTGACGACGACCATACTCGCCTGGCAGACGGGTCTCGTGCACGACTCACTGCTGGGGAGTTGGCGGTTCCTGGTCGAGGACAACACCGGTTCAGGCTTCGGGTTCGCCACCGTGGATGCGAGCCTCAAGCTTTTCGGGCCCAGCGTCTTGAAGTTTTGGGGCTGCGCGGTAGAGGGTACTCTGACCGTGGACGGCTCCGTCGGCGGCAGCTTGGCGCCGGGTGACTGCCAGCTCGACGATGCCAGCTACTTCGACGTCTATGCGCTGACCGGGTCGACGGGTGACTCCCTCGAGATCAGTCTCAGCTCCACGAGCTTCGACGCGTACCTGCTTATCCGTGACGTGAACGAGGATTCGTTGGGGGTGGACGACGACAGCGGAGGCGGGCCGGGAGGCACCGATGCGGCGCTGACCCTGGTCTTCGAAGTGGACGCCACTGTACTTGTGGTCGCTAATTCCTTCGCGCCCGGTGAGTCGGGACCGTATGTGTTGAGCGCTACCCGACTTGGTCCATCCCCGGTGGCCGCCGCTGCCGGCGAAAGAGCCACGAGTGGAGCCCTCGTGAGGGTCGTGCAGGGCGGCAGCATGAAGCTTGAGCCCGCGGCGCCCGCGTACCGCGCTCCAGTCGGCTGGAAGTTCAGCGGGCTTGCCAGTCGTAAGGTGAAGCGATAGCTGGAGCGCAGGCTCAGTCCGCGGCGTTCGCCGGAGTTCCGCCGAACGGCTGAGCTATCACGTACGTCACCAACGACGCCTCGATCGCCCAATCGATCGTGTAGTTCATCAACGTCGATTGGCGCAGCAAGTCCTGATCTCCCTCACCTGTCCGAATCCGTCGCTCGGCCAGCACCAGGTGAATCGCTCGCCGCACGATCTGCCAGTGTAGGAGCAGTGATCCTACCGGCACGCCCGCTTCCCGGTAGCGACGACCGATCTTTTCGGCGAACGCGTAGCTTGGGACTTCATCGCGCATACGCTTCCAGGTCGCCGCTGCCAGCTGCGCCGCGAGTGCCGATATGTCTTCATCGAGTAGCTGCTGGCCGAGGCTGCGGTAGGGCAAGTTGGACGAGACGAGCCGGTAGCGACGGGCGATCTCTTCGGCCCGGTGTATCAAAGCCTCCACGATCGAGATTCTCTCGCCCGGTCTCTCGGCTGCGCCTCGACCGCTGGTGATCCTGTAGTCTGGCACGGCTAGTCCTCCCCCCACGGTGGCGGGTCCCGCGGTGCCGGGATGGGGGGATGCTGGGGTGGGACACGAGACACGGTAGCGAAAAGTGCCCATCCCGTCAAGGTTTGCGGGCTATTTAACGTTTCGGCGCCTGGGCCGTCTAATAGGCGAGAGGACTGGAAGAGGGTCCGCAGGCCCGGCTCCCCGCCGAGCAGGGCGGAGCCTTAGAGGAGGGTGTGGAAATGAAGAATCGAGCCATCAAGCTGTTGCTGGCGGTCTTGCTGGCGGCTGGCCTCGCGGCGTGCGGTGAGCAGGCCAGCGTCCTGGAGCCGGATAATCCTCAGGACGCCGAGCTGACCTTGATCGTCGATGAAGTGCTTTTCGAGGCGATCGTGCTGGACGCGGAGGCCTCCATAAACAGCCTCGTGGGTGTCGTTGCGCCCAGCGAGGGCGCGCTCTTCGCGCAGCCGGATCCGCAGACCATCGAGCAGGCCCGTGAGCTGCTGCGGCAGGCGCGCCAGAAGTTCTTCGAGGCGCGTCGGGCCTGGGTGAACGGCGACACCCCGAGAGCGGCCGAGCTGGCTCAGGACGCGAGGGAACTGGTCGCCGAGGCGCTCATACTGGTGCACGGCGAGGAGGCCTACGATAACCTTCTGGAGCGCGTCGATCACATCATCACGTGGCTGGACGCGGAAGTAGACGAGGAGGCTTCAGAGCTGCTGGCTCGCATCCGCGAGCTGAGGGACGAGGCGGAGGCGTTGCGAGACAGCGACCTCATCGCGGCCACGGAGCGGCTGATCCTCGCGGTGCAGATCGCACATCGTGAGCGTGTCCACCAGCGTAGCCGGGAGCTGGCCTGGCACGCCCGGCTGTCTGTGTTCATGGCAGGCGTCGCGGTCGACCTGGCCGAGGAATATGCCGGTGAGGATATCACCGAGATGCAGACTCGGGCGCTGCGGCACGCCATGTACCTGCACCACATGGCGCAAGAGGCGCTCAGCATCGGGCGCTTCCGATTGGCCCTCGTCTTGGCGCGCGAAGGGATAAACGTCTCACTCATTGTGGTGATGCTTGAGCCGACCACGGACGCAGATAAGGTCCAGGCGATGATCGACCTGAGTAACCTTGCGATCGCGGCAGCTGAGGAGGCCGTCGCTAACGAGCCTGCTGGTTCGTTGCCGGTCCAGCTGCTCGAGCTCGCCAAGCGACTGCAGGCGCACGGGATGGACATCCAGGACACCTACCCGCGCCGTGCGATCTATATCCTCTGGCACGCCTCGGTGACCGCTCACGGCGTCGTCCAGATGGTCTCGTGAGTATCGCTTAAGGTGGTCTGACTCGACCTGTCGGGGTCGCCGCCCAGATGGCGGCGACCCCGACTGCATCTGTGGGGGGAACCCGTCAGCGGCGGCGCGATTCATCGCGCCGATTTCCGCTGCCGTGAGCGCCGAGTCCGGCGTCGCGCTTCGTGTTGAAGCAACCAGCGCTTCTCGTCGACGGCCGTGAGTCCGCTGAAGCCGCCGATCGAGCCGTCGGCCCTGACGACACGGTGACAGGGAATGACGAGGGGCACCGGGTTAGCACGTAGCGCGTTCCCGACCGCTCGCGCGGCCCGCGGCCGGTGGATGCGGCGCGCCAGCTCCGAGTAGGTGGAGGTTTCGCCGAAGCGGACGCGTCGTGTCGCTTCCAGCACCCGGCGCTGGAAGTCGGTCAGGGTCGAGAGGTCGAGGCGTACGTTGAAGACCTGGCGGCGCCCCTCAAGGTAGCCCAGGATCTCGCGCTCGATCTGTGCCAGGCAGCCCGGGTCACGGATCAGCTGGCGCCCGGGGAAGCGAGCTCTGAGCTCTCGCTGGAAGGCTTGCGGCCCGTGCACGTGCCAGCTCAGCCGGCACAAGCCGCGCTCGCTGGCCGCCACGAACATGCGGCCCATCGGCGTGTCGAACATGTGCCAGCGGATGGTCCTGCCGGGGCTTCTTGTCCTCAACACTTGCTACGCTCTCTCCCTGGCTTTCTGCCGCAACTCCTGAAGGTAGGCATGGAGTGTGAGGAACTTCTCATAGACGACGACGCCCTTGCCCTTGCGTCCGATCTCCGCGAGCAGGTCCTTCAGGCGGCCACGCCGAATCACGTAGAAGCGGAAAGTCTCGGCAAAGTCCTCCAGCGGATGTTTCGACGCGTAAGCCGTCACGTGGCTCACGGGAGTCTGCGACATATTCCGCTTGCGGAACGAGACCCAGGTCTCTTCCACACCGCGATAGGCTTTGCTCACATCGCCGAACGCCCTGCGGAACCTGGCCGAGCGCGCGAAGCGCCAGTGGTGAAACAGGAAGCTGTGGCCGAGCTCGTGCACGATCAGCCCGACCAGCCTGGGCCAGGAGATCTGGTCGCGACGATCGACGTGGCGTCGCTCGATCTCCACGATCTTCGGGTACTCGGGGTCCACCCCGGAGACACCCGGCCGCACCAGGATGCGGTAGCCCCAGTCGGGAACACGCACCTTCCGGAGTAACCGCCGTACCCGACGTAGCGCCGGCTGCAGCAGGTCCTGGCCGGTGGCGTCGTTCCCGCACCAGATACAGTAGTCCATCATGTCGTCTACGCCCCGGTCGCAACGGGGGCACACACCCTCGAAGTAGTAGTGGTACGGCCAGCCCTGCTCGCGACCACACCAGGGGCAGTACTGCATGGGGTACTGCACACCGCCGCCGCAGCCGTGCTTGCAGCGCCCGTGGTAGAGGAAGCCGCGCGGCCGCCTCAGCGGGTTCTCGCTGGACGCTTCGTCGCTGATGTCGCTGCCGCACCAGGGGCAGTAGGAGTAGCTGTCGGAAACGATCCATCCGCAGTAGTAGCACTCGGTACGCGTCACCCTGCGGGTGTCGCTCCAGACGAGTCGTTTGCCGCAATCGGGACAGAAATACCAGAATCGGTGCAGTGAGCGGCCGCAACGCGTGCAGCGCTTGTGCGCGGGGGGCGCCGGCTCCGGCTCACGCTTGCGCCTGTGCCGTCTCATAGCGGGTGACCGCCTCCTCGACTATGTGTTCGATGAACGCGTAGTAGTCGAGGCCGGCCCGTTCAGCTGCGTTGGCCATGTCCTCACCGAAAGCGATGTAAGGGTTCGGATTCGCTTCCAGTAGATAGACTTCCTGCTCGCGGGTCAGGCGGATGTCGATGCGGCCGTAGTCACGGAGCCCGAGGGCGCTATATGCAACCTGCGCGACGCGGTGGATCTCTTTGAGAGCGCGTTCACCGATCCGGCGCGCGAATATGTTCCTGATCCCCCAGCGCTGGCGGTACTCGAGATCCCACTTCGCGCTGTAGGTGGCGATCTTCATCTCCGGACTCGGCATCTTGTCGAAGGCGATCTCGACAATCGGCAGCACCTGGAGGCGATGGTTGCCGATGATTCCGACATACAACTCGCGACCGTCTACGAACTCCTCGGCGATTGCCGGCTGTTTGAGCTTTCTGTGAATGAAAAAAGCGCGGTCGCGAAGGCTCTCCGCATCCTTGACGACCGATGATTGAGAGATGCCGACCGAGGCATCTTCGTGTGTCGGCTTGACGATCAAGGGAAACCCAATCTCCTCGGGTGGTTCCACTTCCTCGCCGAGCTCGTAGACCCGGAATCCGGGTACCCTGACGGAGTGATAGGTGAGGATCTTCTTGCTGGCAGCCTTGTCACGAGCCAACAGCTGCGCCTCGGGCGGTGAGCCGGTGTAGCGGTATCCCTTCATCTCCAGAAGGGCAGTGATCCCGTAGTCGTATCTGGCCTTGCCCATGAACGACTCGGTGGCGTTGAAGACGAGATCCGGCTCGAAGGACTTGAGACGGTCAAGCAAGCGGCGGAGGTTGTCGTGGAAGCCGATGAGGAACACCTCGTGGCCGTTGTGCATGAGGGCCTCGGCGACCTCGTACTCGGCTTCCGGGACTCTGGCCTCGACCTGCTTCTTGAAGTCAGCGTGCTCGAGCCCGGGAACTGGCCAGTCAAACACCACCGCGATCTTCATCTACCTCACCTCGTTACTGGGCACGCCATAGGATGTACTTGGAGTCAGCAACTGGCAAGCGACGCCCGTGCGGTGGCGGGCTGACGACAGTGAGAGGCTGTCAGTAAGGGTACGCTACTGTGAGATCGCGGCTACTGGATCCAGATCTGCGGCGCGCCGTGCCGGATAGATCCCGAAACCGATGCCGACAGCAATCGAGAAGGCGAAACCGATCATCGAGCCCAACGGCGATATGGGTATGTACCAGTCACGCCCGAAAGCGGCGGCGATGAACTCGGCTCCCGTGCACAGGCCTGAACCGAAGAGGATGCCGAGCACGCCGCCCAGAGCGGCCAGTGTCAGCGACTCCGCCAGGAACTCGCGCCGGATATCGGCGTCGTCAGCGCCCACCGACTTCCGGATACCGATCTCGCGTACTCGTTCGCGCACGGAGACCTGGAGGATGCTGAACAGGCCGATCCCACCGATGAGCAGGGATATCACCGCGATGGCGCCGAGCACGATGTTCCACCCGAGGAGCAGCCCGTTGACCATCTCCATGTCCTCCCCGTACTCGGCCGCGTTGTTCTCGATCTCGAAGTCACGGACACCGCGATGCAGCTGCAGCAGCTTCGACTCTGCATCTCTGAGGGTCGGGCCCACCGCTTCGTAGGACGGTGCGCGCAGCATGATGGTCCGGACGGCCTTCGTTCCGGTGAAACGCGCCTGGTACGTACTCACCGGGATGTAGACCCGCCGCTCTAGGAAGTCGAAGTTGGCCGGTATCAGAGTGAGTCTCGGCGCCTTCACGACGCCCACAGTACGGAAGCGTTCGCCCCCGAGTACGAACTGGCGGCCGAGAGGGTTGGCGTTGCCGAACAACTCCTCAGCGGCCCGTGTTCCGAGCACGGCAATCGGTGCCCCTTCGGCTTGGTCCAGCCGGGTCAGCGAGCGGCCGGCGACGACCGCCATGCGCCGCATCTTGAGACCCTCTCGTCCCGTTGCGACGACCGGATAGCGGCGCGGCTCGAGCCGGGCATGGCCGATAAGCTCGCCGAACAGCATGTCAGTTCCTTCCACGACCGAGGCGAGCGTCAGAAGCGTATCCGCATCAGGCGAGCGCAGCCCCTTGGAAGCGCGATCGGCGGCTGCCCTGCTGTCTACGCTGCTCGCGTTGAATCCGAACGTGTCTTTGAGGCCCCAGCGCTCGTAGTCGTCCAAGACCATTGTCTTGATGCTGGTGACGATCGAGAACATGGTCACGAGCGAGGCCACGCCGAACACGATGCCGGTAAGCGTGAGCAGCGAGCGCAGCTTGTGCGCGAGGATCGATCGGCAGCCGTCGAGGAGTAGCTCGTAGGCCTCGTAGAGCTGCGCCTTGCTGAAGTGGAAGAGCCTAGCCATAGCGCAGAGCCTCCACGGGGTCCATTCGCGCCGCCTTCCACGCTGGGTAGATGCCCGCAGCGAGGCCGACGAAACCGGCTGTCGCCAGTCCCAGCAGGAAGATGCCGGGCGTCACGTAGGCAGGGAACTTCATGACCTTCTCGACGGTCGAAGTCAGACCGGTGCCGATGAGGACGCCCGCGAGCCCACCCAGCAAAGTGATGGCCAGGGACTGAACGAGGAAATGCATGAAGATGTCGAAGCCGCTCGCGCCGAGAGCCATGCGAGTGCCGATCTCCCTCACCCGTTCGACGACGCTGGCCAGTAGAATGTTGGCGATGACGATTCCACCGGTGAACAGCGAGACCACGCCGACGATCCCGAAGATGAAATCGAAAAGCAGTAGGAACTCGGTACCTTCGGCGATGTCCTCCGTCGAGCGATCGAATGAGAAGTCTCTGACCCGATGCCGGCGCAGCAGCACATCGCTGACTTCGTTGATCGCCGTCTCCAGATGGAGAGGGCTTGTAGCTAGCAGCGTGAGCCAAACCAGTTTGTCGTCGTCAGCAAATCTCTTGAGGGCAGTGGTGAGTGGTATGTAGGCCCGGCGATTGCGGTACTCAAAAGCGTTGCCACTCCACTCCACGAATTGGAAGAACTCGCGCTTCAGTACGCCGACGACGCGAAATCGCTCGCCTCCGATCGTAGTCATCTGGTTCATAGCGGCTTCCGGGCTGCCGAACAGGGAGTCCGCGAACGAGTAGCCGAGGACTGTCGCGTTCGTGCGGTAGCGAAGATCGAGCTCGCTGATGAACCGCCCGTAGAGAGGTTCGATGTCGTTTATCGCGGCGTAGTCGGGCACCGTGGCGACAACCTGACCCTCGAAGCTGTTGCGGGGACCCGTGTAGCGCAGGTACCAGTGCCGCGCTCCGCTGATGTACTTGAGGTGCGGGGCCTCCACGCGCAGGTCGAGCACGTCTCGCCAGGTGAGCTGTGGCGATGCGGCTTCCCGGGGCGTAAGCGTGACTCTGCCGCCCAGATCGTTGCGTACAATTACGTTGCCGGCGCCGCCCACCTCGGCGAGGAAATCCTCGCTATTCTTCTGGGCGCCGCCGAACAGAGCCAGCACCGCGATGATGGACGCCGTGCCCAGGGTGAGACCGACCAGGCTCAGAAACGTCCGGCCGCGGTGCTCCCGCGCCTCATCGATTCCGGCGGAGATCGACTCGAGCAGGTTCATGAGTGGACGCGGCCGTCCGTGAGTCGCACGACGCGCCAGGCTTCAGACGCCACGTTCGGATCGTGAGTGACAACGACGATGGTGTGCCCGCGGCTATGCAGGTCGCGGAAGACCTTGAGTATCTCCCGAGAGGTGTCAGAGTCGAGATTACCGGTGGGCTCGTCGGCTAGCAGCATCGCTGGGTCATTGACCAGCGCGCGGGCGATGGCGACCCGCTGACGCTCACCGCCCGACAGCTCGTCCGGCTTGTGCTGCAAACGGTCGCTGAGCCCGAGCTGATCCAGGACTGTGCGGGCGCGCTCGCGCCGCTGCCTGCGGTTGATGCCGCCCGTGTAGCGTAGTGGGAGCGCCGCGTTTTCGACGATGTCGACGCGGGAGAGGAGATTGAAGTTCTGAAACACGAAGCCGACTTTGTGGTTGCGGATGCGGGCGAGCCGCCGGCCGCGGAGCTCAGAGACCTGCTCGCCGTCCAGCCAGTACTCGCCGCCGCTAGGTGAATCGAGGCACCCAATGATGTGCATGAGTGTCGACTTTCCCGACCCTGATGGACCCATGATCGCCACGTACTCGCCGGGCTCGATCACCAGGTCCACGCCTCGGAGCGCCTCGACCTCGATCTTGCCGAGCCGGTAGACCTTGCGGATGCCCTCAGCACGGACGACCGGCTCGCCACCGTTCTTGCCGTTGTTCATCGTCAGGATCCGGCAACGGTGTCCGGCGGCTCCTCGAGCGCCACCAGATCGCCTTCGGCCACGCCGCCGTCAACGACCTCTGCACGGGCGATGTCCACCAGTCCGAGGGTCACCGGCGTCGCAACTGGCTGGCCGTCGACCATCTTGTAGATGACATCATCGCCATCCTTGCGGAACACGGCCTCGACGGGGATAGTGAGGACATCCTCACGTCGCTCGCCGCGAATATCGATGTTTGCGGTCATGCCAGGCCGCAGCCGCTCGTCGGGATTGACGACCTCCACCTCGACATCGAAGACCCGCACTCGAGTGTCTTGCTCGACTCGGGCGGCTGGCGCGATGTGTGAGATTCGACCTGACCATTCCACGTTGGGATAGGCGTCAACGGTGATCGTCACGCTCTGATCGAGCGCCACCTTGCCGATGTCGACCTCGTTCACAGTCGCCTCGATCATCAGGCTGGAGAGGTCGGCGATGGTGACGAGCTCCGTGCCACCGCCGAGCGTCCCGGTTCCGGCCAGGACCGACTCGCCCTCCTCGGCCCCCAGCCGGATCACGACACCCGGCGCGGGGGCCACGACGTTAAGCGAGCGGACCTGCGATGAGACGCCGGACTGCTCGACGATCTGCAACTGCTCCTCCGCCGATTCGAGTTCGAGGCGGGCCTGCTCTGCGGCGGCGTCGCGATCGTCCAAGTCCTTCTGCGATATCAGGTTCGAGGTGGCCAGGGCCCGGCCCTGCTCAAGGTCGCGCTGGGCCTGCTCTAATGTGACACGGGCCCGATCTCGCGCCGAGCGGAGCTCCGCCACGGCGCGAGCCTGGCTCAGATCCGGCTCTACTGTCGCCAGCACGGCGCCCGCTGTCACCTGATTGCCTTCGCGCACGAGCAGGCGCTGTACAACCCCGCTAACGGCCGGCTTCACCACGACCTGGCGCACCGGCTCCACGGTTCCCGTCTCATTGAGCACGACGCTGACCTCGCCGCGGGTCACCGGCGCGGTCCGCAGGCTTGAAGACGAGGCGGCCGAGTCGCTTCCGCGCGGCCAGAGAACGATGCCGCCGACAACGGCGAGAGTGCCGATGCTGCCGGCGACCCACCATCGCTTTTTCATCTTGTGTTTGGCCCGCTGTCTAGGGTTCTACAAGGGTCGCGAGTTACGTAGAAGACTACGTGGCCGCCCGGTTGCCGGTTTCAGATGAGAAAGGCGTTGGCCGCGACGCCAGCCGCCGGCGTGCGGGGGCGGAGGGCGTTAGGCGTGACCACTGCGGACCGAGAAGCCTCGAGGGATTCTAGTCTGCGGCTGGGCTGGAGGATGTTCAGCCTTTAAGCGGGAACAAGATGGTGAACGTGGTTCCGCTGCCCGGTCTAGAGCGAACCTGGATGGAGCCGCCGCACTCGCGAACCATGGTCTCGACGATCGCTAGGCCGAGGCCTGTTCCCAGGCCGGGCTGCTTGGTGGTGAAAAACGGCTCGAAGATGCGGTTCTGGATCTCAGGTGGTATACCAGAGCCGTTATCGGAGACCTCAATGGCCGCGTGATCTCCTTGGATGCGGGTTCGAATCACGATCTGTCCGTCGTCGCGCCCGTCCACTGCGTGGTGCGCGTTGTCGAGCAGGTTGAGGAGGATCTGCTCTATCTGAATGGGTCTGCCCGGGATGGAGATCGGTTCCGGGCTCAGCTCCGTAGCTATCTCGATGCCCTTGTCTCGGTCCTTCAGCGCGAAGAGGGAAATGACGCGGTTCAATACGTCGGCCAGCGACACGACAGGGTCGGTGGCATCGCGGCGCGTGAAGGACAGCAGCTCACGCACCAGGGCCGCGGCTCGCTGGGCTTCGCTCTTGATGAGTTCCAGCGAGTCACGCTCCGCCTCGCCGGCTGTATCGAGGAGGTAATCCGTGATGGTCGAGATGCCCGTCAGCGGGCTGCTGAGCCCATGGACGACCTGGGCAGTCACCTCACCGACGGTGGCGAGTCGCTCGCGGTGAGCAACGATCTCTACGATCTGAATCCGGGTCGCAGGTTCCCAGGGCTTGGCTTTCCTGACTGCGCTATCGCTGTTGCCGAAGCCGTAGCCGCTCAGCGCTCGCTGAGCCTCGAAGTCGCAGGCGAGATGGACTAGCAGCCCGATGGCCATAAAGAAGAGGCCGAACGTCCCTGCGTAGAGAACCACTCCTACCCAGTATTCGAGCCCGGCCCAGGAGAAGATCACGGGAACCTCGGGGGCGAGCATGACCTGCCCCACCGCCACGGCCGACGCCGCCAGAGGCGCGGAGTAGAACACGCCTCTGCGACCAGCGCTCACGCCGGCTAGGGCGACAAAGATGGCGTAGAAGCCATCATAGTAGAAGTAGTTTTCGAGGCTGTCGCCCCGCAGGTAGAGCAGCGAGAGGCCGATGCAGATAAGGCCGATCTCGACGCAGCGGAGATAGAGCGCCCGGCTCGCCGCCCAGTCCGGCCAGCGACGTTCCGCGGCCGAAGCGATCGTGTTGTAGACGGCGACCGCTGCGACGAGTCCGGTGGCGAGCGGCCACGCCGATGCACCGTGGGCTACCAGCGCGTACAGCGGGATCATCAGCAACAGCCAGCGATAGTGGGCAACGACCAGCCTGACCAGCGCCGTGGCGTGCCTGGCGAGGACGGCAAGGCCCGCTGGTGCGTGGGTGGCCGCAGTGCCGGCCAGTGCAGCCTGCCCATCACCCGTGCGCTGACAGCTCGAAATCATCAAGCCCCTCATCGGACTAGTGCCCCTACGCCTCGCTGACGATCTGGTCGGTCCCGGCGCCGCGGATCTGGAGTTGCTTCAAGCTCTGCATCGTCCGGCTGTCGAAGCTGTTCCAGAGAACAGGGCCGGTGGAGAGCCGGGCCGCGGCGCCGGGGAACCCTCGATGGTAGATGGCGGATGGGATCGCCAGCTGGGGCTCGCGTCTGGTCTGACCTTTGGTCAGCACACGTGTTGCACTGCCGGTCTCCGGGCCGGGGCGCAGGTCCACCTGGAGCCAGCCCGCTGGATCGGAGCAGAGCTGGAGGCCGACGGAGGAGCGATCGGTGTCCTCCTCGAGGGGAACTGCGCCCTCGGCCGAGACCGAGAGGTAGGTGGAGAGCGCTGGGCTGTCCCAGTGCCCTTGTTGACAGGAGTTCCTCGCGCCGACGCATAGTCCCTGTGGCCCACACTAGAAGCGTGTGGCGATGAAGTCGTGAGTGCCTCGTCTCATCTCTTGCCACGGGTTGGATTCCTCTGGGTAGCGCTTCGATTCCTTCCTGCGCCGTTGGGGTCTTGCCGTGGCGGACCTACACCGTCGCCCCCGGCCTGGGCCTCGCGCCAAGCGAACGGTAGCTCGCAGACAGGGCACACGACCCAGTTACCGAAGAAATCACTGCGCACGTGCTCTCCAGTTCTCCGGCAGTGTGGGCACCGCAGTAGCATCGGGCTCTCCTGGTCCGTTGGCGGGGTGAAGAGGCGAGGGAGGTGGTCCTCCAATGGGCAGGCCCCGTGCCAGGGTTCCTCGGGTGGGCCGAGAACCTAACTCTTTGTAGGATCGCAGCTTATGTGGTTGGCCCTGGTCGGCGCCCGCCGGCGGGGAGGCGGGTGGTTACCTCTAGGTAACGCTGTCCGTAACCGCAGGGAGGCGCTGCTGGCTTCGGTGACGCGTTGTCACATCCTGCGGCGGCTCGCCGGCCGCTGCGCGCGATCAGTCGAGCAGTCCGTGTTTCTTCCGCTTCTCCCAGAGGTTCTTCCGGGAGATGCCCAGGAACTCGGCGGCGCGCTGCACGCTGCCGCCGCAGGCCTCGAGCGTTTGCCGGATGTATTCCTTCTCGGCCTCGGCCAGGGTGAGACCCGTGGGGATTCTGAACGCGTCGCCTACTTCGAGTTCTGCGGGCTCAACCTCGATTTCGATCGAGCCGAGGTCGGGGAGGTCGGTCGGCGTGAGCTGTGTGTCGTCGGCGAAGATCATGGCGCGCTCGATGACATTCCTGAGTTCCCTTACGTTGCCGGGCCAATCCCAATCTTGGAGGGTCTTGAGGACCTCGGGGCTGATGCGGCTAACCTGCTTGCGGAACTCACGACTGAAGACCTCGCGGAAGTGGTCAGCGAGCAGCGGCAAGTCGTCCTTGATCTCGCGCAGAGGCGGGAGCTCGTGGGTGGCCACGCTGACGCGGTAGTACAGGTCAGCGCGGAACTCGCTCCTGCGCACGGACGCCTCGATGTCGCGGTTGGTTGCGGTGATGATGCGCTGGCTGACCTCGATCTCGTCGGTGCCGCCCAGGCGCCGGAACCTTCTCGATTCCAGGAAGTTGAGCAGCTTGGCCTGGAGCTCACGTGAGAGGTCGCCGATCTCGTCCAGGAACAGGGTTCCGCCATCGGCCACCTCGATCAACCCGCGCTTGGACTCGCGGGCGTCGGTGAACGCGCCCTTCTGGTAGCCGAAGAGC
>JBDHKG010000129.1:0-10839 GCA_039586495.1 Gemmatimonadota bacterium | reverse complement strand
GATGGTATGGCCACGCGGGCAGGATTGGACGACGGTCATCTGGTCAGGCCAGCGGGCGCGGCTGGGGGTGTACGTGCATACCGAGGCCAATCCCGAGACCGACAGCATCGGTGCGCTGGTCGATCGTGTGGCTGAAGATGGCCCGGCGGAGGCGGCAGGTATCAGGGAAGGGGACATCATCACGAAGCTCAACGGTGAGAGCCTGTTGCGGGGCTCCGAAGAGTATGACGAGGACGAGTCCGCCCCCGGTATGCGGCTGGTCGAGCGAGTCCGCGAGTTCGAGGTCGGTGACACCGTGGAGGTCGAGTTCCGCCGCGGCCGCGAGACGAAGACCGTCCAGGTGGTGGCCGGCGAGTTGGGTCCTTTGACGTTGAATCTGAACCTGCGAGGCGCTCTGGATCAGTCGAGGCGGCTGCGAGAGCTGACGGAGCGTTACCGAGAGCTTCCAGGGTTGCAGTACATCGGCCCGGAGTCGTTCGCTCTGCGCCTGGGAGCGCGGTTGCCCGGCCTCGAGCTGGTCTCGTTGAACCCGGACCTCGGCGAGTACTTCGGGGCCGATGAGGGTGTGCTTGTCGTAAGCGTTCCCGAGGACAGTGAGCTCGGCCTCAAGGCGGGCGACGTGATCCTCGCGATCGATGGGCGCGAGGTCACGAGCCCGAGCCACGCGATGCGGATCCTGCGCTCCTACGATGCTGACGAGGAGGTCTCGTTCCGCATCATGCGGCAGAAGAGCGAGAGGACGGTCGAGGGCAAAGTACCGGAGGCGCTGGATTTCGGGTCTCGGGTGCTCAGGATCGAGCGGCGGTAGAGCTTTGCAGCTCGACGCCAGCGGCGTCCTCTTAGGAGGGCGAGCCGTCCGGCGCCGCTGCTCGAAGCCTACTTCGTGACCCCCACCACCTCGTCGTCGGCCAGCCGTTCCACCTGGTCGGCCGAGTAGCCCAGCAGACCCTCGAGGATCTCCCGCGTGTGCTGTCCCAGGGCGGGGGACGGCTCGCTCACGATCTCGGGTGCCGCCGACAGGTGGGGCGTCGAGCGGGCAAAGGTGTACCTGCCGACCTCGGGATCGTCGATGTCCACCAGCATGCCGCGCGTGCGAAAGTGCGGATCGGCGAATACGTCCCTGGCCGTGTACACCGGGCCCGCGGGCATGCCCGCCTCGTTCAGCGTGTCCACCACGTCCTGCCGCGTCTTGTCGGCCATCCAGCCCTCGATAATCGGCTGCAGGAAGTCGGCGTTGGCTGCGCGGCTGGTTCCGTCGGCGCTGCGCGCGTCATCCACCAGGTCGGGTCGGCCCACCGCGGTGGCGAGCCGGCTCCACACGATGTCGTCCGGCACGTTCAGTGCCACGTAGCCGTCCTTGCACCGGAACGCGCCGCGCGGCCAGAGGTGCTCCAGCTTGCCGCGTTGCGGCTCCTTGCCGGTCACGGAGTAGAGGGCCACCATGCGCTCGTTGAGCGCCAGCATGTTGTCGGTGAGCGAGACGTCCACGAGCTGGCCCTCGCCGGTGCGCTCCCGCATGAACAGGGCCTGCATGATCCCGTACGCCGCGATCATGCCGGAGTAGACATCGGCCAGCCCGTAGAGCGTGAAGGTGGGTGGCCTGTCCTCGAAGCCGATGAGGTCCATCACCCCGCTCATGGCCTCGGCCACGATGTCGAACGCCGGACGGTTGGCGTAGGCGCTACGGTACCCGTCCATGCGGCCGAAACCCGAGATCATGGCGTAGATGATGCGGGGATTGATCGCGCGGAGTCGCTCGTAGTCCAGACCGATCTTCGCCATCGAGCCGGGCCGCAGGTTCTCGACCACCACATCCGACACGCCGGCCAGCTGCCGCACGATCTCCTGGCCCGCCGCGGTCTGCACGTTCAGGGCCAGGCTCTTCTTGTTGCGGTTGTAGGCCATGTAGCCGAAGGCCTTCTTCGCGTCGTCTTTCCGCGCGAAGGGAGGGATGCTGCGGCGGGGATCCCCCTTGCCGGGGCGCTCGATCTTGATGACCTCGGCCCCCGCGTCGGCCAAGAGCATGGTGCAGTAGGGCCCGCTCATGTACTGCTCCAGGCCGATGACGCGGATCCCCGAGAGTGGTCGTTGTGGGTCGCTTGTCACCTCTGCTCCCCGCCCCGCGTCAATCCCGGCCAGGCGGTGCCGTGTGGCGGTCCGCTCCCTACTCCCCCAACCACTCGACCAACGTGGTGACACCCATGCCCACCCCGACACACAGCGTTGCCAGTCCGTAGTACGGGCGTGACTCCCGCGGCGCCCGCCGCCGCATCTCGTGCAGCAGCGTGACCAGGATTCGGGCGCCGGAGCAGCCGGTCGGATGCCCGAGGGCGATAGCGCCCCCGTTCACGTTGGTGATCTCGTGCCGCAGGTTGAGCTTGCGCATGACTCCGAGCGCCTGCGCGGCGAACGCCTCGTTCAGCTCGACGAGGCCCACCTGCTTGAGCGAGACGCCCACCCGCTTCAGCAGCTTCTCGGTCGCGGGCACCGGACCGTAGCCCATCACCCCAGGGTCCACGCCCGCGACGGCCGAGCCGATCCAGCGGGCCATCGGCGTGAGCCCCAGCTCTCGCGCCTTCTCCCCGCTCATGAGCAGCAGTGCCGCCGCGCCGTCGTTGAGCCCGCTCGAGTTGCCGGCGGTGACCGTGCCATCCTTGCGGAAGGCGGGCTTGAGTCGTCCCAGCTGCTCGACGTCGGTATCGAGCACGAAGGTTTCGCCCTCGATCCGGTAGCGGGGATGCTCGTCGGTGTCCACCCGCACCGGATCGCCCTTGCGCTGGGGCACGAGGATGGGAACGATCTCGTCCGTGAACTTGCCCGCGTTCAGCGCCTCCACCGCGCGGCGCTGACTCTCCAGCGCGAAGGCGTCCTGCTCCTCCCGCGAGATTCCCATCTCCGCGGCGATGTTCTCCGCCGTCTCGCCCAGGCTCACGATCGGGTAGAGCGCGTCCATGCGGGGATTGTTGAAGCGCCAGCCCACGGTCGTGTCCCACATGGTCCAGTGCCCCACGGGCTGCGCGCGCTCGGGCTTGGGGACGGCCCACGGGGCGCGGCTCATGCACTCCACGCCCGCACCGACGAAAACGTCCCCCTCCCCGGCCAAGATCGCCTTCGCCGCCTGATTCACGGCCTCCAGCCCCGACGAGCAGTTCCGGTTCACCGTGATACCAGGCACCTCCACCGGCCATCCCGCGAGCAGCACCGCCATGCGGGCCACGTCGCGGTTGTCCTCCCCCGCCTGGTTGCCGCAGCCCGCGTACACGTCCTCGATGAGGGCCGGGTCGATCCCCACCCGCTCCACGAGGCCCTTCAGCACCTCGGCCAGAAGGTCGTCGGGGCGAACGCCGGAGAGTGCCCCGCTGTGCCGGCCGATCGGGGACCGGACGGCGTCCACGACGACGACCTCTCTCATCTAGACGATGGCCAGCTCGGGGCGGTGGTCGGCGTACGGCACATCTTGCTCCAGGTCCGCGATGAACTCACCGAACCGCTCGGCCACCTTCTGCAGGCGGGGATGGTGGTCCTCGATGAATCGGTCCGGGTCGGGGTCGTCCTGGAACGCGGCGAGGAGGGCGTGGGCGCGCTCGTCGGTGGCCGCGTCGATGTAGCTGGAGGAGATCCTGAGGTACAGGTCCTGAGCCGAATGGAATGCCGAGCCCGGAACTGTGGCGATCTCGTAACTCTCCAGCAGATAGAGCGCCAGGTCCGCGTCGTTGCGGATGCCCCGGGCCGCCAGCGCCTCGCGCCACTTCTCGAAGCAGGGGAAGACGTAAAAGGCGCCGGCCGGCGCGGCGCACGGGACGCCGAGGCGTACCATCGTCCGGTAGAGGAAACGAGTCCCGAGTCCTGATCGTGTGCATGCGCCGGCAGATCTCGATGTACTCCTCGATGTCGGGGTCGCCGCTGTACGCCACCAGCGCCGCGTACTGCACGGGAGCCGTGACGCAGGTCCAGATGTTGGACGCGATGTTCGAGATCGCGTGCGCCAGCGCCGAGCCCCCGCTCCCGCGGGGCAGGATCGCCGTACCGAAGCGCCACCCCCCGAGGGGGAGGCTCTTGCTCAGCCCGCCGAAGACCACGGTGCCCTCGGGATAGAAGCGCGATATCGACACGTGCGGGATGCTGTTGAACACCGTGAGCGCGTAGATCTCGTCGCTCAGCACCATCAGCTCGTTTTCCCGCGCGAACCCCGCCAAGGCCTCCACCTTCTCCGGGCGCATCACGGTGCCGGTGGGATTCTTGGGGCTGTTCACCACGAAGACCTCGGGGTTCCCCCAGTTGTGGCGCGACTCGCGGATCCGGGCCTCCAGCACGTCCAGCTCCAGCTCGAAGTTCATCTCCGGCCGGGTCGGCACGAACGTGACCGGCTTACCCAGGATGTGCGCCTGCGGCGCGTAGGAGACCCAGGAAGGCTGCGGCAGGATGACCTCTTCGCCCAGTGCCATCAGGCAGGAGAAGATCAGCGACTTGCTGCCCGGTCCCACGACCACTTGCTCCGGGGTCACGTCCATCTCGAAGCGCCGTTGGTAGTAGGCGGCGATGGCGTCGCGCAGCTCCGCGATCCCCAGGGGGTGCGTGTAGCTGCGCTTGTGAGCACTGGCGCCGAGCGCCTCGGCGATCCGCGGATGGACCGGGAAGCGGGACTCGCCGAACGCCAGGTGGTACACGTTTCGGCCGGCGGCCCACATCTCGTGGACTCGGTCGTTGATGGCGATGGTGGCGGCAGCTTTCAGTCCCCGGATGCCGGCCCGGGAGAAGCGAAGGGGCTTGAAGCGCTCGACCACAGCAGTGCCTCCAGCACAGTGGGCCCGACTGCGGCCCGCGGTCTAGAAAAGCCTTAAATTGTGGGGCACGATAGGGTCTCCCGAGCAATTGAGCAAGCCCGGCAGTCGCCGGCCGTGCGGCAGGTCACGTCCGGGGCCCGGCGAGAGACCCACACGGGAGGTGCCCCGCAGCCGGTGGATCGGAGATCAGCCACGCTGATATTGTGGCGGAATCGGGCTTCTTGCGCCCGATCGCCGGTCTGAACTGGAATTCCTCGATCGCTTTGACGATAGCCCTTCTTCTGGTCCGAGTTCTGCTGGCCCTAGGGGCCTCTCTCCCGAATCCTCACGCTTCGCACACGACCAACGTCATCGATCATGATTTCTGCGAGCAGCCCGAGTGACCCTGCAGCTTCCGACTCGAGGAAGAGCCGTGTGAGCCGCTGTTGCGCGAACTCGGGACGGATGAGCTCGGGAAACTCGTCCTTGGATTCCTTCAAGACGGCGTCTGCAACTGGGTAGCGACGCGGGCCGAGGGTGAACTCCCTGATCGGGGTCGGCTCGAACATCCTGGTGCGCCGCACGCTGAACGTGATCGGCACGGCGACCCAGACCGGTACAGGTTCACCTCGGTTGTACGCCGGTGTGAACTGAGTCTCCCAGGCCGCCCGCTCAGCAGCTTCGTTGAGCTCGCGGAGCCCACTGGTTTCCTTGACCTGAGAATCCGTGACAGCACCGAGTTCGTCAGCGAAAACCCACACCACCACCGTCCCGCCGATCCCCGCCCCACGTAGATGCCGCGGGTAGTAATGCTCTAGAATGCCCCTCGCCCCTCGAAAATCAGCATACTGTGGCTTCCGTGTGGACGGCGTGAACGTCGCGGCGTCGTCGGCTCAGGTCTGGGACGCTCTGGGCGAGAACGGGAACCATCAATCGGCTGCAACAGGGTCCCTGTTCGGCTGGGGGTGCCACGCGCCGCGTCCTTCTCGGCCCAGCCGGCGCATGGTCTAGAATGAGAAGGCGAGAATCTCCTGGCGCCACGAGGCGACCGGAACACCGTCGCGCACCGCCGGCCTGAATCTCAGGCGCTGAGCGATCTTCCGAATCTTGCTGGTCGTGAAGCGGTCCGGTGGCAGCGGCAACTTCGCATCGCAGACCCGACCCCGCTCGTCGATGAGGTACCACAGGCGGTGCTCGTAGCGCCTTCCCTCCTGCTGGAAGGCGATCGGCCAGGTCTCGGAGATGATCCGGGCGCGTTCCCAAGTTGGCGTGGCGAGCTCTGCTGGTTCATCGACTGCTGTGAACTGCGGTTCTCCCTTCAGGCCGCCGCCCCCCACGCAGGAATCGGGACGCACGGACGGGATGAGCCCGAGATGTGGATTGAAGATCAGCCACGCTGATACTGTGGCGGAATCGGGCTTCTTGCGCCTGATCGCCGGTCGGAACTGGAATTCCTCAATCGCCTCGACGATGGTCCTCTCCAGCTGCGAGTCCTGCTGGCCCTCAGGGCGTCTCTCCCGAATCTTCACGCTTCGGACACGACCGTCGTCGTCGATCTTGATTTCTGCGAGCAGCCCGAGTGACCCTGCAGCTTCCGAGTCCAGGAGGAGCCGTGTGAGGCGCTGTTCCGCGAACTCGGGACGGATGAGCTCCGGGAACCGGTCTTTCGGTCTCTTCAGGACGGCGTCTGCAACCGGGTAGCGACTTGGGCCTAGGGTGAACTCCCTGATCGGGGTCCGTCTATACGTCCTGCCGCCTCTCGTGCTGAAGGTGATCGGGATGGCCACCCAGACGGGCACGTATTCGCCGCGATTAAGTGCCGGCGTGAAGTGCATCTGCCAGGCCGCCCGCTCGGCGGCCTCGTCGAGCTCGCGGCGCCCACTTCTTTCCTTGACCTGAGAGTTCGCGACTACACCGAGTTCATCAACAAACACCCACACCATCACCGTCCCGCCGATCCCCGCCTGGCGCAGATGCGGCGGGTAGTAACGCTCTATGAGGCGCCTCGCCACTCCAACGTCAGCGTACTGTGGCCTCCGTGTGAACGGCGTGAACGGCGGCGTCGTCGGCTCAGGTCCGGGGCGCTTTGCGCGAACGGGAACTGTCAGGCGGCTCCAGCCGGGTCCCTGCTGGGTCGGGACGAACCGCAGCTGGGCCGCCTCCCATTCCACCGTAGCCCGAGCGTCCTCGTCGAGGCCAAGCGAGGTGTCGGCCTGCGCCTCCTGTACTCGCCCCCCCTGATCCACGAGAATGCAGACGGACACCTCCTGCGGCAGGTCGATTCCGCGGATCGCCACCGTCGGTAGTCGCGTCCACGCCGTGTCGAGCGGAGGAAGCGGCACCGTATCGGCACAGGGCGCCTGAGCGGCGGCCAGTGCGACCAGGAGCGGCAGACTGAACATCCTTCTCTTGCCCCTGAAGTGAAGCCCAAGACCCCCGGTGCGTGGGGCCAGGGCTCTTTTCTGCGGCAACCTCTCTAAGAACCTAGAGCCTCGCGCGGGGCGAGAGCAACTGCCCACAAGGGGCCTGATTCAGTTGGCGGGACGGCTGCGGGTTCCGTTGACCCGCGCTGTCGGGACAGGGACGCGAAGAGGCACCCTGCTATTACGTAATTGTTCTCTGAGGAGGCAAGGGAGAAACATGGCGCCCAGGTCATCAGGCTAGATCCGACGCCATAGAAATGCGGCTCTCTCCATGCGCTGCCTGATCTCGTCCACGTATCTCAAGTAGCTTGGGCTTTCGCTGCCTGGGTGCCAGCGCGACGGTCGCGGTAGAGCGGCTGCGAGTCGCGCCGCCTCTTCCTCACCGAGCGCTGCCGCCGGTTCTGCGAAGTAGTGCTGGGCCGCGGCTTCGGCGCCGTAGATCCCAGGCCCGAACTCCACGACATTGAGGTACAGCTCCAATATCCGCCTTTTGGGCAGCCGCCTCTCCAGCTGGTAAGTCAGTATGGCCTCTTTGACTTTGCGCAGCGGGTTGCGCGATGGCGAGAGCCAGAGGTTCTTCGCCAGCTGTTGGGTGATGGTAGAGGCGCCGCGCAGTTCGCGCTCACCACTGATAGCGTCGCGCAGCGTCTCCCTGATCTCGGCGAACGAGAACCCGCGGTGCGAGAAGAACTCTAGGTCCTCCGCCGCTATTACGGCGCGTTTCAGGTGCGGGGAGATGCTGTCATAGGGAACCGAGCGCCACTGCAGGTGGACGGGCTGGCCGTGTCTTGCTTCCCGCTCCCTGTAGCGTGCGATGAAGGCCGTGGTCTCGGGGTTATGGCCTCTCAGTCTGCCGACGTCCGGCCAGGTGATGAGTTCGTAGACGCCGCAGGTAAGCGTGCCGAGCACGACGGCGCCCACGCATACCAGGGTCAATCGCCGTTTCGGAGAGCGCCTGCCGACTTCCTTTACCGGCTGCGGCTCCTGCGTTTCGACTGCTTCACCTTCCATGCATCGAGCGCTGCGCTAGTTCAGCGGAGTAACTTTGAAGATGACCAGCGCGATATAGGCTACGTACGCAAGCAGAAGAAGTGCACCCTCCAGCCGCGAGATACGCCGGCCGCTCAGACCGATGGGTATGCACGCGAGGGCAAAGACGAGAGCCACAGGAATATCGAAGGTGATGATGTGAGAAGGTACTTGCAGTGGGTGCAGCAGGCCTGCGAATCCGAGAATGCCGAGCAGGTTGAAGATATTGCTGCCCAGTACGTTGCCTATTGCGATGTCAGTCTGTCGTCTCAGAGCGGCGACGACGGAAGTGGCGAGTTCCGGTAAGGACGTGCCGGCAGCGACGATCGTCAGGCCGATCAACGTCTTGGACACACCGAGTAGCTGCGCAAGCTCGACCGCGCCTTCGACCACCCAGCGTGCACCGAGCACCAGGAGGCCGAGACCGATGAGGGCCAGCATCAGGTTCATGAGTGGCGTGGCGCCGCCTCGCCAATTCCGGCCCCCGAACTCGGCCACAGCAGCGCCAGCCGTCTTGAGGGCCCGCCTGTGATACCAGGCGGTATAGACGATCAGCGCCAACAAGAGGCCAATGGCCTCCAAGCGCGTGAGCGCTCCGTTCCAGGCAAGGACGACCAGGACTGCCGTTGTCAGGACAACGAGTGCGGCCTCGCGGCGTACGAGACTGGCGGCGCAGGCTATGGGGGTGATCAGCGCTGAGATGCCGACAACGAGGCCCGTGTTGAAGATGTTGCTCCCCACGACATTGCCGATCGCGATGCCGTGCTGCCCGCGTAGCGAGGCGGCCGCACTCACCACGAGCTCGGGGGCTGAAGTGCCGTAGGCCACCAGTGTGAGCCCGATAAAGAGCGGTGACAAGCGCAGGGCCACCGCCAGCCGCGATGCCCCGCGCACCAACGCCTCCGCACCCGCTGTGAGTAGTGCCAGGCCGAGGACGAGGATGCCGCTGGCTTCAAGCATGTGAGACCTGGTTCACAGGTGCCGGTCTCCTCGCTGGTGGCGACCGCTGGCAGATAACGGACCCTGCATCACTATCATCGCGCTCTCAACCGTTCGAGGCAATCGCGGCGCCGCGCTGCGTGCCGATTGAGGGCGACCTCGCTGCGGGCGTCGACCCTAACGGCTACTGGGCGTGGCCGTCAAGCGTGGATGACTCGGGTAGCCTGCTGGGCGCGGTGAGCATAGTGTCTGTCCGAGTCGCGGGTCGGCGCCTGCCGCTGAGCCTGGCCTGGGGAACGCTGCTGGCGACGTGGTTCGGCGCGGCGACAGTGCTCGGCGCGGCGGAAGCCGCGCGGCTTGAAGGTGTGCGTGGCACGATCCTCGATCCCTTCGCCTCCGGAGGCGCACTCATCATAGCAGGGCTCTTCTTCGCGAAGCCGCTCTGGGAGATGCGGCTTCTGACCATCGCCGACTTCTACGGGCGCGCCTTCGGTCCCAGATCTGAGCTGGTTGCCAGCATCGTTCTGGTGCCGGGCTACTTCGGCTGGATCGCCGCCCAGTACATGGCGCTGGCGGGCATCCAGGCGACCTTCTTCGGCGTGGACCTGGCCGTGGGCATCTTGGTGGCCGCCGGCATTATCGTTGCCTACACGCTCATCGGCGGCATGTGGTCGGTGACGCTCACCGACGCCCTGCAGATGGGCGTCGTGCTGGCCACCTTTGTTGGCCCTGGCCGCGGCGATCGTCTGGCTGGGTACCTGGGGCAGCGGGCTGTTCGGAAACATCCCGGGGCAAGACCTGATGCAGCGTGTGTTCGCGTCGAAGGATGCGAGCACAGCCGTGCGCGCCTGCATCCTCGCCGGTCTCATCTACATTGCCTTCGGGCTGATCCCAGTCAGTTTGGGGCTGGCCTCGCGGATCTTGCTGCCGGGCGAGGGCGGTGGCGAGATCCTCGGGATCCTGTGGAGCCAGTACCTGCGGCCCGTAATGACCGTCGTCTTCCTGGTCTCGCTCATCTCGATCATCATCTCCACCGCCACCAGCGCCGTTCTCTCGCCCGCCACCATCCTCGGGCACAACCTCTTGGGCCGCCTCAAGCCGTTTCGTGCCCGACAGCTCTTCGTGGACCGACTCGCCGTCATGCTCGTCACGCTGGCCAGTGTCGTCACGGCATTTTCGGGGAGGACGATCTTGGAGCTGCTGGAGCTGTCGCTCTCCGTCGCCCTGGTGTCGTTATTCGTGCCGCTGGTCGTGGGGCTCTTCGGCAAGCCCCGCGGTGAGACAGCCGCGATTCTCGCCATGGTGTTGGGAACCGTCGTCTGGCTGGCGCGTGAGCTGATGGAAGGTGTGTTGCTGACGCAGCCGGACTCGGGCCCGGCAGCCGGGATCAGCTACTGGGAACACGTTGCCGCGCTCTACCCGGCGGAGCGCGTGGGTGGCGTGACGAGCTCACTGATCTACGGTTTCGCGCTTCTGCCATCTGCTGTGTCCGGCACAGCGGCGAGCGTTATCGGGTACGTCGCGGGCGATCTGCTATCCCGGTCGGCAGCAGAGGAAGTCGACGAAGCGCAGGACAGAGGAGCCGAGGGATAAACAGATTGCTACCCTCCTGCGTATTCTGATTGGAGGCTCGGGTAGGCTGCGGCGTCCGGCCGGGGCAGCTTGTCGAGCTAGAACCGATGGGA
>JBDHKG010000128.1:0-15726 GCA_039586495.1 Gemmatimonadota bacterium | reverse complement strand
GGCTCGGGGCCGTCCGCACCGTGGAAGTAGCCCTCGCCCATCAGACACAGCGCCATATGGGACAACGGCACCAGGTCGCCGCTCGCTCCTACCGAGCCATATTCCGGGATCAGCGGGTCGAGCCCGCTACGCAGCAACGCGAGCAACAGCTCCACGACCTCACGGCGTATACCCGAGTTGCCACGTGCCAGCGAGTTGGCGCGCAGCAGCAGCATCGCGCGACTCAGCTCGCGGCTGAGCGGCGGACCGAAGCCGCAGGCGTGACTGCGGATGAGGTTCACCTGCATCTCCAGGCGCCGGTCCGGCGGGATGACCACCTCGGCGAGGCGGCCGAATCCGGTGGTGACGCCGTAGACGGACTCGCCCGCGTCGAGGGCGCGCTCGACGACCCGGCGGGAGGCATCGATCGCCTCGCAGGCAGCAGGGGAAAGAGTGATGTCGGTCTCTAGACCACGGGCGACATGCTCCACGTCTTTCAAGGTCAGGCTGTGGCCATCGATCTCCAGCATGCAGCGGACCTCCTGGCGGCACGCACGCTCGGAGCTGACTTCTCCGAGTCTCTGCGCTACTAGGTCAGAAAACGCTTGCGACCGGGTGGAAGATAGGGAGACGAGCCGTGGCCAGATAGACTTCCGGCCTCACAAGGAGACAGGCTGCCGCCAGGGGCACGCAGGCTGCCGCTAGGCCCGGCGGCACCGCGCGGCTGAGATCACCGCACTACTATCGGCCTGGTGATCAATAGGTCGGGCTGAATCGTGCCCGCAAGGTGAGCGACGATCACGTAGTCTCCGGGCTCGTCAGCCTGCCAGCGGAGCACCCGCCACGTCGATCGGTGCGGGAAGAGGGCCACTTGCGGCTCCTCCCAGGGACACTCCGTCAGGTAGGCGACGACCGATCCGGCACGCCCCACCCAGAGGCCGAATCGACAGGATGAGAGGTCCGGAATGGTCACCCGCTTGTCGGACTCGTTGGTCACGGTGGCCGTGATCGCGACCGTGTCGCCCGGCGCCGGAACGGCCGGCTCGACGTCAATGGTCAGGGTCAGAACCGGCAGGACTTTCACGAGAATCACGTCGCTGGTCGGCCCTCCCTGGACATCGAGGGAACCTACGATCTCATAGACGCCGGAGGCCACGGCCTCGCTAACCACGCCACGTTCAGCGGTCCAGCTGAGGCGCTCCGCCGTCCAGCCGTACTGCGCTTGCACGGACTGACCAGGTGCAAACTCCAGCCGGACCGTCCGGCCAGTGCTAGGGTGAAGAGGGATATAGCGGAGAAAGCACGCCGTGTCAGAGCCTCCCACGATGGCGCCGTCACCCGATCGTACCACGAAATCAAGCAACCCTCCGCAGCTCCAACCTTCAACCGTCACTCGGCGACGCGTCGGGTTCGTCGCGGTTACGGTGACGTGCAAAATGTCGCCGGGCCGCGTTGAATCCCGATCGATAGAGGCGCTGACGATGATGACGGACGGGTCCTCAAGGGGGCCCAGCAGCTCCTCCAGGGGACCGAGCCCGTCGTCGCAGGCGAGCACGGAAACGCCCAGCACTACCGCGCTCGCCAAGACGACATAGGGCCTACCGTTCGGAAACACCTGCCTCACCCTCTCGTTACTTCATCCCACCAAAACCGTGCTGTCACGAGCGTACCGCCAGCCGATCGCACCTCGAAGTCGGGGAGCGGACCCCGGCCCTCGCCACGCCTGATGCTGTCTCGACGGTCCGTCGGGTTCGTGGCGCTGATGGTGACGTGCACGGTCTCGTCGGCACGCATGGTATCGCGATTGACTGAGACGCTGACTGCAATGGCGGAGAGATCGTCGGCAGGAGCCTGCGCGTCCTCGCAGGCGAGCGTTGCGGCGGCCAGGACCGCCGCACCCGCCAAGAGAATAGGCAGTGTGCCCTTACGGTACATCGAACTGACCCCACATCCCGCCGAGGGTCAGCCTCGGGCTCACGAGGCAACAACGGTGAACATCTTCATACTACGCTTCCCTCAACCCCGACGTCAAATCAGGGAGGTGCCCGGATCAGCGCAGCCGCTGCACCCTGACCGGGCCTAGCGCTGGCTGCCCAGGACGAGTTGTTCGGCCGGCGAGAACGCGCGACTGCGGATCAACGATGTGCTGAGGAGCGAGGTAAGGCCCGCCGCCGCGTAGATCATGGCGACTACGACGAACTGGTAGATCGCAGCGTAGACCGGATCGCTGCCCGCCAGGATCATCCCGGCCATCAGACCGGGGATCCAGACGATGCCCAGCGCCCGCAGCGTGTCAATGCGTGGAATCATCGCGGCCCGCACCGCGGTCTGCACGTAGGGCACCACCACCCTGTTCGGCGTCGCTCCTAGCGCCAGCCCGGCCTCCACGTAGCCGACGTTCGCCGCCAGCTCGGAGCGGAATCGCTCCAGCGCCAGGGCATTCGAGTTCATACCACTCGCGATGACCATGCTGCCCACCGGTATGAGCGATTCCATCCGCGGGTCGATGGCACCCAGCGCGGTCATCAAGGCGATCACGACCCCGGACCCGGCAACGATCCCGTAGAACGAGACAGCGAACGCTCCGGGGATATCGCGGGCGCGACGTGCCGACGTCGCCGCCGCGGCCAGCATCATGAGCAGCAATACGAAGACGCTCGACCAGGAAGGCCCGCGAAACAGGAGCACGAGGATCGAGCCCACCGCCACCACCTGCACGAAGCCTCGCAACAGGCTGACCAGCGTCTCACGCTCGAGGTGAACCTCGCGACGTCGGGCGACATAGACGACCGCCAGCACCAGAAGAGTGACCGCCGCTTGGGCGATCCCCAGCTGTAGCGGATCGCTGAACAGACGATTAAGCATTCTTGATCTCCGACATCGGTCCCGACTCAACGACCCGACCGTTCTCCATCAAGATGGCACGCTGAGCCATCCGCTCGGCCTGCTCGCGGTCGTGGGTGACGATGAGACACGTGAGCTGTTGCTGTCTGATGATGTTGCAGATCAGGCGCTCGACGCCGAGCTGCGCCGCCTCATCCAGAGCCGACGTCGGCTCGTCGAGCAAGAGGATCTCCGGGCCGTTCGCCAGTGTGCGCGCCAGCGACACCCGCTGCGCCTCGCCGCCGGAAAGCCGGCTCACATCGCGGTCTGCGTAGCCACCCAGCCCCACCCGCTCCAGCAGCTCCGCGATCGTCTCAGCCGCGAGCATGTCACCATGTGCCGCGGGCCCGAACGCCAGGTTCTCGGCCACCGTGCCCGGGAACAGAAACGGCTGCTGCAGCAGCATGCCGATCCGGCGGCGCAGCTCGCGGGGCGCGATCTCGCGATAGTCGCGGCCCTCTAGGAAGACGGTTCCGCCGGTGGGCTCGTCCAACCGGTTGAGCAGTCGAAGCAGCGAGGACTTGCCGCCACCGCTGGGGCCGACCATGGCCACGACCTCGCCAAGCTCTACCGTGATCGACACGTCCTCCACCAGCGGCCGATCATCTACCACACGAGTCAGGTGCTCGGTCCGCAGAACGGGCCCTTGCCAGGTGGCTTCGCGACTCTCAGCTTCGCCGGCCACTCTTACCTCTCATCCTGAGACGATCTGCCCCGATCGGCTCGCATTGGGTGCGCCACATCGGCGTTGTGAACCGCCACCGTTCGGCGCGAAACTAGCGCCGCTCTCCCAGAGACCGAAAGGTGACAATTCCAAGACCAGCATCGAAGCGGCTCTCTTCCGCCGATCTCCACACGGAGGCGCGCTTGACAGCGCGAGGGCCGGCGGTATCATGCCCAATGCTCAAAGCTTCGACATCGCATAGCACACCCAACCCGCGTAACCGGTGCTGATCTTTCCCGCCATCGCCCTGTTAGAGGGGCGCTGTGTTCGCCTGCGGCAGGGCCGCTTCGATGAGGCGACAGTGTACTCCGACGACCCCCTGGGCGTCGCGCAGTACTTCGCCGAGCAGGGTGCCGAAGCGCTCCACGTCATTGACCTGGACGGCGCGCGCCTCGGCAAAGCGAAGAACCTCGACTGGATCTATCGCATCCGCGAGGCCGTATCGATCCCGCTGCAGGTCGGCGGCGGCATCCGGACCTACACGCTGGCTAGGCGGCTCCTTAGCGCAGGGATCGAGCGGATCGTGCTGGGTACCGCCGCGGCCGAGGACCCGCGCCTGCTGGTCAGACTGCTCGAGAGCCACGCGATCGACAGGGCCGCCGCCGCCCTCGACCTGCGGGGCGACCGCCTGGCGATCCAGGGGTGGGAGTCGGAGTCCGCGCGGAACCCGGACGAGGTGTTGGACACCCTGAAGACGGTGGGCGTGCGCTGGGTGGTCTGCACGGATGTGACCCGGGACGGCCTCCTCATCGGCCCGGACCTCGAGCTCGCCCGGCGGATCATCGGCGAGGGCTTCCTGGTGATGCTCGGCGGCGGTGTGGCCACAGTCGACGACGTGATCAGGATACGCGAGACGGGCGCTGCCGGGTGCATCATCGGCAGCGCCCTCTACGGCGGTCTGTTGTCTCTACCCGACGCGATCGAGGCCGCACGTGCCGTGTAGACCTACGGCTCGCACGCGGGCAGCCCCAAACTGCCAATACAGAGGCAGTAGTTGCACCCAGATGCGGTGAGCCCCGCGACGCGAGCAGGGCGCCGCGAGGCTCGATTAGTCCGGCAACAGCCTCAGCTACTCCTCTTCGGCCAAGGTGCTGTTCCAGAGGTGCGCGTAGATCGTCCAGGTGCCGTCCTCGCCCAGCTTCGAGATCACCATCCACTTCCCCTCGTCGGCCACCGGCTCCGCTTCACCCTCCATCTGGTAGCTGTAGCTGTAAGTGCCGATGCTGTAGGCCAACTGGCCACTGCCACCCATGTCGGTCTGGGTGATGGTAATCTGCCTGCCGCTTGTCGCTCCAAAGACCTGAGCGAACTCCTGCTCGATCGCTGCCCTGCCGCTGATCACCTCGGCGCTCGGCGGATAGCGCGTCGCGTCCTCGGTATACAAGGCAGCGAGCGCCGCGGCGTCGCCGGCCTCGTACGCGGCTTTGTAGTCCGCGCGCACCGCCGCGAAGGCCTCGCCCAGGGCCTCCATGTCGACGGTCATCGCCATCTCCATCTGGGCTGCCTGCTCCCCGGCCTGCTCGGCGCAGGAGATGAGGCCCAGAGATGGGACAAGCACCAGAACCAGGGCGAGCTTGGTGAACCTCATGACGCCCCTCCTTCTTGAATGTGAGCGACCGTACAGCTATGCGCTCCAAGCTTGCTGTAGCCGGAAATAGGGCATCTCCACGATAAGGCCGTGTGCGCCGGATGGCAACGCGCAGCGACGGTACCCGGGGACGACAGCTTCAGCCAGCTGTCGGCAGTCTTTGAACGGCCCGCCGGTTGTCGAGCTAGCCTGTCGGATCACCCAGCAGATGCGCGTCTAGCGGCTGTAGGCTAGGACGGCCCCTAGGCCTCCACGTAGGCGGCCATCACCCGCTCAACGACCCGAGAATTGAAGGGGTGGAGCGCCGCTGCGGCCGCGAGATCGCGTGCGTATCCCTCCTGCTCGCCCATCTCCCGCTGCACGTCGGCCCGACTCACGAGGACATCGGCGGGGAAATGGCCCCGGGCAATCGCTTCGCCGAAGGCGGCCACCGCGTCCTCTCGTCGACCGCCACGGGCGTAAGCGTGCCCGAGCAACGAGGCGACCCGGTAACGGGTGGCCTCCATGGCGCGGGCCCGCTCCAACCGCGTGGTCGCGTCGTCCAGCCGACCGAGCGCCAGCGCGCCCGCGCCCGCCTCCAGATAGAACTCGCCGTCCAATCCCTCGGGGTAGGCGCGCACGATCTCTTCCAGTAATGCCTCCGACTCTTCGAGGTCACCCAGCCAGCGCTTCAGCATCGCCTGCTGGAACAGCAGCTTGGGATGACGCGCAGCTCGAGCCATGCGGCGCTTGAGCATCGTTGCCGCATCCTCCGCCTCCATCGTCACCAGTGCGCTCGTCAGCTCCCGATTGGCCGGATCGACGCAGAGCTCGAAGGGCAGGTGGACCAACGGCAGCAGGGACAGCTGTCGCTCGAAGCGGAAGCGCGCCGCCGCGTTCACGCCGCCCTGGAGCCAGTCGATGTTGCGGCCCCGTTCCGCAGCCAGCGCGATCGCCGCCTCACGGAACGCTGGGGCCCGACCCCCGAAATGGTCGGAAGCGATCTCCATCAGCTCGCCCGATACGGGAACCCGTTCATCGAGGATGATGAGCGTCAGCGCCGCACCCCTCACGCTGGAGGACGGGAAGCGTGCCAGGTTTCTCAGCAGCGGCAGCGCGCCCCTGATGACGGCCAGCGCGCCGTCGAGATACGCCAGCAAGTTCGCCCCGGCTTCCTCGTAGGCTCGCTCGCCGTCGCACAGGGTGAGGGGCCAGATGAGGCGTTGGTAGAGATCCGGCTTCTGGCCGAGATGCTCCTCGGGGTGCAGACGCCGGTAGTGATGGGCGCACATGCCAGCCAGCTCAGGGACTACGCTGTCGGCTCGGTCAGAGAGCTGTCCCGGCTCGAGCTGCGCCCAGGGCCCCTCGCCGAAGGCACTGATGCCCAAACAGGCCGTGAGCCCGTACAGCTCCAGCACGTGCTTGCCGCTGGAGAGACGATGCGGGAGGTACTCCGGCAGCTGCATGGGGAGAGTCGGGTCACGCAGCGTAGCGAACAGCCCGTTCTCAAGCGGGAGGCGATAGGTCGAGCCGTTAGCGTCGTTAGCCCAGCAGACGATGCCGTCCTGGTGCTCGACTCGCACGTCGGGCGCGAACGTTCGCCAGCAGGTATGAACCAGCTCGCCCAGGTGGGCCGCCGCGCCGGCGACGAAGACCTTCTCGCCCTCCGTCCAGTTGCTGCGGCCCTGCATCCTGCGGCAGAGCGCATCCAGAATGCCCACAGAAGGCCAACCGCCGTCCGGGATCAGCGCCGGGTACGGCCCGAACATCCAGCGCAGCTCGCCCCTGAAGACACTGGCGACCTCCTGAATTTCCGGCTGCAACATGCGCGCTTCCCCTCCGGATGAGCCTGGTGCAAGGCTACGGCGGGAGTTGTTAACACGAGCAGATGGCTATTGACAGGCCCCTACATAATACGCGCCGCCAGCGGCGGCGCCAGGGCCGGCTAAGGCCTGCGGTGAGCTAGCCGAAGACTTGGCTGAGCGCCTGAACGACCGCCGGCACGGCCTCCGGCTTGGTGATGACGAGCTCGCCGGCGTTGAGGCGATCGTTGACACCGAGCAGGAACCACTCGACGCTGCGCGGCACATAGGCCTGCACAACGAGCCAATCGCCCTCCGGGCCGGCCCGGAACGATCCCGCGCTCTGACGCGACATCTTGAGACCGATGATGTCAATGTCGAAGCTGAGCGATTCGACCCTCCTGGTCGGCGGCGGCAGCGGCGTCTGCGAGCCCTCGGGCTTGCCCCACAGCGCCCGCAACACGGCAGAGTAGTCGGCGTCCGGTAGGCGGTGCAGCGTGAGCAGGTGGCGGCTGAGATTGACCACGACGTGGAAGCGGGACCAGCCCTCACCGTACGAATACACGGCCTGCCAGCGGCGACGCAGCGGATCCCCACCCGGCTCCGCTTCGGTCCGGAACCGCAGAGGGCTGGGTGGAGCCTGGATGGCGAAGTGATTCAACCGGATATCTCCAGGCTGTACGTCACGTCGCTGCATAGCCGAGACCTCCAGGCAGGTTATGGGCTCGCGACCCGCGCCGATTACCTCTTCTATATAGCTCGCGGCCCGCGGTTGGGCAAATTCCGTTCCCCATCCACAGCGGACGGCCCGCTCGATCGTACCCGCTCAAGGGCGCGCTGGTTACGCCGCCTGCCACCTCCCACGGATCAGCGCCCTCGCCAGAGAGCGCTACAGGGCGTTGCGCGGGCACCCCAGTATGCACTAATGGTGCACGTTGCCGAGACTCCTCGACGCCGTTTGCAGCGAGCAACAGCGGATGAGTCGGCGGTGGGCTGCTCAAGGTTCAGGCGCCGGGACGGGGAAAGCCCAGAAAGGTCAGAGATGACGGAGTTCGGGACAGAGAAGCGCATGGCCGGCCGGCTGCGTGCAGCTGTGGTCCGCCGACCCGCCATTGAGCCTCTCGTGTTCGTGGCGCTGGCGCTGGTCTACATCTGGGTTGTCAGGGCGACCGAGGACTGGCTGAAGATCCCCTTCCTCACCGTCATCGTCCTCATCCCCTTCGCCTCCAACTTCCTGCACCGTGACGGCTTGCGTGACCTCGGCCTGCGGCTCGATAACTTCTGGACCTCAGCCAGAGAGGTCGGACTCGCCACGCTGATCGGCGCGATCGCGATCGTGGGAGTCGGCCTGCTCGCTGGCGCCGGCCCCAACTTCCCGCGTGGCGTCGTTCGTTCGTTCCTGCTCTATCCCGTCTGGGGACTGGCGCAGCAGTACGCGATGCAGTCGTTCACCTACCACCGCGTGCGCGAAGGGAGCGGCCGCCCGGTAGTGGCGGCGGCGATCACCGCGTTGCTCTTCGCCTCCGCCCATTGGCCCAACCTGAGCCTGACCCTTATGACCCTGGTGGGAGGTTGCGTCTGGTGCCGGTTGTTCGAGCGCCACCCCAACCTGATCACGCTGGCACTCTCGCACGGCTGGCTGGCGGTGTTGCTCCGCTACTCCTGGCCCGCCGAGTGGCTCCACAACCTGCGGATCGGGCCCGGCTACTGGACGTGGACGCCCTAAGCGTTTGCCGCCAGCGGAATCCTCCCCACAGGAAGCCCCGCGCCAAAGAGCCTCCTGAAGTTACTCCGGAAGCTTGAAGTGCGGATTCTCGATAATGCCCAGCAGGTTCCCGAAAGGATCGACGACGGACCCGACCTTGATCCCCTCCCCCACATCTTGAACCTCGCCGTGTGCGCCGGCGCCGAGGTCGAGCAATTTCGCCATAGCCGCCTCGATGTCGTCGACGCCCCAGTAGGCCAGCGTGCCGCCCAACCCTAGGGCCTCGCCATCCTCCACCGGAAGTAGGCCGAGCTCGAACCCGCCCACGTTGAATCCCACATAGTAGGGTTCGTCAAAGTAGGGCTCGAACCCGAGCACCTTGCTGTACCAAGCCTTCGCTTCTTCCAGGTCGTCCACCTGGTAGACCACCGTCCTGAGCCCTAGAAACATCGTGCCCTCGTCTTCCGCGGTTGATGACGCTGCCGCTCCCGATATCGCCGCGTCTTCGGACGTGCCTGTCCCGCCCGTGCAAGCCCGCAGCACCGTAGCAAGCACAACGGTGAGTGCCGTCTCGACTACGAGCCCTCTGCCCATCCCTCACACCCGTTTCTTATTGCCTCTGAACCACGGCGACGCTGCACCCCATCCACAGCATCGGTTGCTGCCGCGCTCGAGCCTGCCAGGTGCGATTCTCCCGTACGAGACCACCGATTAGGGAAGCTTGTCAAGGCATCGGTTCACCGCCGGTTCCCCGCGGGACGGGCCTGTCGCCGGAAGAGCGAACCGGAGGGTCCCACGTCCGGATCACCCGAGCACGGAAGAGACGGTGAGCGAGTGCTTTGACCCGCGTCTTCTTGTGCGGGGCGCTGGCGGGGAGGCTGCGAATTGAGATTGATACTCAATACCATTGCGCACCCCTCCTTCCCCTCTTAACATTTACGCTCGTACTGCTTGACACTTGAAGACTCTTGGACATAGGAGCGTAACGATGCCCCACGAGCTTCACCATGCGGATCCATCACGGTAAGCACCACGCGGCCTACGTGAACAACCTCAACGCCGCGCTTGAGAAGCACCCCAAGCTCTTCGACTGGAGCGTCGAGGAGCTGGTGACCCGCATCAACGAGGTGCCGGAGGAGATCCGCACCGCGGTGCGCAACAACGGCGGCGGTCACGCGAACCACAGCCTCTTCTGGACGATCATGAGCCCGAAGGGCAGCGGCGAGCCCAACAGCGATCTGGCCAGGGCGATCACGGACAGCTTCGGCGACTTCGCCAGCTTCAAGAAGGAGCTGAGCACCGCCGCGGCCACCCGCTTCGGCAGCGGCTGGGGCTGGTTGTCGGTGGATGCCAAGGGCAAGCTGTTGGTGGAGAGTACACCTAACCAGGACAGCCCGCTGACGGAGAGCCGCACCCCGATCCTGGGCATCGATGTTTGGGAACACGCCTACTACCTGAAGTATCAGAACCGGCGCCCCGATTACATCGAGGCCTGGTGGAACACCATCAACTGGGACGCCGTGGCAGAGCGCTACAGCGTCGCGCGCGGGTAAGCGGACCACAGGTTAGCTCGCAGCGACGAGCGAGCCCTCCGACACCGAGCGCGCCGGAGGGCTCTCGCTCATGCTGATCCTCGCCCGGCGCTATCCCCTGTAGACCTGGGCGGACTCCTCGATCGACGTTGGCGTCGTGTGCTCCGCGGAGCGGACCTCGGTAGGTGCCACGAGCGCGTCGTTGAAGCCGCGGTAGAGGTCCACTAGCTGGCGTGCGGCCGGCGGTTTCATCCCCATGCCGTGTCGGCTCGTCGCGGCGCGCGCGCCGTTCGCCGCCCAGCGGTTGCCGGGCCGGGAGCCTTGCTCTTAGTATGCCCTCAGGAGGGACTTACCCCGCCAACGCCAACCCGCACCAGCATTGAGTACGAGAGATCTCGGGCGCATGCTCAGCCGGCCCTGGGTCAGGTGGACCCTGGTCATCAGCTTCTGGACCTTCTTCAGCACGCTGTTCAGCGTCGAGATGTACGTAGAACGTCGTGTCGTGGGTAGGCCGCTCAGCCTATTTCAGGCAGAAATCTGGCACCTCGCCTGGGGCTGGACGTGGGCCCTATTCACACCCGTTGTCCTCTGGCTGAGGCGGCGCTTCCCTTTTGACAGGCAGCGCTGGCGGGCGAGCCTGGGCCTGCACGTGCCGACCAGCCTGCTGATGGCGCTGATCGGCGGCACAAACTTCGTGCTGATGGGTCAGCTACTGGGCCACTATCCACCCGGCGCCGGCTTCAGCGTGAACCGATCGCTTCTGATGTTCGTCACCTGGCTACACCTCGACCCGTTCCTTTACTGGCTGATCCTCGGCCTCAGCTACGCGTCGCACTACTACCGAGAGAGCCGGGAACGGGAGCTGCGGGCCTCGCAGCTTGAAGCCCGCCTCAGCCAGGCCCGTCTGCAAGCCCTGGAGATGCAGCTGCACCCGCACTTCCTGTTCAACGCGCTCCATACCATCGCGGTCCTGGTCAGGACTCACAAGAACGCACAGGCGGTTCGCGTGGTCACGGGGCTGGGCGAACTGCTGCGGCGTGCGTTGGACAGCGCCGGCGCACACCTCGTCCCGTTGAAGCAGGAGTTGGAGTTCGTCGAGCGATACCTCGAGATCGAGCAGATCCGCTTCGGCGACCGGCTGAAGGTCGAGATGCGGATCGAGCCCGACACGCGCGACGCGCGTGTTCCCCACCTCATCTTGCAACCGCTGGTGGAGAACGCCATACAGCATGGCATCGCGCCGCGCGCCGCGGGCGGTCGGCTGAGGATCAGCGCCCGACGCAGGGGTGGACGGTTGCAGCTTGCCGTGTGGGATGACGGACCCGGCCTGCCCGGCGGCTCAGCGCGGCCGTTGAGGGGCGGTGTGGGCCTTTCCACAACGAAGGAGCGGCTCAAGCAGCTCTACGGCGATGAGCATGCTTTCGTGGTCAGCAACGCCGAAGATGGCGGCGTGTCCGCCGAGTTGGAGATCCCCTTCCACTTGGCGCCGGACGAATGGCAGAGCCGGGCCTGACGGCATGGACAAGATTCGCGCCCTGATCGTTGATGATGAGCCCGTCGCACGGGAGGGCATCCGGGTGTTGTTGCAGGACGACCCGGAGATCGAGGTGGTAGGCGAGTGCGCGGACGGGCGTGAGGCCGTGGAGGCGATCCAGGAGCTCTCGCCTGACCTCGTGTTCCTCGACGTGCAGATGCCCGAGCTGGACGGCTTCGGTGTGATCGAGGAGGTCGGGGCGGAGACGATGCCTGTCGTCGTGTTCGTGACGGCCTACGACCAGTACGCGCTCCGCGCATTCGATGTGGCGGCGCTGGACTACCTGCTCAAGCCCTACGACGACGAGCGCTTCGCCACAGCCGTCAACCGGGCAAAGTCGCAGATCCGCCAGGGGAAGGTCGGCGAGCTCAGCCGCAAGCTGATCGCGCTGCTCGAAGGTCAGGCGGGAGAGCCGGCGCGGCGTCCGGGAGCCGGCCCCGCGAAGTACCTGCGGCGGGTGATGTTGAAGACAGGTGGTAGGGTCACCTTCCTGAAGGTCGCTGAGATCGACTGGATCGAGGCGGAGGGCGACTACGTGAAGCTGCATGTGGGGAAGAGCTGGCATCTGCTCCGCGACACCATGAAGCGATTAGAGGCGCAGCTCGACCCGTCGCGATTCGTGCGAACACACCGTTCGACGATCGTCAACATCGACAGGATCAAAGAGCTGCACCCCTATTTCCACGGCGACTACATCGTCGTTCTCCACGACGGAACCGAACTCAAGCTCAGCCGCAGCCGCCGGCACGCACTGGAGGAGAGGCTGGGCAGATCGCTATAGCTCCTCTGACCGTCGCACGGGCCCAACGCTCCATACCCGGCACCCTGACTCACATCGATATCGCCACGCGAGCGACCGAACTCGGCGCCGGGCCCGTTCATCCCGCGATAACGTCGCCTCGTCTACGAGAGAGGACAGCTCACCGACAAACCGTTCCTGGACGGTGGCGCTTGCTCCTAACATAGAGTCGGTGCGCGCAAGCGCGCCCGTCGCTGGGCCCGGCAACTCCGTGCGCGCCCTTGAGAGGGGCCAGGTCCGGTGCAAGGCCCCCACCCGGCGGCGACGGCTTCGAGGAGGAAGCAGCCAGCAACGCCGTACTTGCGGAAAACCAGCGTCGAAGAACCCGCTACTACCCCTGGGCACTGGTTGGCTGCTTCCTCTTCGTCGCCAGAGAATCGTCAGAGAGATTGGCATGATGGCTGTCGGTCTCAGGAGGCGGGTCGTGTGGCGGCGCCTGCACGGGCGCAGGTAGGTGAGCCCCTCCTCTCCGGCTCGGTGAACTCTTCTCCCGGCGCCGAGTCAGCCGCCACACACTCCTGCCCAGTGCACTCCATCCCCGCTGAAGGTTGACCTGACGCGGTATCGACGTGGCCGAACGCCGCGGCTTCTCTAGCACTCGACTACGGTGGCCTGATTCAGCTGACGCGTCGCCTATCGCCCGAGGTATTGTGGCGAATATCGTAGCTCTGTGTTGCGCCCTCAAGACGGATGTGTAAGGATGGATTAAAGAGGAGGGTCATGGAGCTCGGACTGAAGCGGGAGCGAAAACTCAAGAGATTCCGCCCTCCCATCGGCAGGGCGCTGCTGCTAGTCCTCGCCCTCATGCTGAGCTGGCACTTCGTAGTATATGGGATCATGCGGACTCTCAGTACCCTGAGGGCGTCAAGATCAACCCCATCACGAACGTGGTGGTTGTGCCTTACAGCGTGGAGGTGTCGTCTGGCCCCGTCTCCGGGGAAGACCAGGTGATCAGCACCCGGACAGGGAAGCGTATCCTGCAGGGAAGGCTCCGGGACCAAGCACGCCGGTACCTGGACATCTACGCGATGGTCATCCGCTGGACGGTCGACCTCGAGCTACAGTGAGGTGAGGGTGGCGGACGAGCCTGGATTGAGCGATAGAACCGGGAGCGAAAGGGTCCGCCTGGACAAGTGGCTGTGGGCAGCACGCTTCTTCAGGACACGCTCCCTCGCCGCCAAAGCCATCACCGGCGGCAAGGTGCAGTTGAACGGCCGGCGGGCCAAGCGCGCCTCTACCCTGCACGTGGGCGACCGCGTACGCGTGCGCAAGGGGCCGATCGAGTTCCAGCTGATCGTCCGCCGGCTGGCGGAGCGGCGCGGTCCCGCCAGCGAGGCGGTGACCCTCTACGAGGAAACGCCCGAGAGCGTGAGAGAGCGGGAGCGCTCGGCGATGCTGAAGAAGGCGGCGCCGGCGTTCGAGTTCCGTGAGAGAGGCCGCCCGAGTAAGAAGCAGCGCCGCCAATTGCGGCGCTTCAAACGCGGGTCACCAGACTGACCAGTTTGAGAGACTGCTCTAAAAGCTCGGGGCCGGCGCCATCGGCGACCGACCCCTTACTTTGCGGAGTCATTGGTAGGGTAAGTAGGAGGGAAAGCCGTCCAGTGCCATGTGGACAGCGAGGAACCGAGCGCCCGTCAGGCCGCAGCCACGGCGCCCGGGCCCTGCCCTTTCCCCTCAGCGGTCCCCGTGGACCCAGCGACTTCAGCTTGGGCGCTGGGTCACCACCTCCGCTCCCGTCTGCCTTGTCAAACAGCCCTACGCGTTTCCTGCGCGCGCCCGGTTTCGCCTCGTATGCCTCTACCTGTTAGATGCCGCCCGACCCCTCAGGGTTGCCGTCCGCCCAGTCCCAACCCGGCTCAACTTGAGAACATCTCTAGTCGACCCGAGGTTTCCGTCTGAACGTGACCCATAGCTCGGTAGGTATTGCCAGGCGCAGCCGCCCAACCGATCATTGAACAACGGCTCTCTTTGCACCTTCGCGAGGAGGGACAAGCGATGGAATTCGAGCTTGAACGTACGCTGGAGATCCTGAGGCAGACACCGGGGACGTTGCGCTCGCTGCTGGACGGTCTGTCCGACGCTTGGATCACGGCCAACGAGGGACCGGACACCTGGAGCGCCTTCGACATCGTCGGTCATCTCATCCACGGCGAAGAGACGGACTGGATTCCACGCCTGAGGATCATCCTCGAGTACGGTGAGGCGAAGACCTTCACGCCCTTCGACCGCTTCGCCCAGTTCGAGGAGAGCAAGGGAAAGACGCTGGCGGAGCTTCTGGACACCTTCGAGGCGCTGCGGCAAGAGAACCTGCGGACGCTGGACGAACTCAGCCTGCAGCCGCAGCAGCTCGATCTCACGGCCACGCATCCTGAATTCGGTCGCGTGACGCTGCGACAGCTGCTGGCCACGTGGGCGGTCCACGACCTGGGGCACATTCTGCAGATCGCGCGCGTGCTGGCCAAGGCGTACGCCGCCCAGGTCGGACCCTGGGGCGTCTATCTGCGTGTTCTCAGCAGCTAGAGCTCGACTACCGTGATCGTGATGGGCGAGCGGGCTAGATAGAGCCACGCTACCTTGTGGTGCACGCGAGCGGTGGAGCGGGAGGGCCCACACCACCGACCCGCAAGAGCTGACGCGAAACGAACCCGTCGGCGCGGCGCTCCCTACCCGCGCTTGTAGAGCCCGACCAGCTGGCCCTCCGCCAGGATGTGGCCCTCTATTGCCCGCAGCAGATCGGCCTTGGTCGCCCCCGCCGGCAGGCCCGGCTCGATATCGAGGGCGTAGAGCTTGAAGAAGTAGCGGTGCGGCTTGCCCGGCGGCGGGCACGGACCTCCGTAGCCGCTCCGCCGAAAGTCGTTGACACCCTGCTTAGCGCCCTCCGGCGTGACCTCGCTGGTCGGGATCGCCTCCGGCAACTCGGACAACTTGGGCGGCAGGTCATACAGCACCCAGTGCACCCAGGTGCCGACCGGCGCGTCCGGATCGTCGCAAATGAGCGCCAGGCTCTTCGCTGAATCGGGCACGCCCGTCCAGTCCAGCGGCGGGGAGATGTCTCTGCCCTCGCAGGTGTACTGGGCCGGGATGAACCCTCCGTCCTCGAAGGCGGAGCTCGTGAGCTTGATCGACATGGCCGTACTCCTCGGATCGCTTGGCTCGCCTGTTAGCCCGGTGGCTGGCGTTTGTTTGCAATCTAGTCCCGGC
>JBDHKG010000127.1:0-7937 GCA_039586495.1 Gemmatimonadota bacterium | reverse complement strand
CTGGGAGCGGGTGCTGTTCGTGGACGAGAACACCGGTGCCTCGGACCTGGTCATGGACCCGCACAACCCGCGCATCCTGTTCGCCGGGATGTGGCAGATCGACATCAAGACCTGGGGCCGTGAGAGCGGCGGCCCCGGCAGCGGGCTGTTCGTCTCGCGTGACGGCGGCGACAGCTGGACGCGTCTGGAGGGTCGCGGGCTACCCGAGCTGCCGGTCGGGAAGGTCGCGCTCTGCATGACGCCGGAGGATGCCGACCGGATCTACGCGCTGATCGAGACCGGTGACGGGGTGCCCTGGCACGGCCGGGCCACGGAGAGCGGCGAGTTGTGGCGCTCGGACGACGGCGGCGCGAACTGGAAGCTGGTCAGCCACGACCGTGACCTGGCCGGCCGATCGGCCTACTACAGCCGCTGCGCCGTCGCGCCCGACGACCCGGATGAGGCCTACTTCCTCGCCGCGGCCTACAGCGTGACCAAGGACGGCGGCGTGACGTCCGAGGTGATCGAGGGCAAGGCCGAGCCGGGCTACGATCATCACGACATGTGGATCGACCCGACCAACGCGGACCGGATGATCGTGGCGCACGACGGTGGGCTCTCGATCTCGGAGAACCGGGGCCGCACCTGGTTCGCGGTCCAGCTGCCGGTGGCCCAGATGTACCACGTCAGCGTGGACAACAACATCCCATACCACGTGTACGGCAACCGGCAGGACGGGCCGTCGGTCCGCGGGCCGAGCAACAGCCGGATGGGCGGCTGGTACGAGCGCTTGATCCCGCGTGCGATGTGGCACTCGGTGGGCGGCGGTGAGAGCGGCTTCGCGACGCCGGACCCGGTGGACCCGGACATCATCTGGTCCAGCGCCTCGGGCGCCGGCGCGCGTGGCGGCATCGTGGTCCGCTACAACGAGCGGACCCGGCACTACCGGCAGGTGGAGGTCTGGCCGGAGAGCACCGGCGGCTGGCCGGCCAGGGAGCTGAGGTACCGGTTCCAGTGGACCTTCCCGCTGCTCATCTCACCGCATGACCGCAACACGATCTACGTCACCAGTCAGCACGTGCACCGGACGACGAACGGCGGCCAGAGCTGGGAGGTCGTGAGCCCCGACCTCACCACGAACGACACGACGAAGATGGGCATCTCGGGCGGCCTGACCCCGGACAACATCGGGGTCGAGTACTGCTGTGTCATCTACGCCTTCGACGAGTCGCCGGTGCAGCAGGGCGTGTTCTGGGCCGGCACGAACGACGGGCTCGTGCACGTCAGCCGGGACGGCGGTGCGACCTGGACGAACGTGACGCGGAACATCCCGGGCCTGCCACAGCTGGGCGTGGTGCGGAACATCGACGCCTCGAAGTGGGACGCGGGCAAGGTGTACATCACGGTGGACTTCCACCAGGTAGGAAACTTCGACCCCTACGTCTACAAGACGGAGGATTACGGCAGGCGCTGGACCCGGATCACGGACGGGATCCCGCGCAGCCCGTTGAGCTACGCGCGCAACATCCGCGAGGATCCGGTGCGGCCGGGGCTCCTGTACCTGGGGACCGAGAACGCGCTCTACGTCTCGTTCGACGACGGCGGACACTGGCAGCCGCTGCGCACGAACCTGCCGCCGGCGCCGATGTACTGGATCGTGATTCAGGAGCACTTCAACGATCTGGTCGTGGGCACCTACGGGCGCGGGTTCTGGATCCTGGACGACGTGACACCGCTCCAGCAGCTCACTCCCGAGGTTGCCGCGTCCAACGTGTACCTGTTCCAGCCGCGGCAGGCTTATCGCTTCCTGCCGATCACCGCGCCGGTCATCATGTGGAACGACCCGTCGGCCGGTGAGGACGCGCCGTACGGTGCGTCGCTGAACTACTGGCTGGGCTCGGCGCCGGAGGGCGAGGTGGAGATCCGCATCTCCGACGCCGAGGGCGAGTTGGTCCGCACGCTGGAGGGGAAGAAGGAAGTCGGGATCAACCGGGTCTGGTGGGACCTGCGCTACGAGCCGACGGCGGAGATCGAGCTGCGCACGAAGCCGCGCTACGCCGACTGGGTGGACCTGGGCGACGAGCGTTGGCGGTCGGCGCCCGAGGGCCGGATGCGGCTGCTCGCGCCGCCGGGCACCTACACGGTCACGCTCGCGGTGGATGGCCGCGAGTACATCCGGCAGCTCGAGGTCCTGAAGGACCCGAACTCGGAGGGGACGCTGGCGGACGTCCAGGCTCAGACCGCGATGCTGCTGGAGCTGCGCGACGACGTCAACGCGGCCGCCGGGCTGGTCAACCGGATCGAGTGGATCCGCCGGCAGCTCTACGACCTGCGCGCGGTCCTCGAGGAGAAGGAGGGCGCGAACGACGTCGTTACCGCTGTGGACGAGCTGGACAAGAAGCTGATCGGTGTCGAGGAGCAGCTGATCCAGATGAAGCTCACGGGCACGGGCCAGGACGGGATCCGCTGGCCGACGATGCTGGTCGGCCGACTCCGCTACCTGGCGGGCACGGTGGGGGTCGGCGACTTCCCGCCGACGGACCAGGCGCGTGAGGTGCAGCAGGTGCTCGAGGAGCAGCTACGAGCCCACCAGCAGGGGTTCGACGAGCTGTTGGGGACCGACTTCCCGGCGTTCAACGCGATGCTGCGCGAGCGAGACCTGGGCCCGCTGGTCACGGAGCTCGACTGAGCGACTTCGCTCTAGCGTGAGGGTGGAGGGCCGTCAGACGACTCTCAACCCTGAGTGGCAGCGCGGAGAGTCCCCGGCGGGGTGGACAGGGCGGGGGCAAGCCCTTAACCTGCTTGACACAGGTGTGAAGGGCATCGGTGAGGTTGCTGGTTTCCGGTGAGGCGTCTTGGCGGCATCGGGATCCGGGGTTGGGCCGGGTCCCGATGTGTCTTTTTTTTTGGCCCAGCAGGGGGTGCAGCCAGCCGGTCGCGGAGGATCTGGGACTCGAGACGGGAGGCGATGATTATGGAGAAGGCGAAGCGCGGCGACACGGTCAAGGTCCACTACACGGGCAGGCTGCAGGACCGCAGGGTGTTCGACACGTCCGCCGAGGGCGAGCCGCTGCGGTTCACGATTGGTGGGCGTAACGTGATCCCCGGGTTCGAGCAGGCGGTCGTGGGGATGACGGCAGGCGAGGCCAAGACGGTGCAGATACCGCCGGAGGAGGCGTACGGCGTGCGCCGCGACCAGCTCGTCTTCGAGGTGGAGCGGGCCAAGCTGCCGACCGGCCTGGAGCCCGAGGTCGGCAAGCGTCTGGAGTACCGGCAGCGGGATGGCACGGCCATGCCGCTCACGGTGACCGCGGTCTCGGAGTCGAAGGTCACGCTGGACGCCAACCATCCGCTGGCTGGTCAGGAACTGACCTTCGACATCGAGCTGGTCGAGATCGTCGCGAGTCCGTAGCTCCGGCGAACCTTGGCGATGGTCGCTGGCGGCAGACTCCGCTGGCTGATGAGGACGATACCCCAGTGGTCGCGCCCGGCGGACGCGGCCGCACTGGCGAGGGCGACGAAGTCGGAGACGTTGTAGGTGGCCAGCGCACGCTCTTCCTGGATCGCCCGCGCGAGCTGAGCGGCATCACTGGCGCCCAGCGCTCCCCGCTCCACCGCGGCGACGACGTCGTGGCCGCGGTCGCGAAGCGCGCGGGCGACGCTCGGAGCGATCATCTCGTCCAGGTAGAGCTTCACCGCCCCGGAAGCTGGAGCTCGCGCTCCAAATCTTCCGCGGTGCGGGCGTTATCCGCGATCCGGGCCTCGATCTCGTCCGGGTAGGCTCTCCAGTAGGCGAGCGCCGCCTCCAGGCGGTCGGCGGTCAGCCACCGCGCTTGACGGCGGAAGTCTGAAGATTATCTTCGGGAATAGAATAGATAATCTTCTGTTATCGGGAAGACTATATGCGAAAGCCGACCGCCGACCTGGAGGCGCCGCTCAAGGCGCTGGGTGACCTGCTCGCCGGCCAGGGGCGCCGGTTCGCCATCGTCGTCGTGGGCGGCGCGGCGCTGAACCTGCTGGGGCTCGTCAAGCGGACCACGGTCGACGTGGACGTTCTGGCACTCGCGGATCCCGACTCCGCGGAGCCGGGCACTGACCTGGTCCCGGCGCGTCAGTTGCCCCGGGAGCTTGCCGCTTCAGCGGCTCGGGTCGCCCGGGACTACGGGCTGGATCCGGAGTGGCTGAACTGCAAGGTGGCGGAGCATGGATCCGTCAGCTTCCCGGAGGGCATGGCGACCCGCCTGCACTGGCGCGCTTACGGGGGTCTCATGGTCGGCTTGGTTGACCGGCGCGATCTCGTCTGCTACAAGCTTCACGCGGCTGCTGATCGTGATGCCGCGAGCGTGCACTGTCAGGACCTGTTGGCCCTTCGGCCGAGCGACGAAGAACTGGAAAGAGCCGCGGAGTGGGCTCGGGCTCAAGACCCGTCACCGGGCTTCGCGAAAGTGCTGGCCGAGGTGTTGGAGCGTGTCAAGAGAGAGAGTGGCTAAGTCGGCGGAGGAGTTGAGGCGGTCGGCGATCGACGTGGCCTGGCGCCAGTGGTGTGCGGTCGGGTCGTTACCGTCCATCGCCGGAGAGGCACGCGCGTCGGCTCTGGTGGATCCGGAAGCTCTGATCCTGTTGTCGCTTGCCCTGCGTGATGACGAGCGGCGCCTGTGGGATGTTCTGACGTGGTGGGCCGGGACCGGGGTGCGGCTGCTGAGCGTGCAGCGCATCAAGAAACTGGCTCGGGAGTATCCCCCAGCGGTGCAGGAGCGGCTCGCCGAGTTCGCGTGGTACGCGGTTCAATCCGGAGACAAGCGCTGGCGGTCCCTTGCCGGCACGGGCGAAGCCGAGCCTCGCGGGCCTGAACCGAGACCGGAGAAGTGGTTCGGCGAGGGCCCGGAGCTGATCGAGCCGGCAGCGCTGCTGCTGCGTCTGCGTGCGGGGTTCGGTGTCGGGGCGAAGGCCGATCTGCTGGGCTTCCTCTTGGGTGTTGATGGAGCCTGGTGCTCGATCAGGTTGATCTCCGCCGGGACCTACTACACGCCACGTGCGTTGAGCACCGCCGCGGAGGACATGGCGCGCGCCCGTCTCGTGCATGCCTCGGGCAACAAGCCCGTGGAATTCCGGGTGAACGCGAAGCCGTGGTCGGATCTGCTCGAGGTCGCGCGAGTGGCGCACTGGCGCTACTGGCAGCCCCTGTACGCGTTCCTGATGAACACGCTGGCCTGGGTCGACTCGGACGAGTTCCAGGGCGGGACCGATTACCTTGTCAGCTCCAAGGCACGAGATCTCGTCATCGGTCACCGTGCCGCCTTCACACGCAACGGTATCGATGTGCCGAGGCCCGAGGACTTCAAGGGAGAGGCGTACCTGACGGGTTTTGCCGGCACCCTGCGCACGACAGCGCGCTGGCTGAGGCGGAGCGTCTAGTCCAGCGCGGCGAGCTTGGCACACGCGCGGGCGGCACGGACGCTTCGCGTCATACCGGGTGGTTCGCCGGTCTCGTCAACGGCTCGGGCGATCAGGGTTCCAGTCCCAGGCAGCGCAGCCACAGGCGCCGCACCTCGCTGGCCCCGCGAGCGCTGGGCTCGATGATGAACTCGTCCCAGTACCAGCGTTCGGCCGGGTCCGCTACGCTCACGCCGTGGCCGAGGAAATGGCCGCAGATGTCGGCGAACAGGCAGCCACCCTCGGCGGCGATCGTCTTCACGGCCTCGTTGTAGGTCCCCAGCCACTGCCCGAGCCACGTGCGGCTCGCCAGCTCGCCGAAGTACCAGCTGTCCTCCCCGAGCTCGCCGGTCCCGTCGCTCGGGTCGTAGACCGAGCCCACGATGATCGTGGCGCGCTCGTAGTGGTCGGCGACGCCACGCACGATCGCCCGCAGGTTGTCGATGGTCCGCCCCAGCGTCCGCTCGTCCTCTCCCGAGCTGGAGTCCACCAGCCAGAGGAGGTCGTTCCCACCGGCGGTGATCGTGACCAGCGTCGGGCCGCCGTCGTCGGGCGGCAGCGAGGGGATCTGGCGATCGAGGACGTCGTCGGTGGTGGCGCCGTCGGCGGTGAGGTTGACGAGCCGGATGCCCGGCGCGTGGGTCACGAGGTCCGCGCCCGCGAACTCCGGCCAGAGCCAGTCGGCGTTCCGGTAGAGCAGGGAAGCGGCGCCGGCGCCCTCCGGCGGTGGGATCCTCCGCCGGGCGGCCAGGTCGAGGGCCGGGTAGAGATCGATGGAGATGCTGTCACCGAGGGCGACGTACCGGCTCATCTGCGTCAGGTCGGGTCCAGTCATCTCAGGCTCCAGATCGCGGGTTGCTCTATTCGGCAGGCGCGACCACCGGCCGGCGCCCGAGGGAATCCTCGAGGTCCTGCGCGAGCCGACCTGTCGCGCGGCCGAGTCCAGGGTCAGGCCGGCAGCAGCTCGAAGCCGAGCTCACCGCCGACGGCTCGAACCCGCTCGTTCGCTCAGCTTGCCTGCGATGGTGACGAGACCGGGCTTCGTGGGATGCTTGTATTGCCGGACCGAGCAGGGGCGTGAGCAGGAATCCCCCCGGCAGGGGCCCTGGATCGACGACCGCCACGCGTTAGGGGCGGAAGAAGGCGAAGAGAATACCGAGCAGCGCGCCGATCTCGATCACGTCGCCTCGCGTCTGCACGCTCGCCTCGTTCAACAGATCTGCCAGTGCCCGGGCACCCGCCGCCTTCGCAGGTCCATTCTAAGCTCGCCGTGTCCGGGCGAGCAACGGTCGGAGCGAATGTGGTGGCCCGCCGTCAACCGCCCATCAACGTGACGGGTGTGAGCTGGCAGTCGGCACTCCGCGGGCCATGGTCACGCCTCACAGTTGCCGGGTTGGGAGCCGAAGGTGTTAAAGGTCCGTTGACGGTCGCGGTGCACACTTCTTGGCAACCACGTGGTCAGGCTCGGGGCGGGGCAGGCGGCCGCAGGAAGACCGTCTGGTTCTTGAGCGCATCGCTCGTCGGCCGCTCGGCGAGCAAGGCTTGGAGAGTTCGAACGAGGCCACGGACATCCGACGGCGGCATTGTACGGGTGGCGACGAGCACGATCCCCCAGTGGTCTCGACCTGCCGAGGCCGCCGCCCGTGCGAGGAGCACGTAGCTCGTGGATCGCCCGGGCCAGCTGGGCGGCGTCGGAAAGGCCCAGGGCATCGCATTCCAGGGCGGCCACCGCATCGGCCCCGCCGTCGCGCAAAGCCACGGCCACCGCCGGCGGAATCATCTCGTCCAGGTAGAGTCGCACGGCCGGGCGCTACCTCAGCCGCTCAGCGCCTCGAGCTCGCGCTCCAGGTCCGCCGCGCTGCGCTCGTTCTCCTCGATCCAGCCGTCGATCTCGTCGGGGTAGGCCTCGTGGTAGCGGCGCGCGGTGCCTAAGGCCTCCGGGGTGAGCCATGGATACGCCGCGGCCAGGCGCTGCTCATCGAACTCGAACGCCCGGGCTACGGCGATCACTTCCCACACATCCGGGCCCCCAACCAGCGCCGCGCGCCGGCCCGCCGGTCCATCCACGAACCGGATGCCGGGGTGCTCCTGCAGGCGGACCCACTCCTCGATCACGCGGCGGTAGACCTCGCTGTCGTTGGCGGCGGCCCAGCGCTTCGCCCGCTGGGCGACGCGGCGGGCCAGGTCTTCTGGTATTCGCAGTGAGAGGGTACGTGTCATGGCGGCGACCTCGTGTCGACTGCAAATATTGCATGCAACGTGTGCATCGTCAACAACGGCCGCGCCTTCGCGCGTGGCCACGCACCCGGCGACAGGGGCCCTGGATCGACGACCGTCACGCGTTAGGGGCGGAAGAAGGCGAAGAGGATACCGAGCAGCGCGCCGATCTGGCCGATCCACAAGATGAACATCAAGCGGATGAGGCGTCTCTCGAACGCACGCATCTGCGCGCGAAAGGCGGTCACCTCCTCGGACAGGTCCGGCCGAAACTCACACACGGCGATGAAGACGTCCTCTCCTGTCTG
>JBDHKG010000187.1:0-2683 GCA_039586495.1 Gemmatimonadota bacterium | reverse complement strand
CTCGTCGTAGTCGATCACATCCGCCTGCATCGACGGCGGTAGCGCCATCACACCGCCGAGGCCCAGCGCAGAGAACACGACGATCACGCCGAAGAGCGCCGCGTCCCCGCGCCCTAACAGGATCGCCCAGACGAACGCACCAGTGTTGATGCCCAGCGCCAACAGCCACGCCCGTCGCTTCTCCAATCGCCGGGCCAGGTAGATCCAGACAGGCACGGTCGCCGTGCCGATCCCAAGGTAGAGCGCCAGGAAAACCGGACCCACCCTGCTGCCGAGCACGTGCTCGACATAGAACAGGATCATCGTCGCCGCCACCGACACGCCCAGCGCGCTCGTCGCGTAGGCGGCCAGCAAAATGCGGAACGGGCTGTTGCCCCAGATCGTCCTCAGGTTCCGGAAGAACGCCTTCGGTCGCTGCGATTCCGCCCACGTCCGCTCACGCACTACCAGCAGGCAAACGCCGACGAGCAGCGTCACCAGCACAGCGTAGGTCAGACCGATCAACCAGTAGCGCTGCCGCTCGCCCGCCGCACCCGCCGGAAGTCCGACCCCGATACCCACCGCGATCGGAATCAGAGCCGCCAGCAAGGTGCCGGCCAGGACGGCGCCCTCCCGCACCCCGAGCAGCCGCGTCCGCTCGTCGTAGACGAACGACAGCTCCGCGCCCAACGCTTCGTACGGCACGGTCACCATCGTCCAGAACAGGAAGAACAGAAACGTCAGCGCGCCCAGGTACAGACCTTCGAGAAGCGGGTTCTCGATGTGTGGCAGGACCACTAGCAGCATGAACGTGCCGGCGAGCGGTACCGCACCCAGCGCCATCCACGGGCGACGCCGCCCCCAACGGCTGCGGGTGCGGTCGGACAGCGCGCCGATGGCCGGGTCGATCACCGCGTCCCACCCGTGAGGTCAGCACCACCACGCCGAGGACCGTGAGGTTGATCCCCACCACGTCGGCGTAGTACTTGGGCAGGAAGACGTAGAAGGTCAGCGCCAGCGCCGCGAGCACGAGCCCGGGCGCACCGTAGGCCGCGATGGTCGTCGACCGCAGGGGAGTTTCCCGGGTCACCGAATGACGTAGGACACCGCAGCGCTACCGAGGCGAGGCCCGAGATCCGGACTCTTCGGTCGCGGCCACCACCGCTGCTTCGAACGGAACATCGCCAGTAAACTCGAGCCGATCGGCTCGTGTCGCCACATCCAGCAGGACCGCGAGTCCGACCTCACCAACACTCAGCATCCCGTCTCTGTTGATGAGCTCGACATCGTCGTGCGCCGTGTGATACTGAGCGTGGAGCCCGGTGTGGAAGAACAGCACAGGCCTGCCCCACTCGTAGAAGCAACGCTGATCGCTGCGGTTGATGGATGTCTCGCTGTAGGTGATGAGCAGCGATTCTACATTCGCCTCGGCCACGATGTCCGCCCATCCCGTTGACGACGAGCTCCCGATCAGGATGAGTTCATTGTCGCGCAGCCGGCCCACCATGTCGAAGTTCAGCATCGCCACGATGCTGTCCATCGGCACGGTTGGCACCTGACAGAAGTAGGTCGAGCCGATCAACCCCGCCTCTTCCGCGCCGTACGCCTGGAACATGATGGAGCGCCGCCCTTCCGCGCCCAGGGGGATGCGCTCGACCTCCCTGGTCAACACCCGGGCCATCTCCATCAGCAGCGCTGTGCCCGACGCGTTGTCGTCGGCGCCGTTGAACACGACAATTGAATCCGGTGCGACTTCTTTCCAGCCGATATGGTCGTAGTGGGCGCCCACGATCACCCACTGCCCCGCCAATGCCCCCTCCCCGGGCAGTACCCCGAGGACGTTCTGCGAAACTTCCTGGCCTTCAATACCCGCCCCTGCCGAAACCCCAATGACCAAGAGCGGGAACGTCTGAAAGTAGTCCTGCGCACCGGGCTCGAGACCGTACTCCACGAACTCGCCGCGTACGTAATCCGCAGCCTGCCGCTCGTATTCCGATCCGGCTTCTCGGCCCCACATGCTATCCGCGGCAAGCGTGTTGAGCTGCTGCCAGAGAGTTTGCTCGCTCAGACGCAGATCCGGCTGGTCGGCGTCAGGCCCCGAGGCAGACTCACAGGCCGCGAGCGGCAGCAACAGCAGGACTAGGGTTCTCTTCATCCGTGGGATCTGCCTCACACGTGAGATCAGCCTGGCGGCGCGATCTGCGAGCATCTCGGAGGAACACCGATGCGCGAGTCGCATGGGCCACTCCCCTCGTTTCGTCAGTCCACGCCCCCTCGGGCTCGACCCACTTCAAGGCGCCGGAGCCGCGGACATGTCCCTCCATCCATGCCACGTCGTGACACAAATACTAGCGAAGACAGCGCGGAGCGAACAGACGGGGTCCGACGTTACCCAGGCAACGCCGACTGTTGCCCCACCCGCCCACGCGACCGAAGTTACCCCGCACCACCCAGCTAACGAGAGAGAGTTCGTCGCATGAAAGCAGCGATTTTCCGACAGCACGGCGGTCCCGATGTGATCGAGATCGCCGACGTGCCGCGCCCGTCCGCAAAATCCGGAGAGGTGCTGATCGCGGTCTGCGCCGCTGCCATGAACCATGTCGACCTCTGGGCCCGTCGTGGCCTGCCGGGGCTGAAGTTCGAGTTCCCCCATATCGGCGGCTCCGACATGGCCGGGACCGTCGCCGAGGTCGGCAGCGGCGTC
>JBDHKG010000029.1:0-31455 GCA_039586495.1 Gemmatimonadota bacterium | reverse complement strand
GATGACGCGGCCCCCCTCAGCACGCCCAGGGAGCACGTACACCGGGCCCTCGAGCGGTTGCGGCGCCACAGACTGCAGGTAGGCGATGAGATCGACCAGCTCTCCTGGTTGGAAAAGGGCGCGCTTGATTCCTCGCGCTTTCATGGAATCGGCCATGGGAGCGCCGTGGTTCCACATGGCTGCCGCCACCAGGACCGGAGAGCCGTACTGGCCGACGAAGTCGAGGTTCGGGCCGATCTCCCCGCCGAAGACATCGACACGGTGGCAGACGAAGCAGTTCTTCTCGCTGAACAGGTGCTTCCCTAGGTCGACATCGCCCGGCGCGTCGAAGTAGTCGAGCGTGAACAGGAAACCGATCAAGTCTGCCGCCTCACGCGCGTCCATCTCCGGGTGCGCGATTCCCTGCTCCCGCATGAAGTCACCCATCAGCGGGATGTGATTCCACAGCGTCGCCGCAAGCTCATGAAAGGAGCGGCGCCTGGGAATGCGGCCCAAGTCGCGCCCGACCGTTCCGCCCAACCCGCTTACCGCGTGGCACTCGCTGCAGCCCTTGATCTCGAACACCTCCGAGCCGGCGAGCGGATTCTGAGTGGGCTCCAGCTCCTCCTGCGCGGAAGCGGTTCCGGGAGATGCGAGCACCACGCTGATGCACCACGCGAGCGTGATCGCTGTCCTGTTGCCCCTTGCAAGTCTGGGAGAGAGCTTGCCGTTCATCATCGCCCCCTAGGTCACTAGGACGTGAGACAGGCCTGCCTGGCAAGCCTATTTGTTGGGCTTACGTCGGTGGTGAGGACTGAGATGAAATTAGCGCCCAGCGCGAACATGAGCCAGCCGTGCGTCGCTCGGCAACTACCGCTCGATTCGCGGATCGTTCGGGAAGTGGCAGTACCGACAGAGCGTGACGTTCTTGTCACGCAGCTTGCTGGCGTCGAAGTCCGGGCCGTGCGGGTTGACCATCCGTCCGTACTTGGCTGAGTGGCAAGCCAGACAGTCCTGCTGTGCATGGCAGGAAGCACAGCTCTCTAACGCCTGCCGGGCGGCCTGGCCGTGCCCGAACTGGAAGCGCGGGTCCTCGTTGTGGTACCCGGTGTTGGTCCTGCCCTCCGTACCCCTGCCTGCCGTCACGTGGCAGCTCCGGCAGTAGGTCTCAGGGTTATGGCAGCTCGAGCACTCCACCTCCCGGTTCCACGCCGCTGCCGAGTGCAGCGCGAGGAAGTTCGCTGGGTGATAGCCCGCCTGTTCCCGCCCCGGGACGTCCAAGTTCTCGGCGCCCTGGTGGCAGCCGAGGCAGCGCTGGTCTCGGTTGTGACAGGTCTCACACTCCGCCGTGCTGGCAGCCGCCAGCGTCCGGTGCTCATCGGCGAAGAACGGTGTGTGCGACGCGGGCGCGCGCCTCACGTCCATCGCGCCCCTGCCCGGCGCCAGGTGACAGTCGGCGCAGGAGACATCCTCACCCATGTCCCGCTTCGCTGCGATAGCCTCGGAGTGATTGAAGCCGAACTTGTTGGCGACGCGACTCGGGCCGCGCCAATCGACCAGCCTCGCGATCTGCCCGTTGTGGCATCCCTGGCACAGGCTCGGCTGCGGGAAGGTGACGCCCTCAGGCTCGACCGCGTGGCAGCCATCACAGCTCTGGAACAGGCTCGCGTGCTTCTGGTGATCGAACTTGTCCTGGCTCATCGACCAGCCCCACGCGGCCATCGCCGTCGCGAGAACGGCGACCATCAGTCCTCCGATAGGTCCGCGGTACCTCACGGCGTCCTCCCGGGTTCCGAACCCAGATAGTACGATATCCCGAGCACGGCCCTCAGCTGGGTCCAATCGTCAAAGGCCGCGTCATCCTTGCGGTCATGCCTGTAGCCATCCAGGGCGCCCCAGACCGTAGCGATCCGGGTCCGCCAGCGGGCATCAACCCCCACGTTCCAGATCATGCTGTCCCCGATCCGGAACTCCCAGCTCTGGTCGAAGGCGCCGACCCGCGCGCCCAGCGACAGATCCGGTGTCAGGAGATAGTTGAACTTGAGATTGCCCGCACTGACGGCCGATCCGACGCCCCATTCCAGCCAGTAGGAGCCTTCAAGGCCCCACTTCACCCGCGGCTGCCAGCGCGCCCAGGCTCGGCCTCGCCAGACCCGGTCGGTCGTGGCGAAGAACGGCTCGACATCCGTATCGGCCTCGGTGTCGCCGTAGTCGCGACGATCGAGCTCCAGTCGCACCTGGACGTCCTTGTACGGGCCCAAGCCGGTCGCCACGCCCCAGCCCCAGTAGGACACGGGTGAGAACGCGACCCAGATCGTCTGGAGACTGAAGATGGGCCGGTAGCGGAACAGCCGACCCTCGACGTAGAACAGGCGACTGGCCCACCAACCCAGCTTGGCGTTCCCCTTGCCCCACCAGCCGGTGGCCAGGTCGTAGTCGGCGCTACCCTCGACCAGCCACCTGCTGTCGCGGGAGCGGTAGCTCGCCTCGAACCCCAGCCGCTCAGAGCTGATGACCTTGGGATCCGTCAAAATCTCGCGCTGGTAGATGGCCGCGGCCGATACCCCTTTGTACGGCCCAAACGAGCCCCGGAAGCCGAACAGATAGTTGTCCTCCTGCGGCTGGAACTCGCCCAGCGACCCCAACGCGTCCGACGTCAACCGCACAGGGAGACCCCGCTCCAGGCCCCAGCCGCCGTACGCCTCCGCCTCAAGGCGTGCCGGCCGGTAGCGGAAGAGCAGCGAGCCGCCGTCGTAGCCGTAGAAACCCAGCCCGCTGACCTGGTAGTCCCGACCCAGGCGGACCCGGAACATCCGCCGGTTCAACTCGGCGTACCCGGCCAGTAGCTCGAAGTCCTCATCCGTGCGCGGCCAGAACTGCTCGCCCCCGCTGCCGAAGGCGCTGCGGAACCGGCCGCTGGCGTAAAAGCGCAGCCCCTCTACTCCGAACCCGAAGACATTCAGGTCGGCATCCACGAACGCGGGCGCCGTCGAGATCTTCGAGTCGGAGTCCGAGCTGTAGAAGTAGCAGAAGTCCTCGCCCGTCGTACAGGTCACCAGAATGTCGCCGTATCGGCGCTGCGGGCCGCTGCCCGTCACCTGCTCGACCGCCACGCTGTCCAGTACCAGCGTCCGCGCCTCCACATACTGGATGCGCGTGGCGACGCGGGCCCGCCATTGCTGCCCGTGCAGGTCGGGCGTACCCCAGCCACCCCATATTGCAGCGAGGCCAAGGCACGCGACTCCAGTCCGCCAGCCTAGGAGCCGGGCCTGGCCCCGCGTCGGAGATAGGCCTGAGACCCTCACTTTGTCCTCCCGAATCCCGGATTTGCGGTAGGCACGAGATGCGACAGCCGCGGCACGCGCAGCCTGACGAACAGGCACATCGCGTCGACCATCAACACCTTCACTCACTCCCAATCGACGTCAAGCAAAAGTCGGCGAAACCAGTCCCGAACTCAGCTGGGCTGGGACACCCGTGTTCGGTCCGCGCAGCGGGCACTGCGCGAACCGAACACGAGAGAGCCCAGCAGCTATGTCGGGAAGTAAAAACGGAAAACGGCCTCGATCGACGCGTTGAGCAGCGCCTCCAGCAGCTCCGGGTTGTGAACACCCTCGCCGCTCGCCTTGTGCGCCGAAGCATGTATGCCGATTTCTGGGGGCGTGGTACCAGGGATGGTATCCTCCCCGGCCAGGCCCACGTACAGATAGGCCTCCCCGAAGCACTCTCTATCCGATGTATAGGCGAGCTGCGCGTTCCAGTACGCGCCCTCGGCGACCGTGATCAAATCGTCCCGCGGATCCAGATCGGTCGTGTCGCCCAGCGCCACGACCTGCGGCAACAGACCTGCGTCCGTGGGGAACGGATCCATGACGCAGTCGCCGTTCGTGTCCGTCCAGAGGGAGTCCAGCAGCGTGTTCAGCGGCCTTGAGAGCGAGGAAATCGGTCCGCGCCTCTTCCTCACTGGCGTGGCACTCCGTGCAGGCACGGAAGTCACGCTCGGTCACATCACACTCTTCTTCCGTGGTCGGCTTGCCTTCCTCATCCAGGCAGGCGATCGCCTGGAACGTGTGGCCCACCGAATTGAAGGTCTCTGGCTCCGTGATCGAGAACGTGGCCACGTGACAGGTCGCGCACAGCTCCTCGTTCCCGCTCCCACCATGAGCGTGCGCTTCCGGAAGGAACGGATCGACGCTCGGCGCCAGGTAGTCCGGAGGTATCCAGCCGACCGCTTCACCCAGCACCAGAAGTCCCTGCGCCCCGTGGGGTCCATGCGAGGACGGCGGCGCACCGCGGTTGGCATGACACCTCACGCACAGGTTGGTCCGGTTGCGCTCGGAGATCGACGCACGCAGCTGCCCCTCGAACTCAGCGCTGTGCGGATCATGGCAGACCACGCACATGATCGGCAGAGGATCGGTCCCGCTCTTCTCGAGGTAGTTCGAGTACTCACCGAACGTAACCACCAGGGCACCCCTGCCCTCATGGCACGGCGTGCATCGCGACGAGGTCCTCGTGGACGAGCTCTCTTCCCAGGCAGCCATTACCGCGTGGGCCGACAGCTCCCACTGCTCCACAAACGGATGATGCGTATCGGAGTGGCACTCGCCGCAGCCCACGGTCGCATCCGTGCCCGCCTCAACCGAGCAGAGCGGCGCCGTCTCCACCTTGGGATCGTTCACGTGCGCCCAACCGGAACCGTGGCACGACTCGCACTGCACATCGTGGTAGCGTGGGTCACGCGTGAGCACCCAGCCGGCGTCGCCCTCGAGCGGGTTGCCCGCCTCCGAGATCGTGTGGCAAGGCTCGCAGTACTCCGCCGCGTGGTCACTGCTCTGCAGGCCCGCCCAGGCGTCCGCGTGGGCGGTCTGCGCCCAGCCGCCCTGGTAGGTGGCGTGGCAGTTCCCGCAGGCCGTCAACTTGTCCGCCGGATCGCCGAAGTACCCCAGGAACCTGTTCTCCAGATCCGTGGGCTCGTCAAAGGCGCGCTCGATAAACACGTCCTCGTCGGCACACCCGCCCAGCAGGCCCAGCGCTAACCCGAGCAGCATCGCCGCCGGCAGAGCCCGAAAGCCCCTCCACCCCCTCTTGGATTCGGTAGCTCGTCCGCTCACAGATCGCCTCCCGTTACAGTCCAGTGGTCCTACAGTCGAACTTCCTCCGATGCAGGCTGATGGCGGCCGGCTCTTGCAGCTTGCGTGCCGCACGAGGCAAACCAGCCAACGATCGACAGGCAATGAGTTGGGGAATGCCATAACCTGCAGCTCCGCACCGTGGCGCGGGGCACATTGGCACATAAAGGGCTAATCGCAAGATCCATTCTCACGACTGATACTAGCTACGGCTCGCTATAATAACCCGCTCTCGCAAAAGCGCAATAGGCCCCGCCACTCCACAGCAGGCGCCCAGCGCGGCTGGGGCTCTGCCCGAGCCGGTGTTGCGTACCGCCCGCTGCTCCCGTATTTGGTAACCTATGCGATTTTCGCGACAGGCGGGCGTTCGCGGCCCGCAGCCGCGGCCCGGAGGCAGTCGGAATGTCGTGCTAGGAGGGGCCCCATGGAGGCACGGTTCGCCATCGCTACGCTAGCCGTTCTCACGCTGGTTCCGGCCTGTGGCCCGACGAGGAGCTACCTGGTGCCGGAGAACGCCACGAATCCCATCGCGATCCACTTCAGGGGCGCCACCGCGCCAGACGTCGTGAACATCGTGGCCAAGGTCTGCTCCGACCAAGGACTCCCGACGCTGCAGGTCGTGCCGAGGGGCTACGTCGAGACCGTCTGGGTGGACATAGCGGACTGGGAGTGGCTCGGCGCCAGAAGCTATCCGGCGCTGGAGCGGGAAGTCCAATATCGCTTCCAGGTTAGCGAGCGCGAGCGGCGCGTGCGTACGCTGTCTATAGCGACCTACTATCAGCCCGGGCGCCCGCCCGGTACCGGTCCGCAGGTTACCTCCCTTTACGATCGTCTCGTGCCCACAGATCATCCCGCCTACAAGCTGGCACTTCGCCTCGAGGATAAGATCAAATTCGAGATGATCGAAGCACGGGTGACGCTGGTGCGGGAAGAGGAGCGGTAGCGAGGTTGAGTGGTTCTGGGAATGCCGCCCTACGCGGGACGCCTGCCGCCGTCGGTGCTCTGCGTCACCACGTTCTTGCCGCGATGCTTGGAGGCGTAAAGGGCCCGGTCGGCGTTGGCCACCAAGCTGTCGTAGTCTTGTCCATCGGCCGGATAGCACGCGACACCGAGCGAGATCGTCGCTCCGGCGCACTTGGAGCAGTCGGCCACCTCGGACCTCAGGCGCTCGGCCAGAATCCCCGCCTCCCTGCGACCCGTCTCCGGGAGCAGGATGATGAACTCGTCCCCGCCCCAACGGCAAACGAGGTCGCTGCCTCGCAGTTGCGAGGAAATGGCACGGCCGATCGCCGTCAGCGTGTAGTCCGCCTGCACGTGGCCCAGTCTGTCGTTAATGTCCTTGAAGTCGTCCACGTCCACGAACACGATCGAGAACGGCCGGCCCGTGCGGTTGCTGCGCTTCAGCTCGGCGGCCAGCGCTTCCCGGAATCGTCGCGAGTTTCCGAGGCCCGTCAACGCGTCGGACAGCGCCTGCTTCTCGATCTCCGCCTGGAACGCGCTGAAGTAGCCCCCCGCGATCGCGAAGAGGATGCGGTCGATGCAGCGGTTCAGCCGCGTCATCAGTTCGAAGAAGGGCCGGTCGCTTTCCCGCATGACGTCTCGGGAGGCCAGGATCATCTCCTCGCGCAGCCGCATGTAGGCTTCGAGTGCGCTGGTCAGCGCCCCGCCGGCCTGGACGTGCTTCTCGGCGATGCTTCGGCCGATGCGCTGGTGTTCGCCTGAACCGAGAAAGCTGCGGTAGCTCCAGGGATTCTCGAGAACGGAGGCCACGCCCTTCACCAGCGCCTCGACATCCTCCTCCAGCTGGTCGAAGGGGAACGGCTCACCGGAATCGGAGAGGCGCCGCCGATAGGCTTCCGCCCAGCGCGCGGCCAACTCGTCGGTGTCGAGGTCGAGGGCGCCTGCGGCTTTCTTGAAGACGGCCTCACGAGCCCGTTTAGGCGACTGTGACATCAAGCCTCCGGTTGTGGATTCGATCGATTCCAGTTCGGCGGGTTAGCACACGGAAGGCCACTTACTACAAGCCTCTAAATCAACATCATTCCTTATTACCGGTCAACCCGAACCAAAGGTCCCTACACGACACCCGCCAGCACCAAACCCGCCGCCGCGCCCGCCCCCGTGGCCAGCCAGTTGACCATGTCGTTGTCGAGTTTTGGCACCCCCGAAACGCGCACGGCGCGAACCGAACACCCCTCATGCCGCGCCACCTGGGGCCAGCGCCCGCACGCCGGGCAGCGATAGACGGCCTGAAGCCCGGCGCCCAGCAGCGAATCGAGCAGCGACCCCAGCCAGCCGGCGAGCCCGACGGCGGCCACAGCCCCGCCCCCCGCCACCAGCCAGCGGCCGGGCAGGGCACCGGCGACGATTCCGCTCCAGCTGAGCGCCCGGAAGCGCCAGGCGAACAGCGCCACCGCAGCGGCGGCGCCCAGTGCGACCACCCAATGCAGCAAACCATCCGCCTCCTCGTCGGTCCGGTGTGAGCCGTCCGCCACCTTGCGACGACGCAAAGCGGCCTTATTCTCGGACCGATGCATGAGCCACGCAACGACGCGAGCCAACCTGCAGGGCGGGGCCGCTGGATCCTGGTCGGGCCCTTCCTCTTCGTGGTGCTCCTGCTCATGCCTAGGCCCGAGGGCATGACCCCGGAGGCTCAGGCGACCCTGGCGATGGCCGGCTGGATGGCGGGCTGGTGGCTGACCGTTGCCGTGCCCCTGGCCGTCACAGCGCTCTTGCCACTCGTGCTGCTGCCCGCTCTCAGCGTCGCCTCCCCCACCGCCGCAGCCGCCCCCTACGCCAATCCGGTCATCTTCCTGTTCATGGGCGGCTTCTTCGTAGCGGCGACCATGCAGCGCTGGTCCCTCCACCGGCGACTCGCCTTAGCCATCGTGGCCCGTACAGGCACATCTCCCCGGCGGCTCGTCGCCGGGTTCATGCTGGCCTGTGCCCTGTTGAGCATGTGGATGTCGAACACGGCGGCGACGCTCATGATGATGCCCATCGGCATCGCCGTTCTGAGTCTGATCTCTGTACCGGCAGGCGAAACCTCCGCCTCGGGCGAGGGACGCGGCGGCGAAGCGGCCGGCCTCGGGGTGGCCCTCATGCTCGGCATCGCCTACGCAGGCTCGATCGGCGGCGTCGCTACCCTTATCGGTACGCCACCCAATGCCGTGCTGGCGGCGATGGCGGACCAACTCCTCCAGCGAGAGGTGTCGTTCGCGCGCTGGCTGGCGATCGGCCTGCCCGTCTCGGCCGTGATGCTGGTCGTCTGCTGGGTGCTTCTCTGTCTCGTCCTGTTTCGCCTGCCTGCCGCGCCACTCGCCGCGGCAGCGCGGGTCATCGAGGCGGAACGCGCCAAGCTGGGCAGCTGGCACCCCGCCGAGCGGGTCACCGCCCTCGTCTTCACCTCCGCTGCCTTCGCCTGGATCTTCAGGGCGCCGAAGCAGATCGGTGATGTCACGATCTGGGGCATTCAGACACTCTTGCCTCAAGTGGGAGACGCGACCATCGCCATCGCCGCCGCGCTCGTGCTCTTCCTCTGGCCCACCCGTGACCAGCAGGGGGTCCGTACCAGGGTGCTTGACTGGACCCACGCCCGCTCTATACCGTGGGATATCCTCGTGCTGTTCGGAGGAGGGCTGTCCCTCGCTTCCGCGTTCGAGTCCTCGGGGTTGACGAAGTGGTTGGGTGCAGAGCTCACCGTGCTCGCCGGGTTTCCGGACCTGCTCATCATCGCCGCGGTCGCGGCCACCTTCGTATTCGTCACCGAGATCACCTCAAACACAGCCACCGCCACGTTGGGCTTGCCTGTCATGGCCGCCCTCGGCCCGTCGGTGGGGGTCGAGCCGCTAGCACTCATGACGGCTGCCGCCATGGGCTCCTCGATGGCCTTCATGCTGCCGGTCGCTACACCGCCCAACGCCATCGTGTTCGGAACCGGATACATCATGCCCGGCGAGATGAGTCGTGCCGGCTTCTTCCTGAACCTGATGGCAATCATGGTGGTCACGGTCGCGGTATCGACGGTCTTCCGCTGACCCAGCGAGGCATAGATCGAAACGCGCATGAGCTCATCCCCACGATCCGTTGATCCCAGGCTCCCCCTGGCCTTGCTGTGTGCTGTACAGCAGCAGGACACACCGCCCGAGCTGCTTCCCGACGAGCATCCTCGCTCGTTCTTCCCTCATCGCCTCGGCCTCAGCGGCGTGGTTGAAGAGCAGATCCGTCAGTTCCGGCGGCTCGCCCGCCTGCGGCGTGGGGTCGACGAGGCGCAAGTGGAGGCGCTACTGGGGCTGGTCGCGCGACGCCCCGATGCTGGCGACGTCTTCGCCGCCGCGGGTCGCGGGCTGGCCGGCCTCCACTTCTCCGGCTTCATGGGCGCGCTGCGCCGCGTCGTGCGGCGGCTGCCGATGCCACTTCGCCGTCGTGCCGCCGTGCGGACGTTGCGCACCGCTCAGGGGGCGTTTCTCGTTGCCACTGACCTTTCGGTGAAGCCTGAGCCACTGGAGATCCGCGCCACCGACGCCCTCTCAGTACGGGCGGGCACCGAGGGAGCTGCCTGCCAGTTGTACGCCTCGCTGGCCGCTAGTCTTCTCGAGCTGAGCGGCGCGGGACCCACGACCGTCGTTCATCCCGAGTGTCAGGGACGCGGGGATCCGCGCTGTGTGTGGCGAGTTCACTGGGGTATATCGCAGGACGGTTCGGCGGCCCAGCCTGGCGGAGAACTCAAGGATTAGTGCCGAGGAGCGCGCCTAGTGCAACTCGCTCGGTTCGACGTGGACCACCACATTTCTCAGATGCAGCTCGCTTGCTACCCGCCTCTCCACCTCGTCGGCGATCATGTGGGCTCGGCGCACCTCGATCGAGGGATGGACGCGCACGGTGAGCTCAGCGAAGCTGTCGCCGGGCCGGCCCCGTGAACGGATCTCGGACACGCTCACGACGCCTTCCACCGAGGATGCCACCCGTGTGATGCGCTCGGGATCCACAGCGCGGCGATCGACCAGCACGGGAACCGTGCTCTGAAGGATCTGAAATCCGCTGCGTGCCACCACCGCCGCCACCAGGATGGCGAGGACTGCGTCCGCCACCCCCAATCCCAAGCGCACAAGCCCAAGCCCCAGCAGCACGGAGAGTGTGACCCACACATCCGCCTGCGTGTGCCGGGCATCGGCGGCCAGCAGTTCGCTGCCCAGCTCCTCACCGCGGCTGCGCTCGTAGTAGGCAATCCCGACGTTTACAACCATCGTGCCAGCCAACAGCGCGAACGCGGTTAGATCGGGCCGGGGAGGCGGGGCTCCTTCAATCAGTCGGCTGGTGGCGACCCTGAGCAGCTCGAAGCAAGTGACGGACAAGAAGCCGGCGATGATGAGCGCGCCGAGCGTCTCGAACTTACCGTGCCCGTAGGGATGCTCCTCATCAGGCGGAGCAGCGGCGAGATGGATCGCCGCGAGCGCGATCACGTTGTTGAGGGCATCGACCCCTGAGTGGGCTGCATCGCCGAGCACCGCCAGGGAGCCGATCAGCCATCCAACCCCGATCTTGACGCCGACAAGAAGCAGGTTGGCCAGGAGAATCCAGAAGAGAATGCGCCGCACCCTGCGCTCGCGGGCCGCGTCGTCCCACTCGCGCGGCCTCCTGCTTCCGGCTACCCGGATCGCGCCGATTCTCTTCCACCAACCCATCACTTACGCCGGCGGCTGAGTAGCCAGCCTCGCTGGATCGAGCGTGGCTCGTCCACGCTCACGAAGGCCTGTGCATCCCAGTGCTCGATCTCGCGATAGATCTCCGGGAGCGCTCGCCGCGGAACGATCGTCGTCACGATCTCGACCCGGCCCTCCCGGCCTTGGCCGAGAATCTCGGTGGCGCCGAACCCCATGTTGCGCAGAGCCTCGGCGATCTCGATGCCGCCCGCGCGCGAGATCACCCGAACCTCCGCCAGCCCCAGCGCCAGCTTCTCCTCGATCGTTATTCCCACGTAGGTGCCGGCGGCAAATCCCGCCGCATAGCTGATCACGAGCAGTGGCGAATTCAGATTGCGCACGACCGTGCCGACGACCACTATCCAGATGAGAATCTCAACGAAACCAAGCGCCGCGGCGGCGAGCTTCCGCCCGCGCACCGCGTTCAGCAAGCGCAGAGTGGCGATGGAGACGTCGCAGATGCGCAGAAGGAAGATGAGGACAGGGCCGAACGGCCCCGCCAGGATCTGTTCCATCGAGTGGCCTTGGCCCTCCCTGATCTGGCGCGCGTAAGCCGAGTGACTCCGCGCGCCAATATGCGGGCACTCTGAATCACAACGCAAGCGAGGAGACTGGCCGGGAGAGCGATGAAGCCAGCGGAGCGGCTGCGAGCCGTACTCGAAACGATCGACCGAAGGAGCTACGGAGCGTACAAGGAAATCGCTGGCAGCTACGACTTCGGCGATTTCGCCCTCCACATCGACTACGTGCAGGGTGACCCCTTCGCCTCGCCCAGTCGGCTGCGGGCGGTCTTCGCCGCGCGCGTCGCCCAGCTCCCCGAGGAACTGCTGCGTCCGGAGATACGCCGCACCGCGACCGCCGACTTCCTCAACCGCCAGCTCGCGGGCGAGCTAGGGCCCATCAGTCGCCCGCGCGGCAGCGGCAAGAGCGGCGTGGTCCGCATCCTAAGGCCGGGCCAGCAAATCCTCGAGCGCACCAGCCTGCAGATCGATCCGCAGGGTCAGATCGTCGCCCGTTTCACCGCTGGCCTCCCCGCCAGCGGCCGCCGCGTCCTCGGCCGCCAGGCGATCGAGATGCTGCTCACGGCCATACCCGGTGCCCTGAGCCGTGCCCTCGCGCCCGCGACCCGTGACCTCGAGCGCCTTCGGCTGCAAGCCCTGCTGGCCGAGGACTCCGCGGCACTGCGCCAGCAGTTGGCTGAGCATGGGCTTGTCGCCTTCATCCCCGACGGCGCCATCCTACCGCGCCGCAGCGGCGTCGATGATCGCCCTCTTGCGGCCACAGAGGCGGTGAAGTTCGGGGCGCCCGAAGGACTCCGGCTGACCCTCGACGCGCCAAATCGGGGAGCGGTAGTCGGCATGGGGATTCCGCGGGGGATCACGCTGATCGTCGGCGGCGGTTACCACGGCAAGTCCACGCTGCTCCGCGCCATTGAGAAGGGCATCTACGACCACATCGAGGGCGACGGTCGCGAGCTCGCCGTCACCGTGCCGGGCGCCGTCAAGATTCGCGCGGAGGACGGGCGCTCCATCGCCTCGGTGGACATCTCCAACTTCATCACCGACCTGCCCCGCGCCGAGGACACGGCGCACTTCACCACCGCGAACGCCAGCGGCTCCACCAGCCAGGCGGCGGCGATCGCCGAAGCGCTGGAGGTCGGCGCCACCAGCCTGTTGATCGACGAGGACACCAGCGCCACCAACTTCATGATCCGCGACGCACGCATGCAGGCGCTCGTCGACGAAGCAGACGAGCCGATCACGCCCTACATCGACCGTGCGCGCCAACTCCACGAGGAGCTGCGCGTTTCTACCATTCTGGTGGTCGGCGGCGCTGGCGACTACTTCGATGTCGCCGACACGGTTATCGGTATGCGCCGATACCTGCCGGTCGATCTCACCGCCGGGGCCAAAGAGATCGCGGCCCGCCAACGTAGCGAGCGCGCCCACGAGGGCGGACCGTGGTCGCCGCTCCAGCAGCGTGTTCCGGACCCGGCAAGCATCGACCCGCAGAAGGGCAGGAAGTCCGTCTCGATCAAGGTCCAGACCCCGACCCGCGTCCTCTTTGGAACTCACGAGTTCGAGCTGAGCGCGCTCGAGCAGATCGTCGAGGAGGCCCAGGTCCGCGCCATCACTCAAGCGATAGTCCACGCCACGCGGCACTGGCTCGATGGCAGGCGCACCGTGCGGGAAGCGCTGGAGGGCCTTGTGGAAGAGATACGTCGTGAAGGTCTGGACTTGATCGACTCACGCCAGGCGGGCGACTACGCGCAGTTTCGCATCTACGAACTGGCCGCCGCGCTGGGCAGGCTGCGAACGCTACGCGTGCAGGCGCCGGAGAGGTCCAAGAGCCGGTAGGCGCTCCGCAGTGGCGAGTCAGCGCTCGCCCGTGCGCCGAAGCCGCACGACACCCCGTGTGTCCTCCGCTTCCTCCTCCCCACCCTCATCCGTCGGCGCTGGAGACTTGTCACTGGGCGCGATCAGCCGACCCAAGCCAAAGCGCCGCTGCGGGCGATCCGTGCGGAAGAACAGCCGGTTGATCCAGGTGGCGCGTAGCCGGTCGCTCGGATGCCACGGTCGCGACTGAGAGGAACGCCGCATACCGGGCGTCCCCAGGCCGATCCAGATGCCGAGGGCGAACGCCAGCACCGCGCCGGCGAGTTTGGCGATGAGTACAGGGTCGGCGATGCTCATGCCTCCTCTACGGACTTAGGGTGAACGGTGTTCCACCCTCCGTTCACTCCCCGAAGTAGTGGCAGGCAGCGGCACAGGTCTCCGCCACCGAAACCCGGCACAAGCCTGGCAGCCTGTCCCTCAGCCGCTCCCAGAGCCAGCTACAGAGAACCTCACTGGTAGCGTTCTCCAGTCCAGGGACGTCGTTTAGGGTACGGTGGTCGAGTTCGGCCACGACCGGCCGGACGCGCCTGTCGATCTCGCCGTAGTCGATCAGCCAGCCCGTCTCTGGATCCACCTCGCCGCGCACCGCGACCTCGATCTCGTAGGAGTGACCGTGAAGGCGCCGACACTTGTGCCCCTCCGGTGCCCTGGGAAGGTAATGGGCAGCGGCGAAGTGATACTTGCGGCACAGCTCAACCGGCATCTCACACTCCGGGAGTGTAAGGACCCCAGATGTGCTTGTGAAGCTGCGTCTGCAGCCGCGCGGGCGCGTTGTCCTCCAACATCCATTCCGCCAGCGTTTTCAATTCGAGCTCACCCCAAACGGGCGCGAAGAGCAGCGTGCGTCCGGCCAGCCGGCGCTCGGCGATCACGCCCAGCGCCCACTCGTAGTCGGCACGGTCCCGGATCACGAACTTGATCTGGTCCGCCGGGCCCAGCTTGTCCAGGTTGCTCCACAGATTGCGGTCTCCCTCGCCGGAGCCCGGGCACTTGACGTCCACGATCTTCACTACCTCGGTCGGGAGTACCCCAACGTCGAGGCTGCCGTTCGTCTCACAAAGGATCGTGTATCCCTCGGAGAGCAGCAGCTCCGCCAGACGTCCTACATCCCTCTGAAGCAGCGGTTCGCCACCGGTGATCTCTACCAGCTTGCACCCCCGGCCGATGCGCTCGACCTCACGCACGATCTCCTCGGCCGGCATATCTCTACCGCCGTAGAACGCATAGTCCGTATCGCACCAGACGCAGCGCAGGTGGCAGCCGGTCGTGCGAACGAAAACGCAGGGCATCCCTGCCCGGCTCGACTCGCCCTGTATGGAGAAGAAGATCTCCGTGATCTGCATGCTACCTATGTCGATCCTACGCTCGGCTCGCCCGGGCGCCTGTGCGCAGGCCGGTGACTGAGAGGACAGTCAGACAGGATCCCGCGCCAGTGCGAACGTGCTCCGTCGAGGGGGGATTCGCTGCCTCACGACCGCCGTGTGGCAGCCTTCGCGCAGCGCCGCTTGCGCCCCTTCTTCGGCGCGTGTTCCTCCAGGATCTCAACGAGCTCCTCGCCCTCGACCACCTCTTTCTCCAGCAGGCGTTCCGCCACGGCATCGAGGGCCTTGCGCTCCTTCGTTAACAGGTCTCGCACTCGATCATGCGCGTGATCAACGATGCGACGCACCTCCCGGTCAATCTCCTGGCGCGTCCCATCGCTGTGCTGGGCCTGCTCGAAGTCGACCGGCTGACGGAAACCGAGCATGTCACGTGTGCGGTTCTCGTACGTGAGCGGACCCAGCGCCTCGCTCATCCCGTACTCAATGACCATGCTGCGCGCGATATCGGTTACGCGGCTCAGGTCGTTCTGGGCGCCGGTGGAGATCTCGCCGAAGACGATCTCTTCAGCCACACGGCCACCCAGCAGCACGGCGATACGGTCGATGAGCTCGGCGCGCGTGAGCAGGTAGCGATCTTCGGTCGGGAGCTGCTGAGTGTAGCCCAGCGCTCCGATCCCACGGGGGATGATGGAGATCTTGTGTACGGGATCCGCGTGCTCGACGCACTGAGCGACCACCGCGTGGCCGGCCTCATGGAAGGCGACGATCCGCTTCTCGTCCTCGTTGATCAGCCGATTCTTCTTTTCGAGGCCCGCGACGATGCGGTCGGTTGCCGCGTCGATGTTGTCCATGGTGACGCTATTACCACCGCGACGTGCGGCCAGCAGCGCGGCCTCGTTCAGCAGGTTGGCGAGGTCGGCACCGACGAAGCCGGGCGTGCGACGTGCCACCACCTCCAGGTCCACGTCGGCATCCAGGCGGATGCCGCGGGCATGCACCTTGAGGATCGCCTCACGCCCTTTCATGTCCGGCCGGTCCACCAGCACATGGCGATCGAACCTGCCCGGCCGCAGCAGGGCGGGATCGAGGAGCTCCGGCCGGTTCGTGGCGGCCATGATGATCACGCCGACCCGCGGGTCGAATCCGTCCATCTCCACCAGCAGCTGGTTGAGCGTCTGCTCCCGCTCGTCGTGCCCGCCAACAGGCCCGCCGATCCCCCGTGCTTTCGCCAACGCGTCCAGCTCGTCGATGAAGATGATGCAAGGCGCCTTCTGCTTCGCCTGGGCGAACAGATCACGGACGCGCGCCGCCCCGACGCCCACGAACATCTCCACGAACTCGGATCCCGATAGGCTGAAGAAGGGGACCCCGGCCTCACCCGCGACCGCCCGCGCCAGCAGCGTTTTGCCCGTCCCCGGCGGACCGACGAGAAGAACACCTTTCGGGATCTTCGCTCCCAGCCGGGCGAACTTCTCGGGCGTCTTGAGGAACTCGACGACTTCCTGAAGCTCCTCCTTCGCCTCATCCACGCCCGCCGCATCAGTGAACGTGACGCCGGTGTGACCCTCGGCCTGCAGTCTGGCCTGCGACTTACCGAAGGTCATCACGCCCTGGGCTGGCCCCCCCATCCGCCGCAGCAGAAATATCCAGACCACCAAGAGCAGGCCGAAGGGGATAATGAGGTTGAACAGCCAGCCCAGCCCGTTGGAGAGGGCGCCCTTGTACTCGACCCCATGCTCCTCCGCCAGCTCGATCAGGCCCGGGTCATCCACCTTGACGGCGGTCCAGGTCTCCGGCGCGCCCTGCGCCTTCGCGGCCTCCGTTGGCTCCGCGACGATTCGGTCCTTGCCGATCGTCAGCTTCTGCACCTGGCCGGCCGCGATCTTCGCCTTGAGCTCGCTGTAGCTGATCTCCTGCCCACTGGTCTGGTCGGAAAGCAGGTAGTTCAGGCCGAACAGCAACAACACCGCCATGATCACGTAGACGAACGGCAGGAAGGGTCGCCTGCCCAGCAGCCCTCCGGGTCCGGCTCGTCCGGGCTCTCTCCCCTTAGATTCCTTGCCTCTTCCTTGCGGTTCGTTCGAGTTCTCGGCCATGTTCTTAATCTCGCCAACTAGGCCGCAGTCGTACAGGCGACCTCGCGCCCCGGCCTGCGCCACACTTCGCAGCTCCGGCTAGCCGATCAGCGGCTCCGTGGGCAGAAGATCATCTCTAAACTGCCGGGCATACAGACGCGCGTACAGACCCTCCTGGGCCAGCAGCTCAGCATGTGTCCCCACTTCCAGAACACGCCCGCGGTCGAGCACCAGCACGCGGTCGGCCCGCTGCACGGTGCTGAGACGATGCGCGATGATCAGCGTCGTACGCCCCTGCATCAGCTGCTCAAACGCCTCCTCGACCAGCCGCTCGCTCTCGGTGTCGAGACTGCTGGTCGCCTCATCGAGGATGAGGATCTGCGGATTCTTGAGCAGCGCCCGCGCGATGGCGATGCGCTGCCGCTGTCCCACGGACAGCTTCACACCTCGCTCACCTACCCGCGACTCGTAGCCCTCGGGCAGCCGCTCGACGAACTCCGTCGCGTGAGCCGCCCGGGTCACCGCCTCGATCTCCTCACGCGTCGCACCATCGCGCCCGTAGGCGATGTTCTCGTAGATAGTCGTCCCGAACAGCATCGGCTCCTGCGGCACGATCCCGACAGCGGATCTGAGGTCGGCGAGCTTCTGCTCACGCAAGTCGATGCTATCCAGCGTGATCTTGCCGCGCGTGGGATCCCAGAAACGCGAAACCAACCCGGCAAGCGTCGATTTGCCCGCACCGCTGGGACCGACCAGCGCCACCACCTCGCCAGCTGGAATCTCCAGATCGATTTCCCTCAGCGCCCAAGGCAGCGAGGCGTCGTAGCGGAACCACACGTCCCCGAAGCGAAGCGTCCAGCCGCGGCCCGGCTCCAAACGCTTCGGCTGCAGTGGATCCGCCACCGTCGGCTTCTGCTCCAGCAGCTCGAACACCCGCTCAGCCGAGCCCTGCGCCTCCTGATACCCGCCCCAAAGCGAGGCGAGCGAGGTGATGGCCGCCGCGACCATCACCGCGTACAACAGGAAGGAGACAAGCTGGCCGGCGGTGATCTCACCCGCCAGCACCATGCGGCCGCCCTGCCAGAGGACCACGGCGATCCCGCCGAAGACGACCAGAGTGATCACACCGAAGAACACGCCCCGGGTGATCGCCCGCTTGATCGCCGCCCGCAGCGCCGAGTCGATGCCCCGCGAGTAGCGCCTGGCTTCCGCGGGTTCGCGCACGAAGCTCTGCACGGTGCGGATCTGCACGATCGATTCCTCCGCCACCGTGTTCGCTTCCGCGATCTTGTCCTGGACCAGCGTGCTGACGCGGCGCAGCCGCCGTCCGAACAGCCCGCCCAACAATACGATCGCCGGGGCGACCGTCAGGGTGGTGATGGTGAGCTGTCCGTGCATGAGAGTGAGGAGCACCAAAGCGCCCACCAGGTAGAGGAGTTGGCGCAGCAGCTCGGAGATCTGATAGCTCAGCACCCCTTGTAGCCTCACCACGTCAGAGGTGAGCCGACTCGTCAGCTCCCCGGTTGTACGCTCGGTGAAGAAGTCAGGCGACAAGGTGAGAAGATGGGTGAAGAGGTCCTTGCGTATACCGGCAATCACCCGCTCGCCCGTCGCGCCCAGCAGGTAGACCTGGAAGAAGTTGAACAGGGCCTGAACCGCGAAGAGCCCCAGAAGCAGAAGCGCGATCCGGTTCAACAGCCCCCGGTCCAGCTCCACGAAGGCAGCGTCCATCAGGTGGCGGACCACCACCGGGAAGGCCAGGCCGATGCCGCCACTCAGGATGAGGAACAACGTCGCACCGGCCAGCGCCCAGCGGTGCGGGTAGAGCCGCGGCCACAGGCGCCGGAAGACGAAGAGTGGCACCTGTATCGGCGGTATGCGGACCTTCGTCCGCTTCTGAGTCTCAGCCATGGGAGACAAATGTAGCCACGTCCGCCCCCACTGTCTTGGCCTGAGATGTCCCCGAGGTCCCGAGCGCGTCAGCCGAACCGTCGGCCCGGGCCCGCTCGACAGTCCATCGCTTCCCGGCCTGGAGGCCCTCATATTCCAGTGCCCCAACCGTTCATCCCCGACAACTCCAGTTCACGGATGCGACCATGCCCAAGCAAGCGCGTCTCGATTCGGAGGCTCGGAATACGGCTCGCCGGTTCGCCGTCCTGGCATTCATCACGGCGGGGTTCACCTACGCGCTCATCGTATTCGGTGGAATCGTACGCATCACCGGATCCGGGATGGGCTGCGGGGACGATTGGCCGCTCTGCAACGGCCAGCTCATCCCGCCCATGGACTTCGAGACGCTGATCGAGTACGGGCACCGGCTGGCCGCAGCCCTTGTCGGCTTCCTCGTCCTCGCCGTGACCGTCTACGCGCTGCGCCACCGCCGCGCGCCGGGGTTCGCCGGACGCGGGATCCTCGGGCTGGCCATCGCCTCAGCCGCGCTGCTGGTCGTTCAGGTTCTAGTGGGCGCGATCACCGTGAGGCTGGAGCTGCCCGCGAGCACTGTCGTGCTGCACCTGGCCGTCGCCTCGGCACTCCTGGCCACGCTGCTCATCGCCGGGTTGCGCGCGCTTACCGAGTCTCCCACCGCCCGGGACACCAGCACGACCCACCCGCGCTGGGCCCTCACCTCCGCTGCTCTGGGGTTCGTCGCCCTCCTCTTCGGGGGGCTGGTAGCCAACACGGGCGCTGCGCGTCTCTGCCAGGGCTTCCCGCTCTGCAACGGCCAGCTCTTCCCCGAGGGCGGCGCCCTCGTGCACCTGCACTGGACGCACCGCCTCATCGCGTACGCCCTGCTGCTGATCGTCGTCATCGCCGTCGCCAAGACGCAGCGACAGGACGCGCCGGGCACCGTCCGGCGCTCGGCGCTGGTCGGCCTGATCCTGGTGTTGGCTCAAATCGTCGTGGCCGCGGTCATGATCCTGACGCAGTTGCCGCCGGAACTCAGAGCGCTGCACCTGGCGGTGGGCGCTGCCCTCTGGGCTTCTCTGGTCGTGTGGACCACGCTGGCCACTGGCCAGCCGGCTTGGGCAAGGACAACGCGGCCGCCCGCCTAGCGTGAGGCCGTAAGCGGTCTGTCCGCCAAGAGGCAAGCAAGAGGATCGCTCACAGCCGAACCGAGCCACGAGGCGTCGCGCCGCGCGCGCCACCCGCCCGATGTGACGTCTCGTGCCGTGGAGCCTTTCGGCTACTCCAGCCTGCGCAGCTCGACGCGACGATTCATCGCCCGACCCTCGGGCGTCGCGTTGCTCGCCACCGGATCATCGGGCCCGTAACCCTTGGCGAGCAGCCGCACGCCGGCCACACCGCGGCTCATCAGATATTGCCGCACCGCACTGGCTCGGGCCTGGGAGAGGATCAGGTTGTAGGGACGGAAGCCCGAATCATCGGTGTGGCCTGCCACCTCGACGCGGACAGCCGGATTCGCGATAAGTGACGCCGCGACCCGATCGAGGACTCCTCGCGCTGCCGGCGTGAGTTCGGCGTTATTCGACTCGAAACTCACGCCCTCGAGCACGAGCCTGGTCGCACCCTCCTCGAAGAGCGGCGGGCAACCACGGGCGTCCACTCGTTCGCCCGCCGGCGTGTTCGGGCAGGCGTCGTCCGCATCGACGACGCCGTCGCCGTCGCTGTCCTCCGGCAGCGGGCAACCGCGAGCATCCACGGCCACACCCGTCGGCGTCTCTGGGCAGGCGTCGTCCGTATCGACGACGCCATCGCCGTCGCTGTCCTCCGGCAGCGGGCAACCGCGAGCATCCACGGCCACACCCGTCGGCGTCTCTGGGCAGGCGTCGTCCGCATCGAGGACGCCATCGCCGTCGCTGTCCTCCGGCAGCGGGCAACCGCGGCTATCGACCTGCTCACCGCGCGGCGTGTCCGGGCAGGCGTCGAACGGGTCAGCAACACCGTCGCGGTCCGAGTCCACCGGCTCCCGCTCGACAAACACCTCCGGTCCCCTTCCGCGGAAGAGGGGGCCGAGCAGGAAGCTCAGGCCGGCTTGACCTCCGTAGTTCCAGTTCTCCGTCGTGGCGTTGGCCGGCGATGGCATATAGTCGAGGATCCCCTCCAAGCGCAGTGCGAGCGGTCCGGCAACGCGGATCCGGAGGGCAGCGAGCCCGGTGACGCCGTTGTCGGCCCCGGTGAGGTCACCACTGTATTCGTTGTGCACGTAGCCCGCACCTAACAGGAACCTGACGCTCCCGAACAACGGCTGGTTGTAGACGAGGCGAGTGCGAAGAGGTATGTGAGTGATGTCCCGCAGCCCGTCCCCCTCGGTGGCTGTGAAGGAGACACCGCCCTCCAGCGCGAGCCGCGAGAAAAGAAAGAGGCCCAGGTGGCCGCCGCCACCGACGTTGTCGTCGAACGGCAGACTCTTGTCGAAGAAGGTATAGCTGCCGAATCCACCGAACTCTACCATACCTCCCTGCTGAGCGAGCGCCGGCCCCGCGCTTAGCAAGGCAGCCACGCTTAGAGCAGCGAACCCTCTTGCCGCCATAGGGTACCTCCTCCCGATCTTGGCCGACGGTGTATCACCGGTTGCGGCCACCGTCGAACCCACCCGGCCAGGCAGACCCACCGGACCGTGACGCCGCCAACGACATGGATTTGACTCCGCCCCAGGGGCCATCATCGTCCGGCGGGTTCCCTTCATCCACCAATACGATAGCGGCGAACGCCAAGAAACCACAATCTTTTTGTTATGCGCCAGGGAGTGCCCGAATCGAGTCCAAGGCCTGGGATCGAGACGGAGGCCCACGCCTGTCAGGTGGGGCAACCGAACTCGCAAATTGAGACTCGGACGGCCTAGGCCGATGGCAGCTGATAGAGCATCAGGTAGACGAGGATCCCGGTGACCGAGACGTAGAGCCAGAGCGGGAAGGTCCAGCGGGCGATCGTGCGGTGCCGCGTGAAGTCGTCACGCAGCGCCCGGTAAAGCGTCACCAGCACCAGCGGCAGGATGACTGCCGCCAGCACCGTGTGGGAGATGAGGATGGCGAAGTAGACCGACCGCACCCAGCCCTGACCGGTGAACCGCGTCGTGCCCGCCTGGTAGTGGTAGACAAGATAGCTGATCAGAAACAGGACTGAGGTGCCAACGGCGCACAGCATGAGAGCCCGATGCAAGCCGATCCGGCGTCCGCGGATCGCCACGTAACCCGTGACCAGCAGTAGCCCGCTCAGCCCGTTGAGCGTCGCGTTGACCGCAGGAAGTTCGGAGACCAAGATCAACCTATCAGGCCCCGGCCGCGTGCCCGGGTAGCCTCACGTGCCCAGGAAGCGCCTCAGGTTCTTCAGATACAGCATGAGCACGACCGTCGCCACGCCAAAGCCGACGGTCGAGGCGAGCGCCCAGAACTCGCGCGCATTCGCGTAGGCAACCCCCGACCACACGGCGAAGCCGAGCGTGAAGACATTCGCCGTCGAGATCAGCACCTTGTAAGAGCTGACCATTGCAACTCCCTACACCTTGTCCATGACCATCAGGACAAGCAAGGCCGGCAAGTAGACGATGGAGCCCAGGAACAGCCGTCGCGCGTGCGCGCCGGTCCGCGACAGCGCGAGCTGGAGCCCCAAAGCGAAGAAGCCGACCCCTAGTGTCAAAGCCCCAAAGAGATAGAGCGCACCAGTGAGATCGAGAACGGTCGTCAACACGCTCACCGCCACGAGCGCCAGTGTGTAGAGGACGATCTGCCTGGCGGTCCGCCTCCCCTCCTCGTCTATGACGGGCAGCATAAGAAAGCCGGCCCGCGCGTAGTCCAACCGATACAGCCAGGCGATGGCATAGAAGTGAGGCATCTGCCAGAGAAAGATGATACCGAAGAGCACCCAGGCGTGGGGACCGAGCTCCCCGGTCACGGCCGTCCAGCCCATCATCGGCGGGATCGCGCCCGGGACCGCGCCCACTACCGTGCACCAGGCCGTCCGCTGCTTCAGCGGCGTGTAGGCGAAGATGTAGATGACGAGCGCCGCCGCACCCAGCGCCGCCGTCAGCGGATTGACGACGAGCGCCAGGTGAACCGTACCCACCACAGAGATGCCCATCGAGAAGATCAGTGCGGTCGAAGGTCTGAGTCGCCCAGCGGGCAGCGGGCGCCGCTTGGTGCGCTTCATCTGTGCGTCGGCATCTCGCTCCGCATACTGGTTCAGCGCGTTGGTGCCCGCCGCCAGGAGCCCTGTGCCCAGAAGCGCATGGAGCAACAACCGCAGGTCCAACGAGCCGGCCGATCCGAGGTAGAACCCCACCACTGTGGTAATCAGCACCAGCCCGGTGATGCCCGGCTTCGTCAGCTCCCAGAGGTCGGCGAATACGGCTCTACTGCGCATACTCCAGCAGAATACCGAGCACGAGGATGACGGCGAGCGGCAGGGGCGCCCTGGCTAACAGAATCTACCGCAGCCCCTCAGGTAGGCCACGCCTACCTCGACCATCCTCAGAACAAACAGCGGAGGCCAGATGGAATAGTAGTCCGGCTGCGTCTTTTCCGCTGTCTCCGTAGCGGGTGGAATCGTCATCAGTCTCCAGCTGAGCGATAACGCTTATTGCTATCGTCGAGCGCCCGCCCACTATACCCCCGACCTCGGAGACTGTCAACGAATGTCGGTGAGCCGGCACGGCAGCGCGACCGCTCGCGCCAACCAGGTCCGCGACATCGGCTTTCCCAAGCCGGCACAGGTCGGTAGCTTGTGACGCCGATGAGTAGCAGATGGCCGACCGTGGTGGCCGTCGACACCGGCGGCACCTTTACCGACTTCGTCCTGCTTCGCGACGGCACGATCCAGGTGCACAAACGTGCCTCGACGCCCGCCGACCCGGCCCGCGCCGTCCTCGAGGGACTACGGGAACTCCTGCGGCCGGGGGAGGAGTTCGTGCTGGCCCACGGGTCCACGGTAGCCACCAACGCGCTGCTGGAGCGTCGAGGGGCTCGCACTGCGTGGATCACCAACCGCGGCTTCGAGGATCTCATCGAGATCGGCCGGCAGAATCGGCCCCAGTTGTACGCCCTGGTCGCCGAGCGGCCGCCTCCGCTGGTGGCCGCCGAGGACCGCATCGGCATCAGCGGCCGCATCCTGAACGACGGCTCGGAGGAGAGTCCACTGGTCGCTGAAGAGCTGGCGGCGCTGGCGGAGCGGCTGGGTGGTGCGGAGTCGGTGGCCATCGGCTTTCTGCACAGCTACGCGAACCCGGCTCACGAGGACGCGGTGGCTGAAGCTTTGGCCGGGCTCGGGGTACCGATCACGCGCTCGGGCCGGCTGCTGCCCGAGTACCGGGAGTACGAGCGCTTCTCCACGGCGCTGGTAAACGCCTACGTGGCACCGCTGGTCCGCAAGTACTTGCACGCGCTGGGCCAGGAGAGTGAAGCAGCGCGGGTGCGGATCATGGCGTCGGGAGGTGGCGCTTTCTCGGTGGAGCGGGCGGCCCGGGAACCTGTACATACGGTCCTTTCGGGCCCTGCAGGTGGAGTGGTGGCGGCGCTGGAGGCAACGCGGCGCGCCGGGTTCGAGCGCGTGCTGTCGTTCGACATGGGCGGGACCTCCACCGATGTCTCCCTGTGCCCGGGCCGCCCCATGCACACGAAGGAGTACGAGATCGCCGGCTCGGCCGTCGCCATACCGGTGCTCGATATCCACACCGTGGGCGCCGGCGGCGGCTCTATCGCTCGGCGCGATCCCGGCGGCGCGCTCAAAGTGGGGCCTGAGAGCGCTGGCGCCGTGCCCGGCCCCATCTGCTACGCGCTCGGCGGTCGCGAGGTGACGGTGACCGATGCCCACGTCTGGCTGGGGAGGATCCCTGCCGATCTGTTCCTGGGCGGCCGCCAGAAGCTGGACCGAGCCGCGATCGAGAGTCCGCTCTCCGCTCTGGCCACCGCACTGGGCGAGTCGCCTGAACGGGCGGCGCAGGGCGTGTTGGAGGTGGCCAACACCACAATGGAGGGCGCGCTGCGGCTGATCAGCGTCGAGCGCGGCCACGATCCCGCGGACCTCGTACTGGTCGCGTTTGGAGGTGCGGCGCCGCTGCACGCGGCGGAACTCGCTGCCCGAATGGGCGTGCCGCAGGTCCTGGTACCGCCAGATCCCGGCACGCTCTCGGCCCGGGGAATCCTGGTGGCCGATGTGCTGAAGGACGCCTCGCGCAGTGTGCTGCGCCGCGGGCCGGATGCCGAGCTGGCGGCGTTGGAGCCGACCTTCGCCGAGCTCGAGCAGCTGGCGCGGGCCGAGCTGGCCGCCGAGGGGCTCACTGGCGAAGCCGTCACGGTAGAGCGCGCCATCGATGGGCGGTACGGCGGGCAGAGCTATGAACTCGAAGTCCCAGCCTCTCCGGACTGGCGGGATGCCTTCCACGGCGCTCACCTGCAGCGCTTCGGCTTCAAGCGCGACGATGCCGTAGTCGAGGCCGTAACACTGCGGGTCACCGCCCGCGCCCATGTGGCCCGTCCCCAGCCGGCCCGGCTCGCGCCCGCGAAGGCCGCGCCGCAGTCACAACGGCCCACTCGTGTCTACGTGGGCAGCACCTGGCAGGACGTCTCCCTCTATCAGCGGGACGCCTTGCAGCCAGGCCACCGGCTCGAAGGTCCCGCCGTCATCGCCGAGTACAGCGCAACGACCTGGGTGCCGCCGGATTGGTGCCTGGAGGTGAATGAGTCAGGGGACCTTCTATTGGCAGGAGAAGCTACTAGTCGCGACCGTGATCATGACAGGTAGATCGCCGCGCCGACGGTGTCGTCAAGCGTAACTCGCGAGCGGCCCCGCAAGAACTGGCCATTGACTCGGTACGCGCGCCGCGGACGGTGGAGTGAGACGATTCCGTCGGCGCGGACAGCGGGTAGCCAACGTTCGCTGGCCTGGCGCGCAGACTCCTCGCCCTTATATATAGAGCCCTCAGCGCACTTCAGCAGCTTCAGGTAAGGGAAGAGCGGAGACAGATGGAAGGGAAAGCCGCGGTGGAACAAGTGCAGCGAAGCCAGGCGATGGCTCCGGAGTACCAGCCTCCCTACCGCTGGGCCGGGATCGTCGGGCTGGCTATCTTCGCGCTCTACGTGATCACGCTTTCGCCCACCACGGCGTTCTGGGACACCAGCGAGTACATCGCTACCGCGCATATCCTCGGCATCCCGCACCCGCCGGGAAACCCCGTGTTCGTCTTCCTGGCGCGGACCTGGGAGCTTCTCCTCGCACCCTTCCCTCTGTCTACCGCTGCCAAGGTCAACCTCTTCTCGGCGGCGAACAGTGCAGTGGCCGCCGCCTTCTGGTTCCTGGTCGTCCATCGCGTGTTGTCGTTCTTCACCGAGCAAGAATTCTTCCGGCGCGGCGGCGCCGCCGCCACGACGCTGATCTCCGCGACAGCTTTCACCGTGTGGAACCAGTCGGTGGTGAACGAGAAGGTCTACACGGTGAGCCTGATGACGATCGCGCTGCTCACCTGGCTGATCTTCCGCTGGCGCGACAACCTCGGACGCGGGAAAGACGACAACCTGTTGATCCTGATCATTTTCCTGCTGGCGCTCTCGCTGGGCAACCACTTGATGGCATTTCTCGTCGCGCCAGCAATGGTGCTCTACGTGATCTGGGTTCACCCGCGCGTGCTGACGCGCTGGCGGCTGTACGCCTTCGCGGCGCTCGCTTGGATCCTGGGGCTCTCAGCTCAGCTCTACCTGCCGATCCGCGCGGCGCAGCGACCGGTGATCAGCGAGGCGGACCCCAGGTGCGAGTCGCTGGTGGATGCCACCGTCGAAATCCTCCGCCTGCACCCGCCTGTTTCGCTCGTGGGCGACAGCAGGGAGAACGACAGGTGCCGGCCGCTGGCGGAGTCGCTGCGGCGTGAGCAGTACCGCAAGCCGCCGCTCAACCTGAACCCGATCTTCTACCCGCAGGAGGTCCCGCGCGACTTCCAGCTCATCAAGTGGCAGTTCATCAACTACGCGCAGTACTTCGACTGGCAGTGGGCGCGAAGTCTGGACGGCAGAAGCACGTTCTTTGCCTGGCTTAGAGCGCCGTTCACCCTCCTGTTCGTGCTGCTGGGTCTGCTTGGCGCCTGGCGTCACTTCCAGGCCGACCGCGTCTCTTGGATCTATTTCGCCGCGCTCTTCGCCACCGTCTGGGTGGGACTCGTGATCTACCTCAACTTCAAGTACGGCTACTCGGTTGCGGCGACGACAGTGGATCCCAGCACGGGCCAGTTCGTACCGGTGCCCCGCGATTGGCGCGAGGTCCGCGAGCGGGACTACTTCTTCATCGTCTCCTTCTCACAATGGGGGTTGTGGGCGGGGATCGGGTTGGCCGCGCTCTGGGAGAGGTTGGCACAGATCACCGCAGGGCCAAAGGCTAAGCTCTCCCTGGAGCACTTTCGCAGCACCGCCCCCGTCCTGGCACTCGCATTCCTGCCACTCTTGCTGAACTGGAAGTACGCCAGCCGGGCCGGTGACTATGCGGCCCGCGACTGGGCTTATAACCTGCTGATGTCCGTCGAGCCGTACGGTATTGTCTTCACCAACGGCGATAACGATACCTTCCCCCTCTGGTACCTGCAGGAGGTGGAGGGGCTACGTCAGGACGTGACCGTTATCGTCTGGTCTTACCTCGCCACGCCCTGGTACGCCGAACAATTGCGGGATCTCACCAGGCCATGCGGCGACGACGACCCGAAGCGCGACCGCACGACGATCATCTGCCAGCGGCCCTTCGAACCCGACAAGGCGATACCGCTCTACCGGGACGGTGACTGGCCCGTACCCACACGTTCGATACTCGAGATGGCGGACGCCGACATCGAGCGTATCCCAGAGTGCTATCCGATCGACCGGCGCACGGGTCAATGTGGCGTCTTTGAGGATACAATGACCGTACCTTTTGGTGATATCGCCGGTTTCGTTCGGAGAGGCGACTATCTGTTCCGCAACGACATACTGGTCGCTCGTATCATGCAGACGGCCGCCGGCGACCGCCCGATCTACTTCGCGACTACCACAGGCACGTTCGAGAGGTTCAACATCCAGCGGTACATGATCCGTCAGGGCGTCGCCTTCAAGCTGGCGAGCAGCGAGATTCAGCCGTCGGAGTCGATCATCCCGCTACCGCCCCAGGCACGTTTCCAGGGCGGACGTATCTTTCCTGTTTGGGTGGACAATGGGCGAACCCGCGCGCTCCTTGATGAGTACTTCGTCTATCGCGATCTGACCCAGTGGACCATCTGGCCGGATCATTCCACATCCGGCATACCGCTCCAGTACTACCAGGCGTACACCGCGCTCGCGACCGTCTATCTGCTCACCAACCAGGGGGAGCTGTCCGACGAGGCGGTAGAGCGGGCACTGCAGTTCCTGGCCGTGGCTTTGGGGCCGCAGTATCTACCGGTGCCCGCGTCGTCAGCAGAGGCCCGCCCAACTCCGAGCCCGGAGGTACCCGAGGAAAACTGAGACAGGGCCGCCCGCTGAGCGCTCAGTCACTGACGAGCGCGGCGAAGTCCTCAGGCTCCAGGTCCCAAGGGCTGGCGCCAGGGCTCTCATCACGCACGACGCTGGCGCCCGTGCGCTCGTCATACTTCACCCGCATTACCTGATCCATGCCCTCGCGGATCGACTCGATGTGGGTGATCAAGATCACCTGCTCGAAGCGATCCTGTAGCCGCTGCAGCAGGCGCACCACGCTCTCGCGTCGCTGGTCGTCGAGGCCGCCGAACACCTCGTCGAATATGAGGAGCGACAGAGTGTGCCCGGCGCGGTCAGCGATCATCTGACTGATCGCCAGCCGGAGTACGAGATTGGAGAGATCTTCCTCGCCACCCGAGATCACGGGCTTCTCCTCGCCATCGTCCAGCACCACGACCTCGTGGTCGCCCCCCAGCTCGATCCGGTTGTACCGCCCGTCGGTCAGCTCGGTCAGGAAGATGCTGGCGATCTCCGACAGCTCGGGCCGGACTCGATCGTTGAGGTCATCGCGCAGCTCCCCCAACGCTTGATCGAGCTCGTTGTGAAGACGGAACTCCGCCTCGCGCTCAGCGATGCTCTGGGAGATCTGACGGTATTCGCGCTCCGCACGTCGCGCCGCGTCGGCTGCCTGGCGCGCTGCCTCCACCTCGCCCCGTGCCCGCTCCAGCTCCAGCCGCGCCACGTTCAGCTCGGTACGCGCCGCCTCGTACTCCTCGCCCGCGGCGCGGTAGGTCTCCTCCGAGAAGCCCAGCTCTGTACGGCTGGCTTCGAGACCCGAGATCTGCGCCCGGATCTGCCGCTCTTCCTCCCCCGCCTGCGCTAGCGCGCCGCGCACGGCGGGCTGGCGCTCCAAACGGGTCTCGAGCTGGGTTGTCTGCTTCTGCAGCTCCGCCAGTTGCTCCAGCCCCTTACGCACCTCGCTGTGACGCGTGGCATCGTAGCCCTCAGGTAGCCCGCCGATCTCGCCGGCCAGGGTGCGCGCCCGCGCCTCCTCGGCTTCCAGTTCGGCCCTCAGCGCCTCAGCCTGGGAAAGCGCCGACTCGGCAGCGGACAGGTCACCCTTCGCCCGCTCGCGCGCCTCGCGTGCCCGTGCCAACGCCTCCTTCGCGACCACGACCTCGTCCGGCTCGGACTCCAGCTGATCGAGACGCTTGTGATGCCACTTGCCGTCCTGGACGATTTCCTCGTATTGGCCGCGCACGAGGTCGAGCACGCGATCATACTCTGAGCCCAGCGGACGCTTGCAGGTGGGACAGACTCCCTCCGCACCCTGTGACTTCAGCTGCTCGATCTGGCGCTTCAGCTCCTCTGCCTGGCCGCGCAGCATGCGAAGCCGCGCCTCGACATCCTGTCTGTCGCGCTGCCAGTGCGACATCGCATCATCTCGTTCCGACTCGAGCCGCGCGCATTCGGCTTCCTCACTCGCCAGCCTCTGCTGAAGCTCGTCGCGCGCCTGCCCCCTCGCCACCTGCTCCGCCACCCTTCTGGAGAGGCCCTCTACACGCTCGCGTTGCTGCGCGAGCTGCTTCTGCAAGTCGCTGCGCCGCGACTCCGCCTCCGCCAGGCCGCGGAGCTCCTCCTCCTCGACAGGCAGGTCCTCCAGCGGCCGCACCTGCTCGCGCAGCGCCGCCAGCTGTTCGGCCGCCGTGGCCAGCTTCTCCAGCTCCGACGTCGTCTCCTTCTGCTCCTTGAGGACGCGCTCCAGGCGCGTCTCTGCCACCCGCAGTTCCTCCTTGAGCCGCCGATCCCGCTCCCGGCCTGCCTGCAACTCGTTCCAGCTCGGCTCGAACTCCGCGAGTCGAGCTACCGCCTCCGTCTGCCGCCCCTCAGCAGCGCCGAGGGTCGAGTTCGACTCGCGCAGCCGAGCCTCCGCCTCTTCCAGCGCCCGCCGGATCTCCTCCGGGTCCCCAAGTGCGCGGTGCAACTCCTCCACCTGGCCCTTGAGCACCTTGCGCTGTTCCCGCACCAGGCCCTGGGCGGCGCGCAGCCGTTCATAGCCGAGAACCTGCGCCAGGAAGCGGGCCCGTTCCGTCGGCCCCATCGCCGCCAGGAACTGCAGCTCCTTTTGGCCGGTGAAGTAGGTGTTGAAGAACTCCCGCAAGGTCATCCCGAGGCGGCGGGTGAGCTGGCGGGTCACCTCGCCCAAGCCGCTGGCGATGCACTCTCCCTGTTCGAGCCGGTACAGCTCCGCAGTACGTGCCGTCCGCACCGCGCGATAGCGCTCGCCGCGGAGCTCGAAATCGAGCTCGGCGCGCACCTGTGCGCGCCCTGGCGCCCGGTTGAAGCGAAGCGTCTCGTTGGTGCCGCGCACAGCCTGCGAACCGTAGATCGCCCAAGCGATCGCCTCGAGGATCGTGGTCTTACCGGACCCGTTGGGCCCGATGATACCCGTTAGGCCAGACCGGAACTCCAGCTCCGTGTCGGCATGCTGCCGGAAGTTCTTCAGGGCAAGGCGTATCAACCGCATCTCACTCCCTGCCCTCCAGGCTCTCTGCGTCTTCGGCCTGCTGCAGATAGCGGAGCCCCAGCTCGATCAGCGCCTCTCGGTCCACCACCCCGGAGTCGGGCTTCCAGCGATGCTTGAGGAACGCGGCAAGCTCCTCCTGCAGGGTCAGGCGGCGACCGGGGGCTCCTGAGCCCTCGCGCCGCACGATCTGCGGTGGCCGGGCATCGAGATGGAAGTGCAGCGCCCGGGTTCGGTACTCGCGGGTTCTGCGATGATCCAGTTCGCGGTAAACGTCACGAGGCACATCGAACACACGCAGGCGAATGATCTTCTCGTCGATGCCGCCGGGCACCTTCTCAACCGCTGCCTCGATCGCCTGGTCCAGTTCCGCAGGCGTCAGATCGTGCCCGGCGATCGGGTTCAGATCAATCACCGGTCGCGGACTCTCGAGCTCATGGAAGTTGAGGCGATCCTCACCCAAGTCGAACTCGACGAAGCCCTTGGGTCGGCCAGCTTCTGACCAGATGTCGATGCTCGTCCACTCGATCGCACCCGGGTAGATCATGTTGGGCGCTAGTGTCTCATACAGGTGATAATGCCCGAGCGCGATATAGCTCCAGTCCTCAGGCTTGACGTCGCCGCTGCGCAACACGGCGGCACCGAAATAGCCAATCAACTTGAGGCTCTCGTGAGCGGTGTGCGCCAGAAGGATGTTGACGCCCACATCCGGGTCGGGCTCGATCGCAGGTTGCACATCCGAGACGAGAGCATTGTGAGGCAGGCAGAGGATAGCCGCATCGAGCTGCGGGAACGACAGTCGCTTTGGCTCCTGGTAGACTACCTGAAAGCCGGGTATCTCGGCAAACAGCCTCAGGATGTTGCCGGTCTCAGCCGCGCGCGGCGAATCGTGGTTGCCCGCAATGATGACGACCTGTGTCCCCGGAGCGTCCAGGTGGAAGCGCGAGAACTGGCGAAACGCGTCC
>JBDHKG010000126.1:0-7286 GCA_039586495.1 Gemmatimonadota bacterium | reverse complement strand
CGCGAGTGCGTGACTCCCTGCGCGGCCCAGAGCAGCTGCGACAGCTCGGCAAGGGTCACGGGATCACCGGAGTACTCCCTCACCGACTGGCGCTCACGCAACGCAGCCTCCACAGACATCTCCCCATCCTGGCGCGGCTCGGGAAGCGTAATGATTCGTGCTCGCTCTTGCTGGATCATGGCCGTGTCGCTCGCGGCTGCGGTAACAGATAGTGCGACAGCCCCTGCCGCCAGTACAAACCTTCGCATAGCCTGACCTCACTCCTTACCACATGGCGTGTCTTCACGATCGACGCCTGCCCGCAGGCGCCTCGCCATACACCGCTATCTATCCTCGTACCAATAGGTCCGCTCGAAATCACCCGCTGCCCGCCCCATCACCAGCCGCGGCCCAACCTTCGTCATGTAATGCCAATCGCCGTGTTTGTCGAACTTGCGCGTCGAGGCCACGGCCTTCACCGAGGTCAGCCGCACCAGCTTCTGTCCGCGCGTCTTCCCGAGACGCCTCGTTGAATGAGGAACTCCACGTCCTCCGCATAGAGACGCTCCTCGTTGTATCCTCCCACTGCTGCGAAGTCGTCGCGACGGCAAAAGACGACCCCCGCATCGAGACCGGTCATCCAAACAAACGCAACCATCAACGCATAGGTCACGGCGAGCCCAAGCGAAAGCCGCTCCAGCTTCACGCCTGTAGCACCGCCGATTACCCTGCCCGTGGCGAGCGCACGATCGATGGCGTTGAACGTCTCCGGATGAATCCGTGAGTCCGCATCCACGAAGGCGAGCAGTTCCCCGCGCGCCGCGTGGGCGCCGCCGTTCCGGGCCGCTGCAATAGCCCGTCTCTCGACTCGCACGACCCGGCACCCCCGCGCGCGAGCCACCTCGTCGGTCCTGTCAGTAGACAGGTTATCAACAACCACGACCTCGATCGCTTCCGGTCTGCCCTGGTAGCGTTCCCCGGCGACTTCAACGGTGTCCAGCAGGCGCGGCAGGGATTCCCGCTCGTTGTAGGCAGGAACGATCAGCGAGAGACGCGGTGCGTGGCTGGACACTCAGCCTCCATGCGAGCGAACGAAGTCGCTCGGGTCATACCAGAAGCTGCGGTGCTGCTCGTGCGTCACACCCTCGCAGGTGCGGGTGTAACCCACGTAGAGCCACACGCGGCAGATCTGTGCGTCGATGTCGTAGCCGCCTTTGCGGACCCCAAAATGCAGATGCGGAGGCCAGGCACCCCCGTCCTCGTCGTCATCGGCGATATAGGCGACGAGCTGTCCCTTCGATACGGATTCACCAACTGACACCTGGAAGCCGCGGCGGGCGCTCACGTGCCCATAAGGCGACGTGACGAACTCACCGCCGATCTCGTGCTCGATCATCATCACCGCCCCGTACCCCTGCACCTCAGGTGCGGCGAAGATCCCACCGACGACGCCGTCCGCCAGCGCGTACACGCGGGTGCCACCCGAGGCACGCGCGTCCTCAGCCAGATGGTAGCCCCCGAAATAGTCGTTCCAGACCCCGAAATCCTGAGACACGCTCCAGGTATCAAGCGGGAACCTGACCGGCGAACTCGGATCAAGACCACCGTCTGAGTCACACGAGCCGACTCCGAGAATCAGCAAGAAGACAAGTGCGCGGGACGGGACGCTAGGTCTCGACGCCTGACTAATGTGGCACATAGCGATGCCCCTTCTACTCTTGTTTCTTGAACTCCAGCTCCGTGAACCACAGGTCCTCGTTGGGCACGTCGACCTTCATCTCGACGACGTTGCCCAGCTTGTCTGAGAGGAACTGCACGGAACCCTTGCCGAACCAGGGAAACTCCTGCCGCCACTCGAGCTCGAACGTGTCATAGTGCCAGTGGGTCAGGTCGCCCGTCAGGTCAGGATTCGGCAGAAACCGCACCACGAGGTGGCCGTCCTCCAGCGCTACCGTCGCATCACCGTACATCGGGCCGCCGTAGGTGCCCGTATACGCCTCGAGCGGAAGCGATGGCCGCGTGTTCGGAACCCGTGCGCGCTCGAAATCCACCCGCTCCTCTTCGCTGCGCTCCCTGGCACGCTTGCTCCTTTCCAGGAACTCTTCGCTCCAATCACGCTCCGCGCCGCCCAAATACGCGTCGAGGATCCTATAGGTCAGTGCCACCGGCAGGTTGGTGTTGCTGTTGGTCAGGATCACCAGGCCAAGGTTCTCCTCGGGCACCAGCGCCACCCGGGAGAACATCCCGTCATAGCCGCCCCCGTGGCTTGCCACCTTCCTGCCCAGGTAATCCATGAGGCCCCAGCCGAGCCCGTATCCACGGAAGTGGGTCGAGGGGTACAGCTCCTCGCTCTCCTCGCTCACCTCATACGAGATGTGGGGCGTCCACATTGTACGTGACGCCGCCTCGCTGAAGTACGTACGCCCGTTCCACGTGCCCCGATTGAGCTGCAACCTCAGCCACCTGGCCATGTCGCTCACGCTGGAGATGATGCCGCCCGCGGGCGAGATGTTATCCCAGTCATACCAAAGAAATGGCATGACTCGACCGCCCTTCTCGGCGTGGGGCGTGGCCACGTTGGGCTTGCCTGGCAGACTGTCCACCGAGGTGTAGGAGTTGGCCATACCGAGGGGCTCGAAGATCTCCGTCTCGATGAACTCGTCCCAGCTCCTCCCCGCCACCGCCGTCACGATCTCACCCGCCGCCAGGAACATGATGTTCGAGTAGCCGTACTGGGCGCGGAAGCGGCCCGCTGGCGGCAGATAACGGACCCGCCGCACGACCTCCTCCCGCGTGTAGCTCGTTCCATACCACAGAAGATCGCCCGAGAACGTTCCCAGGCCGCTGCGGTGACAGAGCAGGTCCCGCACCCGCATCTCCTGCGTCACATACGGCGAGTACAGCTTGAAGTACGGCAGGTGGTCGACGACACGATCGTCCCAACCGATATCGCCGCGGTCGACGTGCATCGCCAACGCTGCCGCGGTAAACGCCTTCGTGTTGGAAGCGATCGCGAACAGCGTGTTCTCATCGACTCTGCCGGGCTTGCCCAGTTCGCGGACGCCGTAGCCCTTGGCAAACACCACCTCGTCGTCCTTCACGATGGCGACGGCGAATCCGGGAACCTCCCAATCCTGGCGCGCCGCCGCGAAGTACGCGTCCAGCTCGCCCAGATCGACCGTCTGCTGCGCCGGAGCGGCCGTCGCCAGCAGGGTGACAGCAGCGAAACCAAGTAGTTGGCGGGCCAGAATCATCCTGCCCCAAATCCGGCTTGTCATTCCCGTGAGTCTGTATCGTGGTCTCATCCTTGCGTCCTCCGTAGCGCGCTCGCGCCGCTATGCCTTGATCATGGTGAGCACCATCTTGAACGGCTCGACAGCACGGACAGCGTGCGGCTCGTTAGCCGGCATCACGAGCATCTCACCTGCACGCACATGATGGGATCTGCCCGATATCGTTATCTCCGCTTCGCCTTCTGCGACATAGACCAGCGCATCGAACTCAACCGTGTGCTCACTCAGCCCCTCACCCCGGTCGAAGGCGAACAGCGTCACGTTTCCGGTCTTTCCTTTTACGATTGTCCGGCTGACTACCGACCCCTCCTGATAGTCTACCAGGTCAACCAGTCTCTTCACCTCGGTCACGGGGGCCCTCCCACTCTCACGCTCTCCCGTCGCCGCTTCATCCAGACGTATACAGGAACGCCAGCCAAAAGGAGCAAGAAACCCCAGTACACTGTGTCTCGGCCCGCGCCGGCTATAGCCCAGAGAGAAAAGACGAAAGCCAGGATCGGGATGAGCGAGGACCTGAGACCCCAGCGCCGCCCCTCGCGATCCGAGATCATCAGCTCAGCCATCGAGCACATGACGTACGGGACGAGGCTGGCCAGCGTGGCCAGCAGGATGATGAAAGTGAACTGCTCTACCAGACCCTTCGTGTAGCTCAACGATATGAGCACCGTGGCGAGCACGCTCGAGATCACGATCCCGATCACCGGCGTGCCCCGTTGCGACAGACGGCCGAATGGGCTGGGAAACAGGCCATCCCTGGCCACGGCGAGCGGAACCTGTCCCTGGAGGAGGATCCACCCGTTGAGCGCGCCGAAGCAGGAGATCGCTGCCCCGGCGGCGACTGCGTAGGCCGCCCATCTGCCCCAGATGGCGCTGGCAGCGTCAGCGAACGGTGCGGTGGACTCCGCCAGTGCTCCCGGCGCGATGATCCCCATCACGGCGACGGTGCCCAGTATGTAGACGGTAGCGGCGCTCAGAGTACCGAGGACTGTGGCCCGCGGGATCGTCTTCTGAGGATCGCGCACGTCGTCCGCTGGTACGGTCGCTGACTCTAGGCCCAGAAAGGCCCACAACGTCAGAGCCGCCGTTGCCGTGATGACCGGGAAGGCCGGTTCTCCACTCACGTTGAACGGACTGAAGTTGTCCACGTTGAAGAAGAGGAGCCCCACGGTACCGATAGCGACCAGCGGCAAGAGCTTGAGCACCGTCGTGGCGAGCTGGACGATCCCGGCCTCGCGCACGCCCATGGCGTTCACCCAGCTGAGAAACCAGATCGCGCCGGCGGCGACGGCAGCGGCCAGGAGCGAGTTCTCGACCAACACGTGCCAGAAGAAGCCCAGATAGCCGACGAATGCCGTCGCGATGGCCGCATTGCCGCACCAGATCGATATCCAATAGCCCCAAGCCACCAGAAACCCGACGAAGTCACCGAACCCGCGCGCGCTGTACGCGTACGGCCCACCGACTCTCGGCACGAGGCGGCTCAGGCGCCCGAACACGATGGCGAGAAGGATCGCGCCCGCCGTCGAGAAGCCCCAGCCGAAGATGCTAATGCCGCCGTAGGCCGCGAGGGCCGCGGGCAGCAGGAAGATGCCCGACCCGATCATGTTGCCGACGACGAGCGCCGTGCTCCTCCAAAGGCCTAACGCCCGTGCCGTGCCTGCCGACTCGTCTGCGACCATCTCGTCTCCCGCGTTCAGCGTGGCAGCGCGTCTGGCTTCACGAAATTCAGCGTGAACGCCAACACGTTCCCGAAGGATTCCACGAACTCGAGGCCGGCCTGCTCGGCCAGCCGACGCACCGTCGCCCTGGACTGGTAATGAGGGTCCGGAAGCACCTCGGTCACCGAAAGTAGGCCGCCCGGCTTCAGCGCGTCGAAAGCTTCCCGCAAAGCCCTCGGACCGTCCGGTATCTCGCCCAGCACGGTGACCAGAAGCACACGATCGAACGCACCACGCTCTACCTTCCCATCCCCGGCACCAGCAAGCACCGTTCGTACGTTCGTGACACCGCGTTCGGCCATTCGCGCTTCCAGCACCTGCAGCATGCTCGGCTGGATATCCAGCGCGACGACCTCCCCTTCAAGCCCTACCCGTACCGCCGCCGGCAGGCTGAGCCGACCCGGCCCGCAGCCGACGTCGAGGATGCGCATCCCGGGGCCCACACCGGCACGATCCAAGAGGGTCGTGCTGCCCGCCCGCTTCTCCATCCAGCGATTCTCGAGAAGCACGATCAGAGACGAAGGGCACGGAGAGGGGTGGCGACGCACCGCGTAGCCCAAGCCCACGAAAGTCGCGATGGCGCCCGCAGCAAGTGCGATCGCTAACCCGGAAACCGCACCCATCACACCCGCTTACCTGCCGATGTAGAAATCGATCATGCGCTCGATCGCCCGACGGCACACGCGGCAGAAGTCGACCCGGTTGCGCGAGAACATGATGCAGTCGATCTCGGGCCGGTAGAGCCCCAGGGACTCATACATCGCGCCCTCGAACGCGCCAACCTCTCCTGCATGCTCGTTCGCGGCAAGCATGCGGGTCTCACTCTCACGCTGCTCCTGGAACAACCCGTCGAACTCCGCCTCCGTGGCGCCCCGCTCGATCAACTCCTGGCGCTGCCTGCGGATCTCGCGGCCGTGCTCCTCGAAGGCTTCCTTGTCCCATGGGGTCGGGATCGGCGTACCCGGCTCCACTAGATCTCGCCATTTCAACCTCTCGGGATCGTGCAGCGCTGTGACGTTCAGCTCCCAGGGCTCCGGATGTACCTCACCGCCCGTCTCGTAGGCGACATCCGAGGTGTAGTACTCGTCGGCCAGGCCCGCGAAGTGGTGCCCGAACTCATGCACGAAGACGTAATCCGAGAAATCGGAGTCGACCGCCGCGGTCATATGGAAATTGTAGATGCCGCCACCGCCGTACTGCTTCTCGTTGACCAGGATCGCCACGAAGTCGTAAGGCGCCGCCGCCAGGACATCACGCAGCGTGCGATTGTCATACGTCAACACGTAGCGCTCAGAGTCGAAGATGCTGTACTGCGTCCCAACAGGATTCCTGCGATACTTGCCGGCGTGTGGTCGGCTGATGCCCGACTCGGCAGCCGGAACATCGATCGCTCGCACGTTGAAGTCGGACCTGCGACTCTTGAACGGCTCGACCGAGAACAACTCGTCCGTGAGCCGCCTCGCGTCGGCGTGGAACTTCGGCAGCTCCTCCTCGGTGTACCCTTCGCCCAGCAGCACGATGTCCACCTTCTCGCTGGGTGGGCCACTCTCGAACAGCGTCCAGACTTTGCCTCGCAGCGGCGGGCCGGCAGAGTTGACCCAGCGCGCGCCTGGGTCGAGGTCGTACGACCAGATCTCCTGAAACGCGTTCCCTTCGCCGCGCTTCTGAAGCACGATCCGAACCGGCTTCTTCGGCCAAGGGAAGCGGACCGATTCGTGGAAGGTCCGGTGCATCGAGCGCGCTTCGCCGGTCGTCTCCCACTCACCGTAGATCGAGCAGAAACCGCGCGAATAGATCACCTGACCGCTCTCGGCGTCGATGACCTCGAAGAAGTACTTGCCAAGCTGGAGATCATCGATCAGCCGCGTGCGGCTGCCCGCCCAGGCACCGTCGGACACGGCTCGCTCCAGGCTGATGATCTCCTGCGTCGCGCTACCTGTGTGGTAGTAGTCGACGCGCATCGTCCTGGCTTCGAAGAAGCGGTCGAACGGCGACTGCTCTTGAGCGGCCGCAACCGGCAGCCTGAGCGTCGGCAGCGTCACCAGGAGCAGCAGGATCGCTCTCCGCCAACCCACCTGTCTGTTCATTGACCGACCTCCCCAACGTGAATTCCCGTACGTGTGTGCCGATACCATCCCCAACCCCTCGGCCTCAGAGAGACCTGCCCGTCAGGCCAGGGGATTCCGCCGCCACAGCTCCCCGTTCAGCATCAGTGCGAACGTCACCCAGGCCAGATAGGGGACCAGCAGCGCCCCGGCCAGGGGTCGGATCCGCCAGAAGGCGATCAGCGTCGCGA
>JBDHKG010000125.1:0-7299 GCA_039586495.1 Gemmatimonadota bacterium | reverse complement strand
GGCGTTGGTCGTCATCTCAGTATCGTTGATGGGGTGGCACGGTTCGCGGTCAGTGCTCAAGCTACTTCGGGACTTGTTCGGGGTCAAGTGCCCCGCCCATCAAGCCCCGTAGAACTCGGCGATCCCCGCGGCCACCCGCTCCTGTTCCTCCACCGTCAGCTCCGGGTAGAGCGGCAGGCTGAGGACCTCCCGGGCAGCACGCTCCGCCTCCGGGAGGTCACCCGCCCGATAGCCCAGGTGACCGAAGCACGGCTGCAGGTGCAGGGGCAAGGGGTAGTAGACGCCCGTTCCGATCCCTCGCTCCCCCAGGTGTTCGCGCAGCTCATCACGTCGTGGTGCGCGGATTGTGTAGAGGCTGTAGACGTGAAACCGATCCGGCTCGGCCGTCGGCGGAGTCATCGCGTCGATCTCGCCAAGCCGCTGATCGTACCAGGCGGCGCGCGCTCGACGCGTCTCAGTCCAGCCCGGCAGGTGACGAAGCTTGACGTGGAGCACCGCGGCCTGAATCGCGTCCAAGCGAGAGTTGGTCCCCACCTCCCGGAACACATACCTGGCGTGCGCGTAATCCTCCCCGTGCACCCGCAGCCGGCGCAGTCGCTCCGCCAGCTCCGGGTCGTCCGTCGAGACGAGCCCGCCGTCGCCCCAACCGCCGAGGTTCTTCGACGGATAAAACGAGAAGCAGCCCACCGTGCCCACCGTTCCGGCCGAACGCCAGCGACCTTCGAGCAGCGCCTTGGCGCCGATGGACTGGGCCGCATCCTCGATCAGCCACAATCCACGCTCGGCGGCGAGCTCGAGTAGCGGGCCCATCTCGGCCATCTGTCCGAAGAGGTGAACGGGCAAGATCGCGCGCGTCCGGCTGGAGATGGCAGCAGCGACGGCAGCTGGATCGAGATTGAAGGTCCGGAAATCGATGTCGGCGAACACAATTCGGCCACCGGCGTTCTCGATGGCTCCCGCCGTTGCGAAGAACGTGAACGGCGAGGTGATGACTTCGTCGCCCGGCTGCAGGCCGAGCAGGCGAAGCGACAGGCAGAGGGCATCGGTCCCGCTGGCCACGCCTATGGCATGCCCCGCGCCCAGGTACTGGGCGATGGCCGCTTCGAACTCGGCGACGCCAGCTCCCAGCACGAAGTTCTGCGCCTGTGCCACCCGGGCGATCGCCGTGTACAGCTCCTCGGCTATGGGGAGGTGCTGTCGCGCGAGGTCGAACAGTGGGATCAAGGTTGTGGTCTCCGGGTTCTGGCGTGAATTCATGTCTCCACTCCCTGCGCCGGCGCCTGCCGTTCCCTGGCCGAGGCGGGCGATAGCTCCCGCAAGACCGCCGACCAGGCACGTAGCAACTGAGCGTCGGCCTCCGCGTCCGCCTGCCTATAGTCCCGCTGCTGGGGGACGTGCCGCCTCATTCCCTGCGTCGGCGCGCCTGATCCAACGCCCACTCCACCGCCTCCTCGGGCGTCTTGGCCTCGGGCACGGGGAGCTCGGGCAAATCAGACTTCAGCCGTATGAGAGGCACGCCACTCTTCAGACAGAAGGCGGCTTCCGACAGGGTGCCCCAGCCCCCACCGATGGCGATCACCGAGTCCGACGCGGAGACCACCAGGGCATTCCGCGCCTCGCCCAGGCCCGTCGGGATCGCGATCAATATGCCCGGGTTCGCCGCCTTCGGGTCTGCACCCGGGAGAATGCCCACGGTAACGCCGCCAGCCGCGCGCGCACTTTCCGCAGCCGCCTGCATCACACCACCGAGGCCACCACAGACCAGCGCAGCACCTTCCCAGGCGATGAGCTCGCCGACGCGCCGCGCGAGTTCAGCGACCTCCTCTCCACATTCTGAGCTGCCGATGACGCCGATACGCAGCAACTGCGCCATAAACGGGTCCTCAGCGTTGCTGAAGCCAGGTGAACGGTTTCACTTCCAGGGCCGGGTTGGCCGACTTCAAGTAGGCCAGGAAATCCTCCAGGCCTTCCATGTTGCCATACACGTTGAGCGAGCCTTCCGGGTATTCCACCCAGTAACCGCGACCGACCCGCATGATCCTATTGATACGATCCGGACTGAGCACGACGCGGCCGATCAGACCGCGGAACTCGATGGTGTCGTCATCCTCGACCTGGATCTTCACCGGTGTCTTCAGAATCTGATACCAGCGCCAGGCCAGTACGAGCAGGAAAGCGACGAAGAATAGCCGCGGTTCCGCGAAAAACACACCGAGGATGGTGAGCAACGTTAGAACACCCAGAAAGCCGAGCGTGAAGACAAGGGTCGACCTCTTAGCCCTGTACTCCCTCATCCTCTCAGCCTCGACAGCTCGTGCGGCTTGAAGATCCCCTTCTCCGTGATGATCGCGTCCACCAAGTGCGCTGGCGTCACGTCGAAGGCAGCGCTGTAGACCGGGACATCGTCAGGAGCGGTTTGGCGGCCGAACCCTGCGCGCAGCTCATCCGCGCCACGCTCCTCTATGGGAATCTCCTCGCCGGAGGCGAGCGAGAAATCGAAGCTGCTCGAGGGTGCCGCCACCAAGAAGGGAATCCCGTGGTGGCGTGCAGCGATCGCCAGACCGTAGGTCCCGATCTTGTTGGCGACGTCACCGTTGGCGACGATGCGGTCGGCCCCGACCATCACGAGGTCCACGCCCAGCCGGTCCATCGCCGCCGCCGCCGCATTGTCCGTCAGCACAGTCACATCCAGGCCGGCTCGCCGCAGCTCCCAGGCCGTAAGCCGGCTCCCTTGCAACAGCGGGCGCGTCTCGGTCGCCAGAACCCGCACGTGCCAACCGCGCTCCACCGCCAGGTAGATCGGCGCCAATGCCGTACCGATCCCACCGGTGGCCAGCGCGCCGGTGTTGCAGTGCGTCAAGACGGTGGCCCCATCGTGCAACAGCTTGAGCCCGTGCTCGCCGATCCGGCGGCACATCTCGCGATCCTCCTCGTGGATCGCCGTCGCCTCTCGGAAGAGCGCGTCCCATAGCTCCTCGTTAGACGCGCTTGCCTTGGCCTCCGCGATCACGAGCAGCCGGCTGAGCGCCCAGGCAAGGTTCGCGGCCGTCGGCCGGGTTTCGCGAATACGCTGCGCGTACTCGAGCAGTCGAGCCCGGAATTCGGCTGGTGGCAAACGGAGGTGGGGTCTGAGCGAGGCCACCAGGCCCAGGGCCGCGGCGATCCCGATCGCCGGGGCGCCGCGTACCCGGAGGCTCCGAATCGCCTCCACCACGTCCTCGACCTGCAGGAGGTCGATCTCTCTGTATTCGCCGGGAAGAAGCGTCTGATCGATGATGCGCACCGCACCATCGTGCCAGCGGACCGCACGGGGGACCTCGATCGCCACTGTCAGACGTTAGGCGGCTTGGCGCCGGGAGATGTTGAAGGTTCCAACCAGTCAGGTCAGCCGTACAAGTCGGCCGAAGGCGTATCGCCAGCCAAAACGGCGAAATAGCTCGAGCAGCCGCTGGATCGGCAGGCCCATTACGTTGAAGTAGTCGCCCTCGATGCGCTCGACGATCGCCGCACCGAAGCCCTGAATCCCGTAGGCTCCGGCCTTGTCCATCGGCTCGCCGGTCGCAACGTATTCCTCGCATTCTCGGGGGTCAAGCGAGCGGAACCACACGCGGGTCGCCTCGACCGCGGTCTCAACACGACCCGGCGCGGCCAGCGCTACGCCCGTGTAGACCAAATGCTCCTCGCCCTGAAGCCGGCATACCATCTGCACGGCTTCGCCGCGGTGCGTGGGCTTGCCCAGTATGTCACCGCGATGCACGACCAGCGTGTCACAGCCGATCGCCAGCGCGTCGTCGTCCAGCGCCGCTTCCGCCTTCAAGCGGGCCAGCCGCTGAGCTGCCTCGGCGGGCGCCTCACCCGGCAACACCGATTCGTCCACGTCTAGAACCCGAACCGTATACTCCAAGCCGAGCCGCGACAGCAGCTCGGCCCGACGCGGCGAACGAGACGCGAGAATCAGCCGCGGAGCATCCATGGCCGATTCAGCTCACCGCTGCAAGACCGCACAGCCATGCCGCGCCATCGTTAGAACTTGCGGATGAGGATGCCTTCCCGCGGGATCCGGCCGAGCTCAAGCGCCGCCAGCACATGCCCCACCGCGGCGACATAGCGGTCGGAGCGCTGTTCCACGTCATCGTACAGCGTGAGCGCGAGATTGCTGAAGAAATACTCCTCCGAGCGAACGTTGACCTCCGCGACGCGCGGAGGTCTGTCCGGCTCAGCGGCCAGCACCAGCACGCCCGCAGCGCGTAGCGGCTCCCCGTGGGCGAGCAGCGCGGCGCTGACTGCGGCACCGGTCCCTTCAACGCCGGCGTCAGGCGCGCGGCCGATGCGGATCACACCATAGCGATCCACGGCATAGGCGTAGCGACCCGGCCGCAAATTCGGGAGCGAAGTAGCCGAGAGAACGGGGTACCCTGACCAGCGACCGCCGGAACGCTCGTAGTCGCGGTAGCGATGCTGGAGCGCAATCTCTCCATGCTTGTTGGGAAACAGCACCGGATCGGCCTGGTCCTCGAGCCAGCCGACGAGCAAGGGCCCAGGGACGAACCCGTTAACGTCCCGCACAGCCTCGTCGAGGGTGAAGGCACGATGGTCATCCAGCAGCCGGAGGTATCCCTGACGATCGCGGATCATCGGCTCGGGCGGCCGGGCGTACAGGTCGAAAGACGGGTCGAGGCCGAACTCGATCGCCTGCGGCGGCCCGGCCGTGGGGACACCACTGTCGACGGCCGCCAGGTAGCTGGCCACGGCCCTGCTATAGCGGGCCAGAGGGCCGTTCACCGGCTCGCGAATCCCGGCGACCCGCGTCCGGGCAGCCCACAGCAGCCAGCGGTGCTCCTGAACCGTGAGCACCTGCACAAGGGTGCGCTCGCCCACGATGCTGCCCTCAAGGAAGCGACCCGGGTAGCCTGGAGGCAACTCATGGGGCAGCGTGTCTGCGGGCTGCAGCTCTTCGAGCGCCATACCGCCAGTAGGGACCCAGAGCCGCCGCGTCACTCTCCGAGAGCCCCTCGGGTGCGGTGCGACGATCCGCAAAGTCGTGCGGACGAGATCCATCGTGTCCGGCAGATCAACCGCGAGGTCGAGGGGCCCCAGCACCCAGTAGCCAGAGTCCGTGGGCAAGTGACGGTTGAGCGCAGCCACCGCCGCCTGCTGCCAGGCCGGCGGTCCCTCGTAGGGGATGGCGTTCGGGTCCCAGGTGGTCTGCGACCAAGCCGCCGGCACGGAGGAGATCGCCAGGGCCGCGAGGATGCAGCGCAGCAACAACTTCGAAGGCCTCACCGACTAGTCCCTCTCGATCATGAGCGTCACAGGTCCGTCGTTCACCAGCTCGACTTCCATCCGCGCGCCGAATTCTCCCGTGGCCACCGGGATCGTTCCCTGGCGGAGTAGCTCGACGAAGCGATCGTAGAGCCGCTCCGCGTCCTGGGGATCCGCCGCCTCTACGAACGAGGGACGCCGCCCCTTGCGCACATCGGCGTACAGCGTGAACTGGGAGACGACCAGCAGCTCACCGCCGATGGCCTCAATGGGCAGATTCATCTTCCCCTCGCTATCCGCGAACAGTCGTAAGCCGCGGACCTTCTCGATCATCCAGCGCAGCGTCTCCTCGCCGTCGCCAGACCGGAAGCCGACCAGCAGCAGGTAGCCTTTCCCGATCGAGCCGACCTGCCGGCCGTCGACGCGGACTTCTGCCCGTGCCACACGCTGCAGAATGACGCGCATGAGGAGGGGAAGTTGGGTGAGAAGCTAGCTGGCGCGCAACCGTTCCCTCATTCTACAGTCACGCTCTTCGCGAGGTTGCGGGGCTGGTCGACGTTGCAGCCGCGGAGGACGGCGATGTGATACGCCAGCAGCTGCAGCGGGATCACCGTGAGCACCGGCTGCAGCATCTCGATGGTGGTCGGCACGGTGATGATGTGGTCAGCGAGGTTGTCGAGCTCGCCGTTGCCATCGGTGGTAATGGCGATCAGGCGGCCGCCTCGTGCCTTCACTTCCTCGATGTTCGACAGGATCTTGGAGTAGACGCTACCGTGCGGCGCGATGAATACGACGGGCATGTTCTCGTCGATGAGCGCGATGGGGCCGTGCTTCATCTCCGCCGCCGGGTAGCCCTCGGCGTGGATGTAGCTGATCTCTTTCAGCTTGAGCGCGCCCTCCAACGCGACCGGGAAGTTGTAGCCTCGCCCCAGGTACAGGAAGTTGCGGTGCAGATGGTAGCGTTCGGCCATTCCCCGGATCTCGTCATGACGAGCCAGGATCTCCGAGATCTGGTCCGGTAGCCTTTTGAGAGCGGCGAGCACCCCGCGGCGCTGCTTCGGCGCGACGGTCGACTCGCCGCTCAGGTAGAGCGCGATAAGCGCGAGCGCCACGACCTGGGACGTGAACGCCTTGGTTGACGCCACTCCGATCTCCGCACCCGCGTGGATGTACACGCCGCACTCCGTCTCCCGGGCGATGGTCGAGCCGACCACGTTCACGATGCCCACCACACGCGCGCCCTTGCTTTTCGCTTCTCGTAGAGCAGCCAGCGTGTCGGCTGTCTCGCCGGACTGCGAGATGCCGATGACCAGCGAACGCTCATCGAGCACCGGGTTGCGGTAGCGAAACTCGGAGGCGTACTCGGTCTCTACCGGGATGCGAGCGAACTCTTCCAGCATGTACTCGCCGATCAGCGCCGCATGCCACGAGGTCCCGCAGGCAGTCAATACGATCCGATCGTAGTGTTCAATCTCGTCACGGGGCAGGCAGCCCGAGAGACCACCGAGGCGCACCGTCCCTTCCTCCTCAAGCAGCCGGCCGCGCATCGTGTCACGGACCGAATTCGGCTGCTCGAAGATCTCCTTGAGCATGTAGTGGGGGAAGCCGCCACGCTCGATCGTGCCGAGATCCCAAGACACGCGGCTCACTTCCTTGGTGAGCGGCTGACCCTTGAGGTCAAGCGTCCGATAGCCTTTCCGGTCAAGCACCGCCAGCTCGCCGTCGTCGAGGTACACGACGTCGCGCGTATGCTCGACGATCGCCGCAGCGTCAGAGGCGACGAAGTACATCGGGCCCTCGCCCAGCCCGATCAGCAGCGGCGAGCCCTTGCGCGCCGCCACCAGCTTATCAGGGTCGCGCGTCGAGACCACAGCGATCCCGTAGGTCCCCTCGACCTGACTGAGGGCCGCGGAGACGGCATTTTCCAGGCGATCCTCGTAGCACTCGTCGATCAGGTGAGCCAGCACCTCGGTGTCCGTCTCGCTGCGGAACGTGTGACCCAGCTCTTCGAGCTTTCTGCGAAGGACAGCTGCGTTC
>JBDHKG010000124.1:0-13660 GCA_039586495.1 Gemmatimonadota bacterium | reverse complement strand
TCGGCGTGCAACAGGAACATCCGGTGGTTCCAATAGATGTTGGCGATCGAGGCGCAGGTCTCGTTGTAGGCGCTCATGTTGGGGAGCACGTAGGCGTCGTTGAAGCCCTCGTTCCCCCCGGTCGCCCCGATGCCACCGGTCACGTACAGTTTGCGGCCGACCACGTCCTCCCAGATCCGGTCCACCGCCCGCACGTACGCCTGCTCGCCGGTCAGCGCCGCCACGTCGGCGACCCCCGCGTACAGGTAGCCGGCCCGCACGGCGTGCCCCACCGCCTCGCTCTGCTCGACGACCGGCTCATGGTCCTGGTTATATTCGCCGCCCAAGGCGCGGTCGTCGAGCGGCCGGCCCCGCACGTCGATGAAGAACTTGGCCAGGTCGAGGTAGCGCCGCTCCCCGGTGACCCGGTAGAGCCGCACCAGCCCCATCTCGATCACCTCGTGTCCCGGGGGCTTCTGCAGCTTCCCGGGACCGAAGGTGCGGTCGATCAGGTCGGCGTTCCTCAGGGCGATGTCGAGCAGGTTGCGCTTGCCGGTAGCCAGGTGGTGGGCGGCGGCCGCCTCGTAGAGATGCCCGGCGTTGTAGAGTTCGTGGCTGCGCTCGAGCCGTTCCCAGCGCTCGTCCCCGAACCAGCGGCGCAGCCGCTCAGCGTTGTTGGTGCGAGCGGTGTAGAGGTAACCGTCCGGTTCCTGGGCCGCGGCGATGAGCGCGATCACGCTGTCCAGGTAGGCCTCCAGTACCGGATCGCGTCGCAGCATCAGGGAGTAGGAGGCTCCCTCGATGGTTTTGTAGACGTCGGTGTCGTCGAAGGGATAGGCCCCCCGCTGCTCACCCTCCATCAGTCCCCCGGCGATTGCGAAGTTGTCGATCCGCCCGGTCTCCTCGCACTTCGCGAACACGTGGGGGATGGTCACGGTCCGGTTGGTTTCCAGGCGCGCAGCCCAGAAGTCGTCCTCGAACCGCACCTGGGTGAAGGGGACGGGCTGCACGGGATAGTCGGGCGGGCGGGCCCGGTCGCAGGCCGTCGCAACGACCGCCAGGAGAAGGCACGTGATCAGGGAGGCTCGGCTCATCTCGGTCGCTCCTTGAGGATGTAGGGCCGCACGTCGGTGGCCGTCATGCCGGCCCGGCGCGCGGCCTCCAGTCCGATGTCGCCGTCCTCGAAGACCTGGCAGGCCGTCGGCTCGACCCCCAGCCGGCGGGCCGCCTCGAGGAAGATCTGCGGCGATGGTTTGTGCTCGATGTCGTCGTCGGCGGTGAGCATGACCGCGAACGCCTCCGCCAGCCCGAGCCGCTCCAGGATGATGTGCACGTGCTCGCGGGTGCCGCCCGAAGCGATCGCCATGGGAAGCAGCCCCTGGTGGGCGCGCACCACCGCCACCACCGGCTCGATCGGGCGCACCCCCTCGAGCAGCCGCCGGTAGACGCGGTGCTTGGCCGCGACCGTGGCGGCCGGGTCGAGGGCGAGGCCGAAGCGTTCGTTGGCCAGCATCACGACGCGCTTCTCCGGCGTGCCTTTGAGCGAGTCCAGCCACTCCTCCGGCACCGTCACCCCGGTGCCGGCGAATGCGTGCCGCCACCCCTCTATGTGGTAGGGCATGGTGTCGGCCAGGGTGCCGTCGCAGTCGAAGATCAGACCGCGCACCCCGTCGGCCAGCGGTATGCCCGCCGGGGCCGTCATCGGCTCAGAAGGGGTTCTCGGTGGGGTAGGCCATCCCCTCCGGTCGGTTGTAGGAGATGTCCGCCACCCCGAGCACGCGCAGGGCCGCGAACAGGGTGCGGCCGACGTGCTGGAAGGCCACGGCCGTGTGGTGCGGGAAGCGCTTCTCGATCAGCACGTGCCGGTAGAAGCGGGCCATCTCCCGGACCGCCAGCACCCCGGTCCCCCCGAAGGTGCGGGTCGGCATGTCCAGCACCTCACCCTCGGCGATGTAGGCCTTCAGCTCCCCCTCAGCCGTGGCCTGCAGCCGGTAGAGCGTGGCCGGGCCGGGCCGGATCCGCCCTTCCAGCGTGCCGCGCGTTATGTCGGGCTCCTTACCCGGTTCCATGAGCCGGTGCATGATCAGCTGGTAGCGCATCTCGCGGTCCACAAGGCAGCTGCCGGGCGTGTTGCCGCAGTGGAAGCCCATGAACAGGTCGGTCGGACTGTAGCCCGACATCTGTGCCGCCGCCCCTGCGGCCAGGTCGGCCGGCACGGTGTTGTTGATGTCCAGCAGGGTGACCGGCAATTGGGTGGCGCACGCGCCCAGGTACTCGCTCAGGGCGCCGTAGATGTCGGCCTCGCAGGCCACGGGTATACCGCGCGTGGCGAGGCGCGAGTTGATGTAGCAGGGCACGAAGCCGAAGTTCGGCTCGAACGCGGGCCAGCACTTGTTGGCGAAGGCGGCGTAGCGGCTCGCCCCCAGGTTCCGCTCCATGAAGCCGAGCAGCCCCACTTCGTACTGCGCCAGCTTGGTGAGCAGGTCGGGGAAGCGGTTGCCCTCGCCCAGTTCCTGCGCCATGTCGGCGGCGACCTGCGCGATGTCGGGATGTCGTTCGGCCGAGCGGAACACGTCGAGCAGGTCGAGCTCGCTGTTCTCCATGATCTCGACCCCCAGCTCGAACAGCGGCTTGATGGGGGCGTTGCAGGCGAAGAAGTCCCAGGGGCGCGGCCCGAAGGTGAAGATCTTCAAGTGCTTCAGCCCCAGCAGGACGCGGGCGACGGGGAGGAACTCCCCGATCATGGCGGCAACCTCGCCGGCCAGCCCGACCGGGTACTCCGGGATGTGCGGCTGCAGCGAGCGCAGCCCCAGGTTGTACGAAGCGCTCAGCAGCCCGCAGTAGGCGTCCCCCCGGCCGTCCACCAGGTCGTCGCCGCTCTCCTCGGCGGCGGCGGCGAACATGACGGGGCCCGGGAAGCGCTGGGCGAGCAGGGCGGAGGGGCCCTCCGGCCCGAAGTTGCCCAGGTAGACGACCAGGGCGTCCACGCCGGCGCGGTCGAGCTCCTCGAGCGCTTTCACGACGTCCCGCTCGTTCTCCACGATGGTCTCGATCTCGGCGATCTCCAGGTCGCCGGCCCGGCAGGCGTCCACGACCGCCCGGCGCCGCCGGCGCGAGAGATCGATGGGGAAGCAGTCGCGGCTGACGGCCACGATGCCGGGGTGCACCTGGGGGACGTTCTTCATCTCACCCGTCATGGCGTCGCTTCTCCTGTCCATAGTAGGCATCCCGGCCGTGCTTGCGCTCGAAGTGCTTGCGCACCAGCCACGACTCCAAGGGTCCGGCACGGGGGTCGAGCGCGACCGTGAGCCAGGCGGTGCGGGCCAGCTCCTCGAGCATCACGCAGTGGTAGACCGCGTCCTCGGCGGTCCGCCCCCAGGCAAAGGGGCCGTGCCCGGCCACCAGCACCATCGGCACCCGCTCCCAGGAGCGGTCGCGGAAGCAGGTGACGATGAGCTGGCCGGTGGCCGTCTCGTAGTCCCCCTGCGCCGCCGCCTCGGTCATGACCTTCGTGCAGGGCACATCCTGCGGGAGCAGATCGGCGTGGGTGGTGCCCAGGATCGGGATCGGGCGCCGTGCCTGCGCCCAGGCGACCGCGTAGGTCGAGTGGGTGTGGGCGACGCCGCCGATGCCGGGGAACCCACGGTAAAGCACGGCGTGGGTGGGGGTGTCGGAAGACGGGCGCATGCGACCCTCCACCACCCGCCCCTCGAAGTCAACCACCACCATGTCCGCCGGCTGGAGGCCCTCGTACGGCACGCCGCTCGGCTTGATGGCGAACACGCCCCGCTCCCGGTCTGCCGCGCTGACGTTCCCGAAGGTGTAGAGGACCACCCCGCGGCGGTGGAGCTCCTGGTTGCACGCCCAGGTGGTCTCCTTGAGCTCCCGATAGTCATCCATCACGGCCCCCGTGGCGTGAAACCCTCCTCGACCAAGCCGCCAAGCCGCTCGTAGCGCTCGTAGAGCTCCCGGTACCGGGCGGCCCGCTGCGGGTCGGGCTGGTACTCGGTCTCGAACCCGCTGCCCATTGCCCCCTGGCTCGTAGGGATATCGAGGTGCAGCCCGGCGGCAGTGGCGGCCGCCATCGCGCTACCCAGGGCACACGTCTGCTCGGCGCGCGCGACCCGGATCGGCATGTCGAGCACGTCGCACACCGTCTGCATGACGAAGGGGGATTTCTTGGGGATACCGCCCAGAGCGATGACCCCCCGGATCGGCACCCCCTCGACCTGGAAGCGGTCCACGATCTTCTTGGCGCCGAAGGCAGTGGCCTCGACCAGTGCTCGGAAGACCCGCGGGGCGTCCGAGCCCAAGCTCAGGCCGGCGAGCGCGCCCTTCAGCGCCTGGTCGGCGAAAGGCGTGCGGCGCCCATTCAGCCAGTCGAGCGCCACCACGCCGGTCGAATCGGGCGGCAGCGCGGCGGCTGCCTCGGAGAGGGCGGTGATAATGCCGGCGGTGAGACCGTGCAGGGTGTCCTCTCCAATGCCCGCCGCCTTCCCCAGGTGTTCCAGCGGCCAGGCCAGCAAGTCGCGGAACCAGGCGTAGACGTCGCCGAAAGCGGACTGCCCGGCCTCCATCCCCAACATGCCCGGCAGGATCGAGCCATCCACCTGGCCGCAGATTCCCCGCACCAGTTTGTCGCCCATCTCATCCATCGGCGCGACCAGCATGTCGCAGGTCGAGGTGCCCATGACCTTGCATAGCACGTAGGGCTCGATCTGGCCACCGATGGCGCCCAGGTGCGCGTCGAACGCGCCGACCCCGACGCTGACGCCGGTATGCAGACCGAGCCGCTCCGCCCACTCGGCGGTGAGCGTGCCCGCGCCGATATCGCACGTCCAGGTCTCGGTGTAGAGCCGCTCGCGCAGCCCGGCCAACAGGGGATCGACGCGGGTCAGGTAGTCCTCCGGTGGGAGGCCACCGAAGGAGGCGTGCCACATCCCCTTGTGCCCAGCGGCGCAGCGGCTGCGCTTCATCGTCAGCGGGTCGGTCGTGCCCGTCAGCACGGCGGTGATCCAGTCGCAGTGCTCGACCCAGGAGAAAGCCGCCTCGCGCACGCGCGGGTTGCCGCGCAGGATGTGGAGGATCTTCGACCAGAACCACTCGGACGAGTAGACGCCCCCGACGTACTTTGTGACGTCCTCACCTTCCCAGGTGCGGGCGACCTCGTTGATCTCCTCCGCCTCGCCCACCGCGGTGTGGTCCTTCCAGAGGACGAACATGGCGTCGGGGTCGTCTTCGAACTCGGGTAGCAAGGCTAGCGGGGTGCCCGCGCGGTCCACGGCCCCCGGCGTGGAACCGGTCGTGTCGGCGGTGATGCCAGAGATCCGCTCGGCGCTACCGGGCGGCACCTTCGCGAGCGCCTCGCGCACCGTCGCTTCGAGCCCCTCCAGGTGGTCGAGCGGGTGCTGGCGGAACCTGTTGCCCGCCGGATCGCAGTACCGGCCCTCGTTCCAGCGGGAGAATGTGCGGACGGCGCTCGCGACCTCCTCGCCCGTGTCGGCGTCCACGATCACCGTCCGGACCGAGTCGGTGCCGAAGTCGAGACCGATGACCAGTCTCCCCGTGGTCATCGCGAGCCTCCAGGTCCCAGAGGTTGCAGTTGCGGTCGGTCAGATCAGTGGCAATCTACCTGCCAGGTTACGCTACGCTATAGGAATCACAATCCGCACCTTCAAGAGGGCGAGAGATAGCGCAGGTCCTAGGACCGCCCGCTGGAAGGCCGCATCTTGCTCGTCCCAATTCTCGCGAGTTGCGGTGGCCGAGAAGGCCAGATTGTGGGACCATCGGGCGACGAGGTCACGGCATTCGTCAATGTCAGGCTAGTGCCCATGACGAGCGAGCTCATAGTCGAGAATCAGAGTGTGCTGGTCGAGGGCCCGACGATCATTCAGATCGGTCGCGCAGGCGAGGTCGCGATACCCGAACAGGCAACCGTCATCGATGGGGCAGGAGCACACCTGATGCCCGGCCGCCGTCTCGGATCACTAGATCAGACTGTCGTCCGCCCAGCCGAGCCGGACGAGCTCGATCTTGTTCATGCTGGCGTTGCCGAGTTGGTGGAACCCTCCAGCCTTCTCGAACGTCCAATAGCAGGAATCGGCGATTGGCTCCCAGTTCCAGGTACTAGAATGTCACGCCTACTCGTACTCTCGTGCGTCGCGCTGTTCATAAGCATGGGCTGTCAGCCTGCTGGCCCGCCGCCAGCGGGACCGCTGGAGGGCGCCTGGCGCCTCAGCGAGGTGCACTTGAGCGGGCCGGAAGGGGAGAGCGTCGATACGCAGCCGCTGCCGGGCCTATATACCTTCATGCGGGAGCACTACAGCATCGTCCGAATGCTGGGCGATCAACTGCCCCCGGACAATCGTCTCTGGTACCCGACGGTGGCGGAGAAGGCCCGGCAGCACGACGCGATCATCGTCAACGCGGGCACCTACGAGCTCAGCGACTCGATTCTGACGACGCACCCGATCGCTGCGAAGACGCCGGAGTTCATCGGCGGCCGGACGATCTACGAATGGAGGGTGGTCGCCGACAGCCTCTGGTTGACGACGTTGGACATCCGCTCCCGCGACGACATGCAGGACCCGTTTGTCGCGGACTATAGACTGGTCATAAAGCTCGTTCGGGCCGAGTGACGCGGCGTCTGCCGAGCCGGCTGCAGGGTTGGGCTGGCTGCTGCTCACGTGCACTGAGGTCTCGAAAAGCCGTGCGAACTGTCGCTCACTGCTGATGGCGGACGCTCGTCGCCTGAATGGGGTTCAGGAGGTCGCGGGTGGTGACTCGCACCGCGCGCAGGAACGCGCGGCGCTCGGTATGCAGGCACTTGGCGGCGCCTGCAACGCGAATCCCGCCGTCCCGACTCCTCGCCGTAAGCCCAACATCCTACGCTCAGCATCCTCCGGCGGCTGACCATGTTGTAGAAGTCGCGGACTCTCCCCCTCACCTGCCTGCGGTCGGATCATGATCGCGCCCGCGGATTCGCAAGTCGTCCGCGTGAAACCATCCCCTGATATTCCCGTAGTAACGGTTGTCTTGGGATAGTCACGCTCAAGCGCTGTGTGCCCTATCGCGGAGGTGCAGAGTGATTCAAACCCGACTCCTGATGTTATCACTGATCGGGCTCGCTGGAATAACCCAGTCCTGTAGTGCCCCGTCCGAGTCGGCGGATCCATTCCCCGCGGTCGCTCTTCAGGCGGTGCTCGAAGCCGGCCTCGAGGAGTATGACGGGATCGGGGTTTCGGCCTCTGTCCTGGTGCCGGGAGAAGGACTCTGGAGTGGGACGAGCGGCATCTCGCATGGTGAGACGGCCATATCACCAGCCATGCTCTTCTGCATCTCGAGTATCACCAAGACGTATACGGCCGCATCCATCCTGCAGCTTGTCGAGGAGGGTACGCTCTCACTAAGTGATTCACTCCACACCTGGATTCCGAGCTATGCGAACATCGACAGCACGATCACGATCCGCCAGCTCCTGGATCATACCAGTGGCGTCTTTGATTACTATGAGCATCCGGCCTTCTTCGACTCCATCATGGCTGATCCCGCGAGGGTGTGGACCCCTGAACAGACGTTGATGTTCGTGCTCGAACCGTCTTTCAGTCCGGGTTCGGACTGGGACTATTCGAACACGAACTACATTCTGCTAGGAATGATCATCAAAGAGGCGACAGGTTCGACGGTCGCCGAGGAGTTCCGGAGCCGTTTTCTGACTCCGCTGGGCCTGCAGGAAACATTCATGGCTGTTGAGGAGGATCTCTCCGGGACCGTTGCCCACGGATGGTACGACATCGATGGGGATGAGATCCTCGATGACCTTATCGAATCGATATCCATGAATGCCTTCATGAGCATGGAATGGACAGCCGGAGCTATGTTCTCATCCTCCCGGGACCTGACGCGCTGGGCAGAGGCGCTGTTCAGCGGGGAGGTCGTCGGTCAGGAACTGCTCAATGAGATGCTGACCTTCCATTCCCTGTCGATCCCCGGTAGCGCCTATGACGGCTATGGTCTGGGGATCGGTTCGCTCATCGTCGCGGGACATCAGGCCTACGGTCACGGTGGCGAATCACCGGGCTATCGATCATTGATGGTCCATCTACCCGAATCGGGTGTGAGCATCTCAGTCCTGATGAATGAGGTCAACGGAGCCTGCCTGTTTTCGGTGATTGAAGGACTGGTGCAGACGGTTCAGGAGTATCTGGGCGGTTAAGGGATACCGTCACCAATACGTGAAGCCAGCGCCTGAATGGGGTTCAGGAGGTCGCGGGTTCAAGCTTGTTTCGCCGGTTTCTCTGACTTTGGATCCCAGAGTCAGCCACACCTACGCCTCTTCACCTGCGTCGCCAGCGTGCGGAGGAAGACATCTCCTGACAAGCGATGTTGCTGGCGCCACGCCGGGGCTGGCTGTCTGAGCCCCGCCTGACCTAACTTCCGCGGGCCCGCTGCCGGCGCGGCGAGTACTCGTGATGACCACTCTGGTCGAGCACGACTTCGACACGAGCTGAGCGCTTCATCCGATCGATGCCAGCGACACCTGACCACGCCTCGGCAGGCGAAGCCGAGCACCCGAGAGCGCGGGAACCGCTCATCCTGGGTCTCGCGCTCGTACTCTCGGTGATCGGCGCTGTCATCGGGATACAGATCATCACCAGCCTTGGCATCACGCCGAACACGTCGATCGTGGCGGTGATCGTCGCGATCCTCGTCTCCCGCGTTCCGCTCCGCATCTTCCGCTCGTTCCGCTCCATCCATCGTCAGAATCTGATCCAGACGACGATGTCGAGCGCGACGTTCGGTGCGGCGAACTCCCTGCTGGTCCCCATCGGCGTCCCCATCCTCGTCGGGCGCCCGGAACTGCTGGTGCCGATGCTGCTGGGCGCGACCGCCGGGATGCTGATCGACGTGGCGATGCTCTACTGGCTGTTCGATTCGCGTCTTTTCCCCGGCGAGTCTCCGTGGCCAATCGGGATCGCGTCCGCGGAGGCGATCCTGGCGGGCGATCGCGGCGGCCGACGCGCGCGGCTGCTGGGGCTGGGGGCCTTCGCCGGGGTCCTCGGCACCTCCGGGCTGTTCGGGGGCCTGCGGGCGGTCGCGGGAATCGGCGTCCTGCCGATGGCCGCCTTCGGGATCGCGTTCCTGGGCAACGTATGGGCGCTCACCATGTTTGGCGTGGGTCTGCTGGTGCGAGGATACGCGCCAGGTGCCTGGGGCGTCGACCTTGAGGCGCAGCTCGTGCCGCACGGGATGATGATCGGGGCCGGGATGACGGCGCTGGGCCAGGCCGTGGCCATTGCGCTCCGCCGCCACGCGGTCCGGACAGCCGAGCGGGGCGATCGTGGGCCCGGGTCCGTCCAGCCCACCCGCAGCCCGGAGGAGGCACGGGCCGGGCTCCTGCGAGGCACCGGCCTCTACCTGGTGGCCGGGATCCTCCTGGCCGCCGTCGGTGGACTGTGGACGGAGATGGCCGCCCCGCAGCTGTTGGCCTGGGTCCTCTTCGCCGCCGTCGCCTGCGTGGCCGCCGAATTCATCGTCGGGCTCGCCGCGATGCAGGCCGGCTGGTTCCCCGCCTTCGCGACCGCTCTGGTCTTCCTGCTGCTCGGCTTGCTGCTGGGATTCCCACCGGCGGCCGCCGCTCTGCTGGTGGGTTTCGTCGCCTCCGGCGGCCCCGCGTTCGCGGACGCGGGTTACGACTTCAAGACGGGATGGTACATCCGCGGGTTCGGTCGGGACGCGGCCTTCGAGCTGGAGGGCCGCCGGCAGCAGCTCTTCGCCGCGCTCATCGGCCTGCTCACCGCGCTCGCCATGGTCGCGCTCTTCCACCGGGCGTATTTCGAGGCCGACCTCTTCCCGCCTGTCGTTCGCGTGTACGCCGCGGCGATCGGCGCGGGGATCGAGCCCGGGGCGGGCACGAAGCTCCTGGCGTGGGCAGTCCTCGGGGCGTTCCTCCAGCTCCTGGGCGGCCCGGACCGCCAGCTCGGCATCCTCTTCGCCACCGGGCTCCTCATCCTCAATCCGCTCGCCGGTTGGGCCGTCCTGCTCGGACTGGCTGTCCGGATCGCCTGGGCGCGGGGCGACACGGCGGTGGAAGGCGCGCCGTCGACGGTGTTTGCCGGCGGCCTCATCGCCGGCGACGCGCTCTGGAGCTTCGGCGCGTCACTCTTCCGCTGATTCCCGGATCGGCGACAGGAGTCCGCTCGCTTCACCGCTCGCGTGTGGGATCGGGGCGTTGGCGCCATCGAGCCCGCTCACGAGTTACGCTCGGCGGACTCCTGCCGCCTCGCACTGTCGCTCGCGAGTTGCGTCTATCGCCGGAGTTCGTGGGCGTGGCCGTTCATGAGGGTGCGCAGTATCATGACGCGGACTGTCACGGCGGTTTCCTTCTTGGTAGAGAGCGGTGGATGTGAATCGAGTCTGTGGCTCCACCTCCGTGCGGTGGCGGATTTCTGTTGGGCTGGCCGCCGTGGCCGCGTTCACCTGGCTCGGCTGTGACGACGACGGTGGGCCGCGGGTCCCGGCTCGCGTCATCGTCTTTCCCTACTTCGTCATCCTGGACGAGGTCGGCACCAGGCAGCAGTTCACGGCGCACGTTCAGGATGAGAGCGGCAACCTGATGCCGGGCGTGCCTGTGAAGTGGAGCAGCAGCGACGTCGCCGTCGCGAGCGTAGACTCCGCGACGGGCCTCGCTACAGCTCGCGGGCCCGGTATCGCAACGATCACGGCTGCTGCGGGACCGACTTCCGGCAGCGCCAGGCTCGAGGTCCATATCTACAGTGAACCCCCGGGCACGGCCCCGGTGTTCGCGGTGGATGTCTCACACTGGTCGGGACATCTGAGCGCGGGCCAGGTGGCCTGTTGGTGGGAGATGGGCGTCCGTCATGTGGTGACCGGCACTCAGGATCCGAGCATCACGGTTCAGCAGCTAGGGATGGCCGTCGACGGCGGTATGACCGTTGACGCGTATGTCGTGCTCGAGTGGGACGACGAGATCGCGCAGCAGGTTGGGGCTGCGCTCTCCGCTATCACGCCCTATCCGGTGCAGCGTCTGTGGCTCGATGCGGAACGACCGCCGGGCGTCTGGTCGGCGGATCAACTGGTCGGCAAGATCCAGGAGGGCGTCGACGCGTGTGGGGGGTTCGCGTGCGGCATCTATACGCGCAAGGTGTGGTGGCTGGATAACACTGGCGACAGCCAGGCATTCTCCTATCTACCCCTCTGGTACGCGTACTACAACGGTCAGCCTAACTTGGAGGATTGGCACCATCCCGCGGTCTGGTACGAGGGGCCGTTCGGCGGCTGGTCGTATCCCACGGGAAAGCAGTATGACTCGGATCAGACGGCGCCTGACCTGTGCGAGGTCAACGTGGACTACAACATCATCTACAGGGCGGGTAATCCGACGGCGCGCGTCGCGGGCGTGGCCGGTCAGGATGGTGAGCAGTATCATGAAGACGAAGCATGACATGGCGAAGGTCGCCATTAACACCTCTGACATCATGAATGGCATTCGCCCTACGGCGCTCAGCGCGATCGCGCTCGTCGTCATCACCGGTGCCTGCGCCAGGCCGCCCGAGCCGGAGCCGGTCCCTGAGGCGGCCGCTCCACTCGCCCGCGAGTGCGAGGTCGGCTCGCTGACGGATGGCGGCGCCGACGCCGTCAACGTGGCGCTGCTGGACGAGGTCAGCCCGGCCCACGCCCCCCGACCGCGCAACGACGCGGAACGCCTGCTGTTTCGGCACCTGTACGAGACGCTGATTCGGGTGGACTGTCAGGGTCGCGTCTACCCGGGCCTGGCCGCATCCTGGAGCACGGCTGACGGCGGCCGTAGCTGGCGGTTCGTGTTGCGCGCTGATGCGCGCTTCTGGGACGGGAGCCCAGTCACCGCGAACGACATCGTGTGGAGCTGGCAGGGTGACGAGCAGCGGCTGGGCGCTGAGGCCTTCGACTCCGTTGGCGTCGAGGATCGCCGGACTCTGACCGTTCACTTCGAGCGAGCCTGTCCCGACGTGCCCCGGCTGTTCGCGGATCTGAAGCACGCCGTGATGCTTTCACAGCCCGGCCCGCGCTGGCCGCTGGGGACGGGGCCGTATCGCATCGAGAGGCCGATCACCAGCAGTGGTCGTGCGCACCTCATCATGCGTGCCGCGCCGGTGTCCGACGAATCTCGGCCCCGCATCGACTTTCGGCTGGCAGCGGGGGCCGATGTGCGCGACCTCCTCGACGGGGGCATCGATGTGCTGATCACGGGAGACCCAGAGGTGCTCGAGTATGTCGCCATGCGCCCGGAGTTCGTGTCCGTGCCCCTGACTTGGGACCGCACCTACGTACTCGTCGCGCCGTCGCGCGTCAGAGCGCTGCACCACGGAGAGTTCGTTGGCGATACGTTGCGGCTCCCGCCTGAGATCCTCGATGCCTTCGCCCGCGATGCGGTGCGCGGCGCGGCGCGCGGGCACCGGGCCCCCGCCTGGTGGGAGGATGCTGCCTCCTGCGAGTCGGTGATAGACAGCTTGAAGGAGCTCCCGCCTGCGATACCCATCGCCCCCTACCGCGTGCGCGGTCCGCGCCGCGTCGCTTACGTGCGCGGCGACGAAGTCGCGCGCGGCCTGGCCGAGCGCATCGTGGCCTTGGCAACCCGGCCGACGTCGCGCGAGCAGGCGGCCGCACTGGGCCTGGCGATACCGGGACTTCTCGAGGCTGACGATCCAACCACCGTCGTCGAACTGGGCGCCTACGAGTTCGAGCTGGCCTTGGCGCGCGGCAGCGAGTTCCTGATTGTCCTCGCGCTTCCCACGGTCGCCCTCGACCGCTGCTATCAGCTGCTCAACCTGGCGAACCGCGTTCCCTGGCTGGGCGTTGGCAGACTAGCGCCGTCTGCGACGATCGTGCCGCTGGTGGATACGCGGCGGCACCTCATCGCTCGCAAAGGCGCCGCCGCGATCTCACTGGATTGGGACGGCACGCTCCTCATAGGTGGCGCCGACCCGGGCGGAGGCAGCGTGCCGTGAGCTTCCGCAGCCGTCTACGTCTGGCCTTCGTCGCGGTCGTCCTGATCCCGGTGATCGCCTTCGCGCTCGCCGTACGGAAGACGATGAGTGACCGCTTGACGGCGCAATACCAGCGACGTGTCGATGCGCTCGTCGCGATCATCGAGGACGACCTGGCGTTGGAGAGCGAGGAGACCGCTCGCCGGCTGACCACGCTCGCGCGCTCCGCAGCCGAGGACAACCGCTTGCGGCTGGCCGCCGTGGGCGGCGACGCATCGCGCCGTGCCTACCTCCTGGACTACGCGGGTACCGCGTTACAGCTGGCTGGCCTCTCGATGTTGCAAATCCAGGACGAGGCGGGTCGCATCATCAGCTCCGGACACTTCAGGAACGAGTACGACCGGCTGGAGCCGCGACTGCCGGAGCTGCTGGCGGCGACGCCGGGCGGATCCGCGCTCGTTCAGGCGCGCTCGCCGGAAGCGCCGTTCCTGGCCCTCGCCCGGGTCGATTCGTTTCGCATGGGCGGTAGGCGCTTCACGCTGGTCGGCGGCACATCGGTGCAACGAAGCTTCCTCGCCGGGCTGGCGCGCGAGAGCGATCTCGCGATCTCGCTCGTCTATCCAGGCGGCGTCCTGACCTCGGTCGGTGATGTTCGCGCAGGAGAGGCGGAAGCGGGTCCAGCGGGTGCCGAGGGC
>JBDHKG010000028.1:0-28547 GCA_039586495.1 Gemmatimonadota bacterium | reverse complement strand
CTGAAACAGCTCGCTCACGTCCTCGACCCGCTTGTGGATGACCGGCGTGATGATGTGACTCGGCGGCTCATCGGCGAGCTGGATGATGTATTCGCCCAGGTCGGTCTCGACGACTTTGATCCCGGCCCTTTCGAGCGCTTCGTTGAGGCCGATCTCCTCCGACACCATCGACTTGGACTTGACGGCGTGCCGGACCCGATGTTGACGGGCGATCTCCAGGACCGTTAGCCGGGCCTCCTCCGCGTCCCGCGCCCAGTGAACCTGGCAGCCGTTCGCGGTCAGGTTGCGCTCGAGCTGTTCGAGGAGTTCGGGCAGGTGATCGATAGCGTACTCTCGGATCCGCCGGGCTTCGTCACGCAGGCGCGGCGCATCGACTGCGGCCATGGCGTCGGCGCGCCGACCGCTCAGCTGTTCGGTGGCCCGATCGAGGGCGGTGCGCAGCGCCTCGTCCCCGAGGGCCTGTCTCACCCGAACCTTGTAGGGCGCGCGAACGTCAACGCTCATTCGTCGGCCCCCATGTCGGCGCATCCGCGGCCTTCCCGCTTGAGGATGCCGTTCAGGTGGGTCATACAGCTCACGTCGTTCATGACGACGAGGTCGGCACTGCAGGCCGCCAGGTTGCGTGCTTTGCGTCGGCCCATGGCGGTGCTGATCTCGGCGTTCTTGAGCGCGAACAGCCCGCCGAAGCCGCAGCACTCGTCCGCCCCGGGGAGCTCGACGAGCTCAGCGTCTCGCAGCCCGGCCAGCAGCCTGCGCGGCTGTGCATCCACCCCTAGCTCCCGTAGCAGATGGCAGCAGGGATGATAGGTGAGCTTGCCCTGGACGTGAGCGGCGATCTCTTCGGCGCCGAGGACGTCGACGAGGTACTCGGTTAGCTCGTAGGCAACGGCGCCGACCTGAAGGGCGCGGCGACGGTCTTCGTCGTTTGCGGCATCGTCGAACAGGATCCCGTAAAACCGCTTGACCATCGCCGCACAGCTGCCGCTGGGCGCGACGATCGCCTCGACATGTCCCTGGTCGATGAGCGGCCAGAAGACGTCGAGGAAATGCCGGGCCATCTTTCGGGCGTCGTTCCGGTATCCGGCATTGAAGGCGGGTTGCCCGCAGCAGGTCTGCTCGTGCGGGAAGACGACTTCCGCGCCGTGGCGTTCGAGGAGATCCACCGCGGCCAGGCCGACACGGGGATAGAGCGCGTCGACCATGCAGGTGACGAACAATGCTGCTCGGGGGCGGGACGGTGCCGATGGCGCTGTACTCATGAGCTGAAGGATATCCCCGCGCTTGGCTGCCCGGTTGGCGGTTGGTACGTTTCCGTCAGGATCGTGTAGCCATAGTGAAGTCAACGACGTACGTCGGCAAGACGGCTCGCTGGCACGTGGGGAACTCACTCCTGGACACCGAGAGCAGGATACCGCGCCCCTTGGCGCTTACCGTGTTGTGTTTGGTGGGCTGGTTGGCCATCGCCGTCTCGGCAGGGCGCATCGCCACCCAGTGGGAGGTTTTCAGCCAGCTGCCTGTGGCTCACGTCATAGGTGCCCCCTTGGCGCTCGCCATACCAGCAGCGAGCCTTGTTGGCTACTGGGTTATGCGGCGCTGGGGACTGTGGCTGATTCTGCTCGGTACGCTGGCGCGCGTAGCGGTTGGGATCGTGGGCGCGCTCCCGCTTCGCCCTGCAGACCTCATCTGGCCTGGAGCAATCGTGCTCTTCGGGCTGGGCTACTTCCGCCGTCTCAAGTAGGACTCCCTGTCAGACGCAGGGAGAGGGTCTCGGCCATTTGGATCATCGTCCGGTGGCTGTCTCGCGCCGGACTGGCTGGCCGCGCAAACGACTTCGACTTCGTGGGGCGCGTAGATCCCGAGCGTCAGGGCTGTGACCAGCCCGTTAAGGAAGCTCTGCTGCGTCTCGACGCGGGCCCACGGACCGCCGCAGATCCCTCTGGCATCGACCTCGGCTGGAATAAGTCCGACGAGCCAAGCGGTTTCCCACTTCTCGTGATACCCCGTGGGGCCCGGCTCCAGACCGGTCTCGATGATGCTGTGGTAGCAGGCGGTCGAGAGTGTGAAAGCGGATGCCAGGGCCAGGCTCGTTAGAATCCACCTAGGACTTTGGCGGCGCATATAGCCTCCCTAGTTGCTGCCCGGGCTCCGAGCTGGGTTGTCCTTGCTGTTCGGTGTCGCTGCGGGCCCGTCGGTGCTGTCACCTTCCCCATCGCCCGTTGCAGCGCACACGACCTTGGTCTCCATTGGCGTTATGATACCCCAGGTGATAGCGCCGACCACCCAATTCAAGAAGCTCTGCCTGGTCTCCACCCGCGCCCATCGCCCGCCACAGTACTCGCTGGCGTCGACCTGGGCCGGGAAGATGGCGTACGCATATGCCATGTTCCATTCCTCGTGATAGACCTGCGGACTCGGATCAAGCCCCGAGTCGATCTTCACGTGATGGCATCCGATCGTGGCGAACAGGAGGGATATCAGCGCCAAGATCATCAACTGGCGACATGGATTGTGGCAGCGCATAAGCTCTCCCTGCCGTCGCGGTGTGGCTAGCGCAACCGGGTTGCACAGGTCGATTTGAGCACGTGCTGCTCTGCTCTTCTTAAGGCTGTCCGGCGGATACAGTCTAAGACCGCGGCTGCGGAGTCGCAATGGTCGGCTTAATCACAGCGTTTGCCGCTGTGCCGGTGATGGAAGCGCAGCTGCTGGATTGCCCGCACGCGCTGTGGACGACATTATCGTCTGGGCACACGTTCACGTCTCATCAGGCTTCGAGAGGGCCAGGCCGCTCATGTTGGAGATCGTTGTCATCGGCGCCGGTATCGCGGGATTCGCCGCCGCTCTCGCCTTATGGGAGCGCGGCGCCGCGGTCAGCGTGGTCGAGGCTGGCCGGCCCGGCGGTGAGGCGACCGGCGCCTCGGCGGGGATGGTGGCAGCCCAGTATGAGGCGGAGCCAAGCGTGAAGTTCCGGTTGGGCGTGCAGTGCCGGGCCCGCTATCCGGAGTTCGTGGCGAAGCTGGAGGAGCTCTCCGGGCAGGCGATTCATCTCCGCTGGGATGGGATATTGGTGGCGAACCTCTCGCAGCAGGAGCACGAGGACGCCGGCGTGGCGGTCCGCTGGCAGCAGGAGGAAGGCCTGCAGGCGGAGCTGCTCGACCCGGGCCAGGCGGCGGAGCTCCAACCTGGGCTTGGCTCGGAGGCGCTCTCGTACATCTGGTTTCCGGAAGAGGGACAGCTGGACAGCCAGGAACTGGCGGTGGCGCTAGGTGCCGCGCTTGCCCGCACGGAGATCCGGCTCATCAGCGGTAACAGCGTGGCGGAGGTACTATCGCGCAACGGGTCGGTGACCGGGGTGGCCATGGCGGATGGCCGTACGCTGGACGCGGAGCGTGTCGTGCTGGCGGCGGGTGCCTGGAGCGGCACGCTGCGGGGGTTGCCACGCGTGCTGCCGGTGCGCCCGGCGCGCGGCCAGATGCTGCGTTTCCCCGCCGCCACGCTCGCTCTCGAACACATCGTCGCCAGTCATTCGGGTCGCTATCTGGTGCCGAAGGCGGATGGGACAGTCCTGGCCGGAAGCACGATGGAGGACGTGGGGTTCGATCAGTCGATCAGCGAAGATGGCCTTCGCCTGATCCACGATGGGGTCTCGCAGCTCGTGCCGGCGCTCGCAGGCCTCAAGGCTCTGGAGCGCTGGGCCGGCCTGCGGCCGCTCAGCGCCGACTCGTCGCCGATCATAGGTCCGGACCCCGAGCTGGACGGGCTGATCTACACCACGGGCCATGGGCGAAGCGGGATACTGCTGGCCCCGCTGGCAGGCGCGATCGTTGCCGACCTGGCGGTCTCCGGTAGGTCGGAGTTCGATTGGAAGCCGTTCCGGCTGGATCGTTTCGCTGGGAGTGAGTCGACTGCGACCTAGTTACCCCCCCGTTGCTGCTGCGCAGTGTTCGGTGACAGTCGGAACGGCCGGTACTGCGACCCTCCGGCCATCTCGTGCATCCACTAGACGAGGATATCTCAAGACATTCAACAAGGGATGTGGAGCGATGATTCGAAGGCTAGGCAGAGTCGTGGTCGCAACCCTGGGCCTGGTCGCGACCACGGATTCGGGCCCGCTGCACGCTCAGATCGCCATCCAACGGTTGAGCGAGCCTGATGCGAGTTTCCCGGAAGCGTTCAGTCTGGTTCAGGGACTGCTGGAGCTGCCTGACGGGCGCGTGATGATCGCCGACCCGCTCGGGCAGGCGCTGGTGATCGCCGACCTGGAGAGGGGTGTCGTGGACACGCTGGGCAGCGTGGGGCAGGGGCCGGAGGAGTACCGGCAGCCGGACGGCGTGTTCGCCCTGCCGGGTGACTCGACGCTGCTCGTGGATCTCGGCAACACCCGGCTCACCGTAATCGCGCCGGACGGCAGCTTCGGAGCCACGATGCCGATCGCCCAGGACGCGCCGGGGCCCGGCCCTGGGCTGCTGATCGTGCTTCCCCGGGGCGTCGACTCGCGGGGCAGGATCTACTTCCAGCCGTTTGGTGGAGCGCGAGGTCCGCAGCTACCGGATTCGGCGGCCGTCATGCGTTTGGACCGGGGTAGCGGAGCTATGGACACCGTGGCGATGGTCAAGCTGCCGGAGATGACGCAGTCGAGGTCCGGCGGACTCGGACAACAGGCCGTGACGATCATGCCGGTACCGCTGAGCCCGCTGGATGAATGGGCGGTGAGCTGGGACGGTCGTGTGGCCGTCGCCCGCGCGGACCCTTACCACGTGGAATGGATTCACACGGACGGGACCGTTGTTCGCAGCGGGCCCATCGACTTCGAGCCGGTCAGGATACGACGTGCCGATAAGCTGGAGTGGATGGAGAACCTGGGTAGCGGCGTGCGTATCGGCATCATGATCGAGAACGGCCAGCGCCGTATGTCGATGAGCCGCGGCGGCAGTCCAGGCGAGGAGCCGGACATCGACAGCTTCGATTGGCCAGAGACCAAGCCTGCCTTCGCTGACAACGGCGTCTGGGTCACACCGCAAGGTGACATGTGGGTCCAGCGGCACGTAAGCGCCGGCGAGCCGATGGAGTTCGACGTCTTTGGTGCGAACGCCGAGCTGAAGGGGAAGGTCGTCATGCCAGCGGGCCGGGAGGTCGTCGGGTTCGGTGGTGGCACGGTCTACGCCGTTCGTACGGACGAGCTGGGCCTGCAGTGGCTGGAGCGCTACCGACGGTCTGGCAGCTAGGCCGACGCTCGCCGGGAGATGCGGGAGGGGGCGCCCGACGCGGGCCGCCCCCTTTTCGCTTACAGCGTCGAGCCGCCGGCGTAACGTCGGGCGGTTGGCTCACCCCCCGACCTTGAAGGAGAGGGCAACCCGGGCTCGGTAGCGGACGACGTCTCCGTCCTCCACGGAAAGGTCGAGTTTGGTAATCTCGGCGATGCGCAGATTCTTGAGGCTCTCGCCGGCCTTGTGGACGGCGTTCGTCGCGGCATCCTCCCAGCCCTTGGTGCTAGTTCCGACCAGCTCGATCACCTTGTAGACGCTGTCGGGCATGGCACTCCTCCTGTGCGGGGTGGTCCAATGGGTTGGGCTTTCGTCGAGAATCTGGGATAGCGACCGCGGCGTCGCCAGGGGTCAGCGATGGCGAGGCTCCAGGCGCGTCTCGGCCGCTCTGGGTTAGCGGAGCTGTTCCAGCAAGCGCTGCGCTTCGGCGCGCCCCTCCCGCGTCAGCGCGATTCGACCTCCGGCGGCGTACTCGAAGAAGCGATGATCGGACTCCACCTGCGCTTTGACGCTCTTCTCGGTGGCGGCGACCTTGGGTGCGTAGTCCAGGCGGCGAAAGATGCGCGCGACGTCTTTAGGAGGGATGGCCTTCCTGTGGTGAGCCATCACCAGGATCAGCTCCTCCTCGAAGGTTTGGGTGCGAGGCAGCAGCTCGCTGGTGAGGTACTCCTCGTCGAGTTCGTCGAGCGAGAGAGGCGTCTCGGTCGCTGGAACGGCCGGCCCGCTGTGTGTGGTGGGCGTCTCCGCGAACGACAGATCCCCGAGCTCGTCCGCCGCTTCCGCTTCTTCCAGAGACGGCAGGGCCTGGGCGAGCGGCTCGGCGGCTGGCCCAGCGGGGGCGGCTGCTTCGGGGGGCTGGGCTGCCGGCCTGGCGGGTTCTTCGGCGCTCTCGACCATGGTCATATACTCACGCAGCAGCGCGATGCGTTTCTCGATCGCCTCGGCGTGGCGGTGAAGTTCGGCGATCTGCTGCTCAGTCGTCGCGATCTGCTGCTGGATGGCCGTGATCTGGCCGTGCAGTGCCTCCATCTGGCGGTGGGCGGCCTCGATCTGCTCGTGTGTGGTCGCGAGCGTGGCCTGTTCCTGGGCTAACCGGTCTCGAAGGTTCTCCAGATCCTGCATGAGCGCTTGTGTTTGCGGCGGGACAGCCGGGGGGATACCGCAATGTCAGGGAATCGGGCCTTTCAGGCAAGGGCGAGCTGGCCCGCGGCTTGCTGAGATGCGGCAGAGGGCGTCGGGGGGCGTATCTAGTTGTCCCGCTTGTGAGTGGCGGCGCGATTTCGTAACTTGGAGGCCCTCCCCCAAGAGCCGTTTCTAGGAGTAGAGCGTGTCGCTGATTGTAGGTATCCGATGCGCCGAGGGCGTGGTTCTGGCCGCCAGCGGCCCGGCGATCATGCCTTCCCAGGACGGGCTCCCGGCGGCACGGCAGCTCGCCAGGAAGCTGCGCGTCATTGCCGGGCAGGCCGTGCTCGGCGTGGCTGGACACGACGGACTGGCTCAGGAGATGGCCCTGTCGCTGGAGCGCTGCCTGTCGGAGCCGGACCAGCGCGAGTCGGCCGAGGATGTGCTGCGTTCCAGGATCCGGGAGTCACTGGCCGCGCCCGTGCAGCGGACGGTGGCCATTCACCGCACGCTTCAGGGGCTGCCGGGGTTCGACATGACGTCGAACGGGTATGTGGTCGCCCAATCGCTACTGGCCGTTCCCTTCCAGGGTTCGCTGCGGCTCTTCGAGTGCGATCCCGAATGCTCCGTGACCGAGATCACGCCTGAGTTGTCCTGCGCCTGCGTGGGAAGCGGGAAACCGGTTGCCGAGCCGTTCCTCGCGTTCCTCCGCAAGGTACTGTGGAGCGATGGCCGGCCGGACCTGGAACACGCGGAGCTCGCCGCCTACTGGACGGTGCTGCATTCCATCGAGAGCAACCCCAGCGGCCTGAGCCACCCGATCCAGATGGTCGTGCTGGTGCGAAGTAGGGGCGGGTCGATAGAGATCGTCGAGCGGGGCGAGGATTACATGGCCGGCGTGCGACGGGCGATCGGCGCGGGTGAGGAGGCGATCAGGAAGAGCTTAGGGGCACCGAGGCCGAGGGCGACGGAGGCCTCTGCGCAGCCAGCACCTGGGAGCGGGGAGTCGTCTGTTCGCAAGCGGGTACCGGAAGTGCGGCTCACCCTGGAGCCTCCTGAGCGGCGCCGGGGACCGGGCGGCTGGAAGTGACCACCGGAGTTAATGCCCGTCTAATCCTCTAAAACTGACAGGAGTAGACGATGCCGCGATGCCGGAAGTACTGGCCGTTCGTGCTGTGTGGGGTCGGCCTGCTAGTGTCGTGTGACAACTTCGACAAGGAGAATGCGGCCCTTGAGATCCGGGAGCGTTTCTGCGACGAGTGGCCTTACGGGTGCACGGACAGCACTCGCGTCGAGCTCGGTGAAGTCCGCAAGACGCGTAGTGGGCGGCAGGTCGAGTTCCGGGTGATCGATCGGCAAGATCGGACAGCAACGCTCTCGGCCGCCTACTTCGAACCCCGCGACGACGATTGGGCGTTCCTGCTCTTCGAGCCGCCGTTCAGTGAGCGTTTTCGCGCACAGGCGAGCCGAGTTAGCGACGAGAGCAGGCGCTTCACCGATCTTCTCATGGAGCTGAAGTCTGCGCAGAGATGGTTCGTCACTATCTACGGGCGCAACGCGCGCAGCCTCGCGGAGCTGGATAGCGTCAGCTACAAGCCGCCCGATGTCCCGATCCAGATGACGGTTGCCGGCGGCAGCTGGCGGGCGGAGATCGTCAGCCCGTATGTGCGATGTGAGCTGGACGCGTCGCGCCAGCAACTGCCGAGTTGTGCCGGTCGCCCGGCGGAGAACGCAGGCAGCGAGTCCGGACCGCTGGCGACGGCGTTTGGCGAGGGCTCGTAGCAGGCACGTCGGTTCCCCCTACCTCGAGTCGGCCTCGCTGCCGTGGGCGGTTTTGCAACCCTGGGCGCGGGACAGCTACTCTAACAGGTTGAAGGAAGCTGAGATTCTTGCCACTGATGCGGGGCGGTCTCATCTTGCTTCGGGGAGGAACCTGGCTCGTGCACTTGGTAAGGGGATCCGTTGAGTTCGCCCGTGGGCGATAGCGGCTCGAGGCTTCGCGCCTTCCTGGCGGAGCTGCGGCGTCGGCGCGTGTTCCGCGTCGCCGTCGTCTATGCCATCGTAGCCTTCGGCATCCTGCAGGTTGCGGATATCGCCTTCCCCGCCCTCAGGCTTCCCGAGTGGAGCATCACGCTGGTCGTGGCGCTCACCCTCCTCGGCTTTCCCGTCGCCATGGTCCTCGCCTGGGCGTTCGACATCACGCCCAGAGGCGTTGTGCGTACCGAGCCAGTCGCTGGGACGCCCGCGTACGCAGGACCTGGCCGCACGCTGGCCTTGACTGCCGTGGTGGTGGTCCTGGCCGTTACCGTGGTCGCTGGCTGGTACATTCTGCCGAAGCTTCCCGGCTGGTGGGGTGAAGGCGGGGCGGTCGCGGAAGGCAGAGTCTCACGGAAGATGCTGGTCGTGCTGCCCTTTGTGAACCTCGGCTCGCCCGTCGACCAGTACTTCGCCGACGGGATCACCGAAGAGATCACGGCTCGACTCGCGAGCATCACGGGGCTGGGAGTCATCGCGCGCACCAGTGCTCGCCGCTACAAGGAGACGGACAAGACGGTGCAGGAGATCGGCGAAGAGCTGGGCGTCGAGTACATCCTGGAGGGGACGGTTCGCTGGGAGAACATACCCGAGGGGCAGAGCCGGGTCCGGGTCACGCCGCAGCTCATCAGGGTGACCGACGCGACCCACGTCTGGGCCGAGATCTACGAGGAACCGCTGGCCAGTGTCTTCGAGGTGCAGTCGGAGATCGCCGAGAGGGTGGCCGAGGCTCTGGACGTCACGCTCGTGGAGCCGGAACGTCGAGCCCTCAAGGTCGAACCGACCCGGAACCTCGAGGCCTACAACTACTACCTGCGGGGCAACGAGTACCTGCAATCGAGCCGCACGCGAGCGGGTGCCCAGGAAGCGCTGGCGATGTTCGAGAAGGCTGTCGAGCTGGACCCGGACTTCGAGGAGGCGCGCAGAAAGCTCGCCGAGGTACACGCCGACCTGTACTGGGCGAGCTTCAGGATGCTGTTCAGCATACGGGAGCAGGACTACCAGCAGACGCTCGAGCGGTTGTACCCCGAGTCCTTCGGCAGCGACACGGGCTCCTACTTCCTCGCCAAAGCGATTCTCTACGAGCGCGCTCACGAGGGCGCGGAGGCTCAGGCCTACTTCGACTCGGCGCGTGCCTATCTGGAGCCGCGGGTCACGCTGAGCCCCGGCGACTCGCGTCTGCACGCTCAGCTAGGTCTGGCCTTGGCAGGGCTGGGGCAAGCGGAGGCCGCGGTGCGGGAAGGCAGGCGGGCAGTCGAGTTGCTGCCGATCTCCGAGGATGCCTACGCGGGCGCAGCGCTGGTCGACAATCTGGCGCACATCTACGTGATGGTCGGGGATTACGATGCCGCTATCGATCAGATCGAGGCCCTGCTCTCGGCGGACGCGCCGGTATCCGTGCCGTGGCTGCTCGCGGATCCCACCTGGGCCCCCCTGCGGGATCAGCCGCGCTTTCAGACTCTGATCGAGGGTGGCTAGGCCGCTTCACTAACGTCGCAGACACAGCGGGAGCTGACATGCGCTCAAGGTTGACGGTACTGGCGTCACTGGGGCTGGTGATCGCGATTGGGATCGCGTGTTGGCGCGGCGCGCAGGACGAGCTCAGCAGCCGCGCACGGGCGATCCACGAGAACGTGATCACCATCGATACCCACAATGACCTCCCGGACGGCTTCGCAACCCCGGAGGCGGATCCCGGTGTGCGCGGGGAGCACCAGGTGGATCTCCCCAAGATGGAGGAGGGCGGCCTGGATGCGGCCTTCTTCATCGTCTATGTCAGGCAGACCGAAAGAACACCGGACAACTACGAGAGGGCCGAGGGCGAGGCGCTGGAGAAATTCGCCGCCATCCACCGAATGGCCGACTCGATGTATTCGGACCGGATCGAGCTGGCCTACTCTCCGGCTGACGTGGAACGGATTCACGCCGCCGGCAAGTTGGTTGCCTGCATCGGCATCGAGAACGGCTTCGCCATCGGCCGGGATCTGAGCTTGCTCGAGAGATATCACGGGCTCGGGGCCCGCTACATGACGCTCACACACAATGGGCACAACGATATCGGCGACTCCTCTGACCCGCGTAGCGAGCTGGGCGATGGCGAGGCGGAGCACGGCGGACTCAGCGAGTTCGGCGAGCAGGTCATCGCGGAGATGAATCGGCTGCGCATCATGGTGGATGTCTCACACGTATCCAAACAGACCATGCTGGATGCGGCGCGGCTCTCGCGGGCGCCGATCATTGCATCACACTCCAGCGTCAGGACGCTCCGCGACGTCCCGCGCAATCTAGACGACGAGCAGCTACTCGCCCTCAAAGAGAACGGTGGTGTCGTGCAGATTGTGGCGGTGAGCGAGTTTCTGAAGGAGGATCCGCCGGGGAAACGTGAGGCGCTACAGGCACTCCGCGAGGAGATGGGGATCACGAGCTACGAAGCCAGGCGAGCCCTCAGCGACGAGAGACGCCGGGAATACCGGCGACGGCGCGCGGAGATCGACGACCGGTGGCCCGGCGCCAGCCTGAACGACCTCGTCGACCACATCGACTATGCCGTCCGGCTCATCGGCATCGACCACGTCGGCATCGGCTCGGACTTCGATGGCGGTGGCGGCGTGGAGGGCTGGAGGGACGCCAGCGAGACCTTCAACGTCACCCTCGAGCTGGTCCGCCGCGGGTACAGCGAGGAGGACATCCGGAGGCTGTGGGGCGGCAATCTGCTGCGCGTCTGGCGTGAGGTGGAGCGGGTTGCCGCCGATTTGCACAGCGAGGACCGGTCACTTTGACCGATCCAGGGCGAAGTGCGAGTGGTGGCTCCCATGCGGACACGCCGGCCGTATCTTGTTATCAGGACACACCTTAGGTGGCGTGGCCACGGCCCGCCGTTTGCGGCACGGGGCTTGCCCCTCGGAGACAGACGGCGGGTGTAAAGCCGAGAACGGTCCCGCCACAATGGAGCGAGTGATTCCCAGGGCCGGCCGTGTTCGTGAGGACGGTGGGGATGAGGTCGGAGGCCGGTCTTTTGGCGCATGCGTGGGTGGAGACGTTGCGGACCACGGCGTTGAGGAGGCTATTGCGATGAGTTGCAGGAGGGTGCGTGAGGCCCTCCGTGAGCGGGGTGGCGTGTCGCTGATCGAGATCCTGGTTGGGGTAGTCATCCTCTCGGTCGCGCTGTTGGGATTGGCAGCGGCGGGTGGTGTAGCGGCGCGTCAGCTCTACTGGGGTCGTCAGGATATGCACCGTTGGGTGGCGCTGCAGCAGCAGTTGGAGACGCTGGTGGCGCAGGGCTATGACAGTGTTGCGACGGATTCGGCGGTAGTGCAGGGTTATCCGATGAGGTGGGAGGTGACGGGGACGAACCCGAAGCAGATACTGCTGATGATGCAGCGACAGAATCTTCAGGGTGTATGGGTGAAGGACACGCTGGTGACCTATCTGGCTGACCCGGAGCCAGGATCTTGAGATGAGAGAGATGGTTAATCGACGCGCTCGCCTGGGAGAGCAAGGCTTCACCGTTGCAGAGCTGCTGGTCTATCTGGTGGTCGCGGTCATAGTGATCGCGGGCATCTACCAGCTGCTTATCGGTCAGAACCGTTTGTGGACGAAGCAGCGTGAGATGGAGGACGTGCGGACGAGCCTGCGGGCCACGGCCTCGCTGCTGGCGTACGAGCTACGGCAGGTCTCGGCCGCGGGAGGCGATCTCTATTCTATCGGCGCTTCCACGGTCGCCCTTCGCTCGGTGCGAGGGTCGGGGATCGTTTGCGCCGTCCACGGCAGCGCTCCGCGCTTCGGTCTCTCCACGACGACCGGCGACTTCGACAAGACCGCTGACGACAGCGCGCTGGTCTTTGAGGCCGGGGGCAGCGGCGTGGAGGACGACACCTGGGTCATCGCCAAGGTCAAGGACACGTGGCTCACGGGTGGCGGCGTGGACAACTGTACCTGGGGTACCAGTTCGGACATCACCGTCGAGGTCGATACGGCTGCTTATTCCGGTGTGGAAGTGGGGGCGCCACTCCGGGCTTTCCGGCGCGTGGAGTACGCGCTCTACTCTGATGGCGGCCGCTATTGGCTGGGTCGTAAGATCGGCGCCGCCGCGTCCTACGAGAAGCTCACGGGCCCGCTGAGCCAACCCTCGGACAGCGGACTGGTGTTCGTCTACTACGATCAGGCGGGCAACGTGACGGCGAACGCTGCGGAGGTGAGGTTCGTCGACATCATCCTCCGCGGTGAGAGCTACGGCATGGTGCCCGGGCAGTCGGGTCCGCGCGTCCAGGAAGACAGCCTGACACTTCGCGTTTCGCTGAGAGGCTGATCGGGGCGCCGCTGGTGGTGGACGTTCACAGGCGGCTTCCCTAGATTGGACACCCCTGTCGATTGACGCTTCCCCCGCCCTAGCCGGAATCGTGAGGCGCCGGACGCCGACCTGGGTTGCGGCCCGCTGGCCGAATCCTGGCGCTGGCCGGTTTGGCGGTGGGCGGCCGTCTCGGTCATCTTGACTGATCCGGCGGAGGGACTCCTATAGCGTCTTCGCTGTCCGCCAGCCCTAAGTTTTTCGTTTGCAAGAGAATAGGGCTGTCGCCCAGCCAAGATCTCAGCTGGCACGACGATTGCCACCCGACTCCTGGGTGCGAGGTTGTGACTATGAGAAACAAAGGCTTCACGCTCACGGAGTTGATCGTTGTCCTCATCCTGGCCGGGGTGGCCATGGCGATCGTGTCGCCTTCCCTCGGCCGGGCTTTCCGCCGGACCGGGGTAAGGGCGGCGGTGGACGAGTTCGCGTCGACTCACTCGCTGGCCCGGGCGGCGGCGGTGCGCTACGGGCGGGTTGCGGAGCTGCATATCGACGCCGGTAACGGGCGCTTCTGGGTCGAGGTCGACACGAGCACGACGGGTGGGGTGAAGGACACCGTGGGTGTGGTGAAGTACGTCAGCGGCCATGGAGTCAGCGTGACCAGCACTCGTACTATCCTGTGCTTCGACGGGCGGGGCCTGCCGACGACGCGAGGCTCCTGCCAGGCGGCGGATGCGAGGCTCGTGTTCAGTTCGGGAGGGCGTACGGACACGGTGACGGTCAGCGCCCTGGGGAGGGTATTCCGATGAGGCGCGGGCGACTGAGCGATCGCCAGGGTGTCTCGCTGATCGAGATCCTGGTTGGGGTAGTCATCCTCTCGGTCGCGCTGTTGGGATTGGCGGCGGCGGGTGGTGTAGCGGCGCGTCAGCTGTACTGGGGTCGTCAGGATATGCACCGTTGGGTGGCGCTGCAGCAGCAGTTGGAGACGCTGGTGGCGCAGGGCTATGACAGTGTTGCGACGGATACGGCGGTGGTACAGGGTTATCCGATGAGGTGGGAGGTGACGGGGACGAACCCGAAGCAGATACTGCTGATGATGCAGCGACAGAATCTTCAGGGTGTATGGGTGGAGGACACGCTGGTGACCTATCTGGCGGACCCGGAGCCTGATCCATAATCTGAAAAACATGATCGATCGACAGGTGCACCTGGGTAAGGGCGGCTTCACCCTGGTGGAGCTGCTCGTCTATTTGATGATCGCGGTCGTGGTGCTCGCGGGCATCTACCAGCTGCTGATCGGTCAGAACCGATTGTGGATGAAGCAGCGGGAGCTGCAGGACGTGCGGACGAGCCTGCGGGCGGCGGGCAGCTTGCTGGCGTTCGAGCTGCGGCAGGCGTCAGCGGCCAGCGGGGATCTCTATGCGATCGCGTCCGACTCGGTGGCACTGCGTTCGGTCCAGGCACTCGGCTTTGTATGTGGTGAGCATGGCAACCAGCCGCGCTATGGGCTCTGGGGCACGTCGGGCGAGTTCTTCACGACGCCGCTCGACAGCGCCCTGGTCTTCGCCGCCGGCAACGTCGGTTCAGGCGACGACGCGTGGCGGGTCGTCGCGCAGACGAACGTCTGGGATCCGGCAGGCGGCGGGGTCACCGCCTGCGCCTGGGGTGACACGGCGGTAGGGAAGGGTAAGGGAACGCTAGATAGCGCCGGCCCGAACCCGAGCGGCCGGGGCAGGCCGGACCTGGTGGTCGAGGTCGCTGGAAACGCGGACGGCGTCTACATCGGCGCGCCCTACCGCGCCTTCAGGCCGGTCACCTACGGGATCTTCCACGAGGATGACCGCTGGTGGCTGGGCCGCCGGATCGCGGTCGGGCCCTACGAGATGCTGACCGGCCCCCTCCGTTCGCCGGCTGACAGCGGGCTGTTCTTCAGCTACTACGATCAGTTCGGGAACCCGACCACGGACCCCACGCTCGTGCAGGTGGTCGACATCATCCTTAGAGGAGAAAGCCTCGGGAAGGTGCCGCGAGCCAACCAGGCTCCGGACTTCCAGCAGGATACACTGACGCTGAGAGTTTCGTTGAGGGGTTAGCCCGCCAGCCCCTACAACGCTGCGTTGCTGACAGCGTTGCCGATGGAAATCGCTAGCACGATGAGAAGCCGAGCGAGTTCAGACACAGACGGTTTTGTGCTACCGGCGGTGGTCTTCGGCCTGTTGCTGATGAGCACCGTGGCGGTTGCCGCGCTGTTGATGGCGGACGACGAGGGCCGCTCGTCGCGCGCGATGCACGAGTCGAGCATGGCCTTCTACGCAGCGGAGGCGGGGCTGCACGAGGTGTTTGGCTATTGGGACAGCATCCAGGCGCAGATCGACTCGCTGGTGCCAGGCGACAGCCTGGTCTTGCCCTGGCGGCGGCTCGACAATGGTTCCAGGTACCGCGCGAGGATCGCGCGTCTGGATAACGGCGGCCAGCTGCTCTTCGGTCTGAGCGTGGAAGGCCGGGGCCGGGGCGCGCGGCGCGGCCAGCGCGTGCTTAGCCTCGCCCTGACCGCACCGCCGGCCGGTCCGGGTACCGGCTACACGCTGGGAGCGTGCTGCGAGGCGGCGATCACCGTGCGCGGGGACGTCGAGTTGACGGATCGGGTCGGTGTGGATGGGCAGGACGGCGTGCCGACCGGCTGGGACTCGGTATGCGCAGCGCCAGGTGAGGACAGGCCGGGCTTGCTGATGACCGATACGACCCTGCTGAGCATGCAGGATTCGTCCTGGCTGAACGGTAATCCGCCGCTGGTACAGCGGACCGACCTGGGGCCGGACGTGATGGATCAGTTCGGCGACTTGAGCTGGGCTGAGCTCAAGTCCATGGCCGACATCCACATCCGTGACCAGAACGTCCGGCCGCGCCCGAGCGTGACCATCGATTCTGAGACCGGCGAGCTGGTGTGTAACACGGCGGATCCGCTCAACTGGGGCTCCCCGGATCGCAACCACCCGTGTTTCGACTACTTCCCGATCGTTCTCGTCGAGCAGACGGTCCGGGTCTATGACGGCTACGGTCAGGGGATATTCGTGCTCGAGTGGGACCCGACGACCAAGCAGGGCAGCGAGCTCGACTTCGAGCAGAACACGATCATCAATGGTGTCGTCCTCGGGAAGGGGTGTATCGAGATCGAGGAGAACGCCCGCTTCCATGGCGCTGTCTTCGTCGATGGCCTCTACCGCAACAACGATATCTGTACGAGCGACCGCGACTACGCCTCGGATGACGGTGACGCGATCACACGCTGGAGCCAGTGCGCGGTCGATCGTGCCATCGTGGGCGCTGGTCTCGATGAATGGGCCGAGCCGGCGAACCCGGGCGCTGGGGGTCGAGCCCAGCTCCTCGGCAGCCACGCCTTCAGTGAGCTATTCCGATGAATTGAGAACCACGCTGAGTCCGGCGTAGGTGCGGGCTCAGAGTCGCCTGGGGTCCGGGACGTCTCACAGAGCTGACTCACGTGCACGGTTCTGCCTCTCCTCGTCGATCTTCGCGGTTATAACCCTCCCCCCGGAGCGCTGACTCGGTCACGCTGACCGATTCTCTGCCCCCGCCGCGCTGTGCGGCAGGATGCCCTCGCCGCATCCTATTGTAAAAAAACGAGTTACAGGGCTGGTCCCGGCGGCGGGAACGGCATGGGTCTTGCTCTTCTGAGAATCGCCACGGATACGGGCGCGCCCGCCGGGGTCGCGACAAGTGTGATGATCAGCAGAGAAATGGGGCGTATGACTAAGAGCAAAGTAGGGGGTCTAGCGAGGGAAAGCGCAGCGGACACGTCCGGGAAGAAGGGCTTCGTGCTGCCGGTGGCGATCTTCGCGCTGGTACTGATGGGCACGATGGCGGTGGTGGCGCTCACGACCTCGAGGGATGAGTTCTTGTCGTCCAGGGCGATGCGGCATTCGAGCGCGGCGTTCTACGCGGCGGAGGCGGGACTCAACGAGCTGGTGGCGACCTGGGACAGCACGCGGCAGGCGCAGGTGGACGCGCTGGCGCAGGGCGACAGCCTGGTGCTGGGTTGGCAGACGCTGGCTAGCGGCGGCAGCTACCGGGGGACGCTCTACCGCTGGGATGATGGCAGCGGCCAGCCGCTGTACCAGCTGAGTGTCGAGGGCCGTGGTTCGGGCGCGCGCGGCGGGCAGCGGGTGCTGAGCCTGTCGCTGACGCAGCCGCCGGGCGACGGGGGCGAGGCCTTGAAGATCGGCGAGTGCTGTCAAGCGCCCGTCGTGCTCAAGGGCAGCTTTGAGCAGTATAGCACCGCCGGCGGCAACGTGTTCCACAGCGGTTACGACGTCCACCCGCCCGGCTGGGCAGACGCCGGCGTGTGCTCCGACTCGTTCTACGACAGGCCGGGCATCGTCATGCAGGACACGTCGCTAATCGACCTCGACCCGCCTGAGACCGTAATCGAGGGTGTTCCGCCGATCCTGCAGGATGACCAGATGGGCGACAGCGTCTGGGAGTACTTCGGGGAGCACACCTGGCAGGACGTCAGGGACAGGGCCGACATCATCATCGACACGACCGGATATGTGTACATGGCCGACGGGAGCAATCCCCATCAAGTCGACAGCTCTTATCCGGGCACCGGGATCGAGGGGGATGAAGTCTTCCCGCGCTACACGGTCGATCCGATGACGGGTGAGTTGCTCTGCGATACGAGCCACCCGCTGAATTGGGGCTCCCCGGATCCCAACGACCCGTGCTTCAACCACTTCCCTGTCATTCTGGCGCGGGGCGAGATCGACCTCAGGGGCGGGCCGGCTTACGGCGGCGACCCGTTCTACGGCCAGGGCATCTTCATCCTGGATTTCAACGACGTGGCCGGCACGGGCTCGGAGTTCGAGATCGAGCACGAAGCAGGACTGCGCGGCGTCGTCCTGGGCAGGGGCTGTGTCGCGATCCAGTATGGTGCCCAGTTCTACGGCTCGGTCTTTCTGAACTCTACCTATGACTACGCCACCTGCGACCAGCCCTCCGACTTGTATGAGGACTGTCGAGCCGACACCGCGTCGACCAGTCATCCCTGCATGAACACCACCCGAATTCAGTTCAGCCAGTGCGCGGTTGACCGGGCCATCCGCAACTCCTCGCTCTTTGATTACGCCGAGCCGCAGGTGCCCAGTGCCCCTGGTGCCGTGCGGCCGCTCGGACAGCGCGCCTTCGGGGAAGGGATCCGCTAGCCGAACAGGTTCCCGAGATGAAGACTGATGTCAGGGGCCGGAACTCGTAGCCGGCCCCGTTTTCTTCTCACCTCTCTTACTCCACATCAACAACCCATCGGCAAACTCGACGACCACGCCCGATTGAGTGTGGTGGGCTGCTTTCAAGAAACGCCTGGCCGACGCTCGCAGCCTTTGGGTCTTGCCTTGCCCAATATCAGGGGCGTCTAGCTCCCGCTTTCTGCCGGACAGAGGATTGACCAACGGAGCGGAAACCGGTCGTATTGACCGCTCCGCAGGCTCCGGTCCGCTGTACAGCTGGAGCTGCAGAGAGATCCATCCTCAAGTTCTGTAAGGAATTATGCGGCCTGTGACCTGCTAGACAGCGAGGCACAGCTCTTGCCCCTCCAAAGGCCCCAGGCTCATTGCCTGAGAACCCGCTGTTTCGAGAGGCTGTAAGTTGTCGTACATAGCAGGTGGCCCAAGCGGTTCCCAAAGTGGAGGCAAGTCTTGCAGATGGTGACCGGGAATGTGGTGTCGAACGAGAAGCAGGCGGCCAAAGCCGACGACTCCGGGAAGCGGGGTTTCGTGCTGCCGGTGGTGATCTTCGGCCTCATACTCATGAGCACGATGGCGGTTGTGGCGCTCACGACCTCGAGGGATGAGTTCTTGTCGTCCAGCGCGATGCGGGAGTCCAGCGCGGCGTTCTACGCGGCGGAGGCGGGACTCAACGAAGTGCTGGCGCTGTGGGACAGCACCCGGCAGGCGCAGGTGGACTCGCTGGCGGGGGGCGACAGCCTGGTGCTGAGTTGGCGTACGCTGGACAGCGGAGCCAAGTACCGGGCGACGATCCACCGCTGGGACGACGGCAGCGGCCAGCCGCTCTACGAGCTGGCGGTCGAGGGCCGGGGGCTCGGCTTGCGCGGTGGCCAACGGGTTCTGGGCGCGATGCTCACTTCGGGGCCGGGCGAGCCGGGTGAGGGCTACAAGCTCGGCGAGTGTTGCGATGCGCTGGTCACGGTGCGGGGGGATGTGGACGTGCACAGTGCCGGGAGCACGCTCAACGGGAATGATGGACATCCCGCGGGCTGCGGCACCGGCCCGCTGGCCGGCTTCTGCTACGACTGGGGGGCAGCCGATGTCTGCTCGGACTCGCTCTACGACAAGCCGGGCGTCATCATGCCGGACACCACATACCCCACTTTTGACTGGGATGGCAACGCCACGATTCTCTCCAGCCCCGCGGTGGTCCCGGATACGACCATCGACAACACGACCTTCAGTCAGTTCGGTGACCTGAGTTGGGACAGCTTGAGGGCGATGGCGGACTTCATCATCGGGGAGCCCGGCCAGTCGACTGAGTACGTTGGCGAGATCTACCCGCGCTACACCGTCGATCCGATGACGGGCGACTTGCTCTGCGACACCAGCCACCCGCTTAACTGGGGCTCGCCGGACCCGTTGGACCCGTGCTTCAACCACTTCCCGATCGTTCTGGTGCGGGGCGACTTCGCCTACGAGGACAGCTACGGGCAGGCGATCGTCATCATGGACTGGGTTGAGGGACCGCCACATGTAGGCACGGAGTTCGATCTCGAGGACAACGCGATCTTGAACGGCATCGTTCTGGGGAAAGGTTGTTTCGAGGTGCAGTATGAAGCGCAGTTCCACGGCGCCGTGTTCATGGACGGGTTCTACGATAACGACCTGTGCAGTGACGACGACACCTTCGACCTGAACAAGCAGGGCCACGTCACGTACAGCCAGTGTGCCGTCGACCGCGCCCTCACCAACACCATTCTCAAAGAGTACGCGGTGCCGACGGTACCTGGCCCGAGTGGTCGTGTGCAGCGGCTTGGACTGCGCGCCTTCAGCGAGGCGATCCGATAGCCGATGGGGTTCCCGAAACGGAGACCGATGTCAGGGGCCGGAACTCGTAGCCGGCCCCGTTCTCTTCTCACCTCTCTTTCTTCACATCAACAACACATCGGCAACTCGACGTCCACGCCCGATTGAGTGTGGTGGGCTGCTTTCGAGAAACCCCTGGCGGACGCGCACAGCCCCCGGGTCTTGCCCTGCGCGGCTGAGCGGCCCATCTTGGCTGGCACCCTTATCAGGACGAGCAAGAGCCCGACTCCCCCAAGCTGTTTCCCGTAGCGCAGCGCCGCGTCTCGTAGGCATTGTAGCGCGTTGCGTTTTCCCTAGCCCAACGGTCTGTGACCCATGGAAGCTCCCCCCTTGGCGGTACGGCTCAGGTTTGCAGATAAGAGCGGTTTCTTGTTGCCGGTGATCATCGTCGCGATCGTCCTGCTCGGCGCTATGGCCGTGGCCGTGGCGACCACGGGGCACGACGAGCACCTGTCGGCACGGGCGATGCGCGAGTCGAGCCTCGCCTTCTACGCGGCCGAGGCCGGCCTCAACGAGGTGCAGGCGGCGCTGAGCGACAGCGTGTTGAGCGGCATCGCCCCGGGCGACAGCGTCGCTCTGGGAGGGTGGCGCACGCTCCAGGGTGGCTCCCGCTACCGCGCCTGGGTGCAGCGTCTCGACAACGGGGGCCAGCGGGTCTTCGCGCTCAAGGTGGAAGGCCGTGGCCCCGGCCCACGAGGCGGCCGCCGCCTGCTCAGCTCGGCGACCACCTGGGATCCGCCCGGCCGTTACCGGCTCGGGCGCTGCTGCGATGCCGCCCTGACGATCCGCGGTGCCGTCGACCTGGATGGAGGGGCGCGTGTCGATGGAAACGACGCTGTCCCGCCCGGCTGGGAAAACGTCTGCTCGAACCCCGGCGCGCCCAAGCCGGGAATCATCATGGCGGACACGACCCGTATCAGCGTGGACAACGGGACCGTAGTCGGTGATCCGCCGCTCGCGCAGGACACCTCGCTGGTCGACTCGAGCTTCGATCAGTTCGGGGAGCTGTCCTTTGAGCAGATCAAAGCGATGGCGGACCACGTGATCGATGCCGAGCGCGAGATCCTCGCCGACGGGAAGAGCGGCCACCCCGGCATCGGCCCGAAGCACATCTTGGATCCCGACACCAACCAGTGGGTGTGCGACACCTCTGATCCCTACAACTGGGGGTCGGACGACCCGAACGATCCCTGCTTCGGCTACTACCCGATCATCCTGATTAAAGGCGAGATGGAGGTCCACTACGGCTACGGCCAGGCGGTGATCGTCATCGATTGGGACGACAGCAAGCCGGCTGGCTCCAAGGGCGGCGAGTTCGAGCTGGAGACGGACTTTCGCTTCAACGGGCTCATCCTGGGTAAGGGCTGCGTGGAGATCCAGAAGGGCGCGGTGTTCCACGGCGCCGTGTTCGTGGACGCGAACTACCGTAACGAGGACCTCTGCGGCGGCGACCTCGACTACGATATGAACAGCAACAACCCCAAGGTCTATTGGAGCCAGTGCGCCGTGGACCGGGCGATCGAGGCCGCCGGGCTGGCCCAGTACGCCGAGAGCGAGGCCGAGAGCCCGAGGCCGCTCCCCTCGCGGGCCTTCGGCGAGGTTCTCGAGTAGCCGTCTGTCCGAAGGGCTTCGGGGAACGGGAAGGGGCCGCCGGGATTCCGGCGGCCCCTTCTCTCAGTCACACGGTGGGTTCGCTCGACTAGAGAGCTTCCCTCATGCCGGTCCGCAAGATGTTGCCGACGTTGGGCGTGGCCGGGGGCAGAAGCTGGGGGTTGTGGAAATCGGCGTCGAACCACCAGTCACGCTGCGGCGGCACGTAGTAGCTACCGTTCCACGTCCCTGTCGTCTTCTGGCTGGTGAAGGGGCTGATCAGCGCGCCAGCATAGTGGAATACCACCTTGTTGCCGCTGCTGTCTCTCCACCTCTCCAGGAAGCGCGGGAAGTTCTCGAGGCCGCCGCCGTAGAAGTCGTCGTATCCGCCGGGGCAGCCCGACTCCTCGTGGTCGCAGGGCGTGGGCCAGTGCCCGGCCAGGATCGCCGCGTTGACCGTCGTCTCGCCGGCGTTCTCGTACCCCCAGTCGTCGGCAAAGTCCTCATACTTGTAACAGGGGTTGCCTACTGAGACTGTGCCTTGGCACTCGTCGAAGTCTTCATCGCGCGGCCGGTTGTCACCGTCGTCCCAGTCGCTGGAGAGAATCGTGATGCCGTCGCCGGCCACCGACGCCGGTCGCTTGAAGACGCTGTTGTAATCACCCCTGACGTAGAGCGACCATTCCGTGGCGACCGTCAACTCGTTGGGCAGTTCGCGGCCGTTGGCCAGGCGGATCGCGGGGTCGAGCGTGGCATCGAGGATCCGGTCGAACGTCTCGCTGGAATATCCGCTAAGGCTGCCCGGGACGACGAACTCGACATAGATGACCCTGCTGCGGCGAACCTCATTGCCCCCGATCCAGGCGCTGAGCTCGCTGATGTCGATATCGAGAACGTCCTTCAGCTCGTTCTCACGCCCGTCGTAGAAGGCAGACCATCTCCAGCGGAAAATGCGGCACATGTCGGGTCGGCTCGGCACCTCCAGGCCGTCCGTTCGCTCCAGGTCGATGGCCGGCCAGGGCGTGGGATCGTAGGTTCCCTGGCCCTGAAGCCCATACCAGAAGGCTGAACCGTTCATGGGTTCGCCCTCTTCCTCTTCGCCAGCCTCACCCTGCACGATGATCTCGAGCACGTCGGCGTCGCTCGGGATGGTGACGGTGAAGGTACAGGAGCCCACCAACTCCTTGGAGTAGAAGGCCACGCCGTCGGCTTTGACGGTGACGTGAAACACGTCGCTGGCACCGCAGTCGCTGCCGATCTTGAACGTGACGTCCTGGCCCGGCTCGACGGGCTGGAGGCCAACGATCTCGACATAGCCGACCACCTCATCCGGTGCTTTGGTCGCGACATTGCCACCACAGACGTCGCTCTTCCCTCGGATCTGGCTCAAGTTGACCGTGACGTACATGTCGGCGTTCCAGGCGTACTTGACCTGCCGCTCAGCGGCACCGTCGCCCTCCTCGCGGGGGCGCATGAGCTCGTAGGGCGGCACGCCTTCCGGCAGGGGCAGGCGGAGCGAGTCCACATCGAAGGCGTCGGTCTGGAGACGGCAGTCGAACTTCCTGCAGCTCTCGCCCTTGAACGCCTCGGCGCCCGGTATCGTGCGGCTGTCGAAGTCGAGGGGCACCTCGTTGCCCTCGGCGTCGTTGATATAGACGCCGTCGTAGACGAGGTGGTGGTCCTTGCGGTCGTGGAAGACCTTGTTGGAGGTGGTGACGATCTCCCGGTACCAGGCGTTCCGCGAGCTGAAATAGATGTTTCCGTTCGAGTGAACGCGGCCGGCGAACTCCATCGGGGGCCCGTTGGTCGCTTCCAGATCCTCCTCGAAGAACACACCGAACTGGAAGATGGGGATCGCCTGCGCTTTCGCCTTCAAGAGGACCGCGGAGACGTTGCCGTCAGGGTCGACCGCGCGGGCGTAGACCTCGACCTTCTGTGTGAGCGAGTAGAGCCCGGCGTAGGGCCCGTCGGTGATCACCTCCACATCCGGCTCGCCCTGCTTCCAGACCGTGAAGCTGTCGAAGGCGAAGCCCTCGATCTCGGGCGGGTGCAGGTTGGCAAGCTCTTCGTCGGAGAGGAAGCCATCTTGGAGGGCGATCTTGATCTGGCCGAGGGCGTACTCTCCGCCGGCCTCGGACGCGTAGAAGGCACGGGCGTCGCGATAGTCGAACCCTGTCGTGCGCAGCGAGGTCATCGCCCCGTTGATTGCGGTGACCGCGAGCGCCGCGACCAGGCCCAGGACCAGGAGCGTCGCCACGAGGGCGAGCCCCTTGCGGTCAGCGAGACGGGACCTCAGACCCATCGCCTGTTCGGGTCGTACAAGTCTTGCCAGCGTTCCCATCGTCCCGTGTCCTTCGCAACGACTGCTCAGCGCGACGGTGGCGGGGACATCGTCGTGATTTCGCGCTCTAATAACGGTTCTTCTCATAGCGTAGATTCCGCGGCGCTATGGTCCATTCGAATGTCTTGCGGATCAGCTCGCCCTGGTTGACCCTGGGATCGGCCCTATCGGCGACCACCGTCGCGCGGATCCGCACGCCGATGATGTCGTCGTAGTCGTTCGAGTCGTCTGAATCGTAGGGGTTGGCCTGCTCAAGGACGTCACCGTCCACGAACAGCAGGCTGGCATCGAATTCGCTGACCCCGAAAGCCAGGACCCAGGCGTCGGGCGAGCCGTCCATGTTCAGACGGATCGCGCGCATGAGGAAGTCGCGCTCGTCCAGGTAGTAGACGATCGGCTGCAGCTTCTGGACGTAGGTGCCGAAGCGGTCGAGCCTGAGACCCCCGGCCAGCCCGGCTGGCTGCCGCAGCAGTGTGTCGGCGTCGGTCCAGGTGACCGCCACCGAAGTGTCGCTCGTCTCCTCGATGTCCTCGATGAGGATGAGCCGCCGCTCCTCGCCCACCTGCAGGCGGGCGAGGTCACCGACGCCCAGCTCCAGAGGTGCGTCGGCATCCTTCAGCAAATCGATGCAGTTGTCACCGCACGTTCCCCCGGGCGGCAGCGGGTTATCGGTGCCGTGCTCCGGTGCGATTCTGTGAGCTGGCGCCGGCTCCGGGAGGAAGGGGACGTGGAGCAGCACCAGCGTGTCCCCCGGCGTTCCGGGCCACACGGCGGTCGAGCCGAACCGGGGAGTGCTGGTGATCTCGTTGCCGGCCGTCTGAACGTCGCGCCGCAACGCGATTCCGATATAGCGGGCGTTGCGGGCCACCTCGTCGCGGATATCGCTGCCCTCCAGGGTCCGCAGCTGGGTGATCAGGAACGATATCGCCGCGCTGAGGACGAACGTGCCTATGGTGAGCGCGATGAGTAGCTCGACCAGCGTGTAGCCTGAGGCCGCGCGCTTTGCCACCGTACCTGACCTGCCGAGATACCCTCGCATCAACAACTGCCCCGTGCGCTACCTTGGTAGATGACCGTCTCGAGTCGAACCGCTCTTATCCTGCCCACTCCCGAGCGGTAGCGCACCTCGATGATCACCCGGCTGGTGTCCTCGACGCGGCCCTCTGGTGTCACCGTGACGACACGCACGAACGCGCCGTTCTCGTCAACTTGGCCGGCCTCGTTGAGACGCACCGGCTCCTCCGATTCCAGCTGGTTGAGATCACGCGTCTTGATCTCCTCCAGATAGGCTGCAGCCAGACCCGTCGCCGTCGAACGCACGGATGCCTCGGTCCGTATCGCCAGCACGAACATGCTCGAGCTGGCGAGCGTCGCCGCCCCGATCCCCATCAGGACCAGCGCGATGAGCACGCCGACTAGCGTGAAGCCCTGCTTTGAGGTCAGCCGCCTCATCACACCGCCTCCCACTGACCGTCTCGGTAGCGCCAGGCCCGGAACGCGCCGCTGCCCGAGATCGTCACCGCGGCCACAGTCGAGTGATCCTCCGCGTGAAGCAGGTAAATCGTCCCGCCACTGCCGAGCGGAACGGCCATCCCACGGCTGTCGAACTCGATCCGGCCGTCGAGAAGCTCGATCGCCTCACTGGTCGAGCTACCCAACGGCCCCGTGCTCGCCGCGCCGTAGCCGTACCTCACCTGCTTTGGCAGGCGGATGCCGGGGATCCCGCTGCTGGAGCCCCGGAACACGAGACGGCTCGCCCGCGCCTCTTCCGCTGTCTCCTCAAACTCCCCCGACCGTGACGCTGTGACGTCGAGAAAGGCCGTGTAGAAGCTCTTCGAGGCGTCGAAGCGCACGCGCACACGCCGCTTCGCCGCGATGGCCCGCATACGTGCCTGCTCCAGGTCGCGCACGAGCTGGCGCGTGGCCCGGTCCACCTGCTGACGTGGCGTCGTCTTGATGCCTCTTGGGAGCGCCAAGCTCGCCACCAGGCCGATGAGCAGGATGACGATGACCATCTCGACGAGCGAGAAACCGTGTTTCGATGCACTCCCCTGCGTCATGCTATGTCGGATATGCTACCGTTCAGCCCGCCGCAAACACTTCTCCGTAGGAGGTAAAGGGCAAGCGCCGTGCCCGAGCAGCCGTTTGGCTGTAACTCCTTATCGCTATCGTAGTTGTGTTGTATGGGTAGGTCGGGGAGCTGAAGGGTCCCACCGAGGATTCGGTCATCTTGTCCGATGCGGGTTGTGGCCTGCCAGTGGTGCTCTGGTCAGGGGAGACCGGGCCGCTCTACCTTCGGTCATGCTGGCTGGCGGCGACGCGCGATCGAGGCCGTCGGGCTGGCCCAGTACGCCGAGAGCCCGAGGCCGCTCCCGTCGTGGGCGTTCGGCGAGGTTCTCGAGTAGCCGTCTGTCGCGGGCGCCTCCAGCGCCCATCCTGAGCGGGCGACGAGATTTGGCTGGGGCAAGAAGTCCCGGGGCGGATCGATTGCTGGAGTGTCCGCCAGAGCCGCACCCTTGGCCGAACTTCGCCTCTCTGACCACGTGGTGCAGAGAGCGTTCCACTCCTGCCTTGACGGGCACGCATCCTGCTCCGAGATTCAGCGCCAGTTTAGCCCAAAGCAGCCGCCGTCGACGGCACTGGGGCTCCCCCGGTCCAGGGAGTCAGGAGAGGATGGGCGATCGATCGCTGGCACCCCAGCCGCTGACTCCGGAGCGACGCGAGCAGGCTGAGGCGCAGCTCTGCGAGCACTTCGCGGCCGGCCACATCGAGCTGGACGCGCTGGAGGAGCGGCTGGCGGCAGTAGAAGCGGCGCAGAGCGAGCCCGAGCTCGAGGCGCTCGTCAGAGATCTACCGGCACTGCCGCAGAAGGCCGAGCCGGCGCCTGTGCAGCCGGCCGCGCCGCGCGGTTGGGTGCTGGCGGTGTTGGGCGGCAGCGCGCGGAAGGGCGTGTGGACGCCGCCACGCAAGCTGAACGCCGTGGCGGTGATGGGCGGTGTGGAGCTCGATTTCCGCGAGGCCCAGCTGCCTGGCGGCGTCACCGAGGTCATCGCGGTGGCTGTGATGGGTGGCGTGGAGATCATCGTTCCGCCGAGCCTGCCGTTGACGGTGAGCGGGTTGGGAATCATGGGTGGTGTGGACCATGTGGAGCATGACGCAGGCGTCCGTGACCCCAAGATGCCGCAAGTTCACGTCAGGGCGCTGGCCGTGATGGGTGGGGTCGGGGTGGAGGTGAAGGCACGGGCCAGCAAGTAGGCTGAAGCGATCAGAGCCAAGCGAGGCGAGACGAAGAGAAGATGAGAATCGGAGTCCCCAAGGAAATCGTTGAGGGCGAGCGCCGGGTCGCCCTGGTGCCGCAGGCGGTAGCCAAGCTGGTGGAGGCGGGATTCGAGCTGCGGGTCCAGTCGGGTGCCGGAGAGGGTTCGTTCTTCGCTGACGAGGCGTACAAGGAGGTCGGTGCCGGCATCGTGGCCGGGGCGAAGGAGGCCTACGACGCCGATGTCGTCTTCAAGGTGCGGAAGCCGGAGCTGAGCGAGGTGGACGTGATGCGCGAAGGCTCGGTGCTGATCGGCTTCCTCGAGCCGCTGACCAGCCCCGAGACGGTGAAGAAGCTGGCGGAGCGGAAGGTCAGCGCCTTCGCCATGGAGACGGTCCCGCGGATCAGCCGGGCGCAGAAGATGGATGCGCTCTCATCGCAGGCGAACATCGCCGGGTACAAGGCCGCGCTGATCGCCGCGAACTCGCTGGCAAAGTTCTTCCCGATGTCGATGACCGCAGCGGGCACGATTCCGCCAGCCAGAGCGCTGGTGATCGGTGCGGGCGTGGCCGGTCTGCAGGCCATCGCTACCTGTCGGCGCCTCGGTGCGCGGGTGGAGGCCTTCGATATCCGGCCGGCGGTGAAAGAGGAGGTGCAGAGCCTGGGAGCCAAGTTCATCGAGATCGAGATCGAGGAGAAGGGGCTCGAAGGCGCGGGCGGCTACGGCAAGGAGCTGTCGGAGGAGTCGAAGAAGCGTGAGCAGGAGGTCCTCGCCGAGCACATCAAGGCCTCCGACATCGTCATCAGTACGGCCGCTGTCCCAGGCAAGCCGGCGCCGCGAATCATCGAAGAGGACGCGGTCAAAGGCATGAAGCCGGGCTCGGTGATCGTGGATCTGGCGTCGGAGATGGGTGGTAACTGCGCGCTCACCGAGGCCGGTAAGACGGTGGTCAAGCATGGCGTCTTCATCCACGGGCCTCTCAACCTGTTCAGCGAGATGGCGGTGGACGCCAGCAGTCTCTACTCGAGGAACATCACGAGTCTGTTCAATGAGTTCGTGAAGGACGGCCAGCTGAACCTTGACTTCGAGGACGAGGTCGTGAGTGGAAGCTGCGTCACGCACAACGGAGAAGTCGTGAACGAGCAGGTCAAAGCGCTGCTGTGAGGGTTGGAACATGCCTGAAGGACTACTCAACAATCTGTACATCTTCGTGCTCGCGATGTTCACTGGCTTCGAGGTCATCACGAAGGTGCCCCCGCTGCTGCACACGCCGCTCATGTCGGGCTCCAACGCGATCTCCGGCATCTCGGTGGTCGGCGCGCTTGTGATCACGGCGGCGGCCACGGGTGACAGGCTCATCCTCATGCTCGGCGTCGTGGCGGTGGCGATGGGCATGATCAACGTGATGGGCGGCTTCTTGGTGACCGACCGCATGCTGGAGATGTTCAAGGGCAAGAAGTCGACGGGTGAGGAGTCGAAATCGTAGCAGCGTACGATTCGGCCGCGGGGGCGAAGAGCCTGTCGACTTCCATAGTTACTTAGCGGACT
>JBDHKG010000027.1:0-29981 GCA_039586495.1 Gemmatimonadota bacterium | reverse complement strand
CTTGAGCTCTTCGACCACAGGGCCATACTCCGGGTCGCCGTACACGCTGCGCAGCTCGTCGGGATCTCGTTCCAGATCGAACAACTCCCACTCATCGATCTCGTAGTAGTAGATCAGCTTGTACCGCTGCGTGCGCACCCCGTAGTGCCGGCGCACGGCATGCCAGCCCGGATACTCGAAGTACTGGTAATAGATCGCATCCCGCCAGTCCGCCGGCGTCGACCCGCTGAGCAAGGGCACCAGGCTCCGTCCTTGCATGGCACCCGGCACCTCGACGCCGGCGGCATCCAGGAACGTCGCCGCAAAGTCGAGGTTCTGGACCAGGTCCGAGTTCTGCGAGCCTGGCCGCACGACACCCGGCCAGCGGACGACCAGCGGGATGCGCAGGGATTCCTCGTACATCCAGCGCTTGTCATACCAGCCGTGGTCGCCGAGGAAGAAGCCCTGGTCCGAGGTGTAGACGACCACGGTGTTGTCGGCGAGGCCGGTCTCGTCGAGGTAGTCGAGCACGCGGCTGAGGTTGTCGTCTATGGAGGCGATGGTGCGCAGATAGTCCTTGACGTAGCGCTGATACTTCCAGCGAACCAGGTCGCGACCCGTGAGGTTGGTCGCGCGGAACGCCTCGTTCTTCGGCTCGTAAGCGGCATTCCAGCGGGCGAGTTGTTCCTCGTTGAGCTCGGGCGGTGCTTCGAACTTCAGATCACGCTCGTCCAGGTGCTCGGCGATCGTCATCTCCTGGGTCCGCGTGGCGCTGGTGCGGTCGGCATAGTCGTCGAAGAGCGTTGCCGGCTCGGGGATCGACATATCGTCGTAAAGGGTCAGATGCTCGGGTCCCGGATCCCAGCGGCGGTGTGGCGCCTTGTGCTGGTACATGAGCATGAACGGCCTGTCGCGGTCTCGGATGTTCGCGAGCCAGTCGAGCACCTTGTCGGTGATGATGTCGGTCGCGTAGCCAGTGTGCTCGACCGTGCCTTCGGGGGTCAGGAAGTCCGGGTTGTAGTACGTACCCTGCCCGGGAAGAACCTCCCAGTGATCGAACCCGGTCGGCGCGCTCTTGAGGTGCCACTTGCCGATGATCGCCGTCTGGTAGCCCGCCTGCTGTAATAGCTTCGGGAAGGTCACCAGGGTGCTGTCGAAACGCTCCCGGTTCGTGAAGATGCCGTTGGCGTGGCTGTGCGTGCCGGTCAGGATCACGGCTCGGCTCGGTGCACAGATCGCGTTGGTCACGAAAGCGTTGTGAAAGAGCATGCCTTCCTGCGCCAGCCGGTCGATCTGTGGCGTCTCGTTGATCCGCGAGCCGTAGGCGCTCACGGCGTGCGCGGCGTGATCGTCGGCGAAGACGAATACAATGTTGGGGCGAGTATCCGCGGCGCCGGGCCGCTCGCCCGGGCCGCAGGCGGCGAGCGCGAGCAAGCAGGCTGCGAGCACCGCACATGTCCCATCGTTGAGAGAAGCGCGCCTCAGCAAGCCGCGTCTGGCCATCCTGTCCCTCCTTGTCAGTTCTCTGATGCGAGCGGGAAGAGCTGCGATTCGGTCCTCCCGTCACGCATGATCTCGGCGATTCGCGCGATGATCTCCGGATGTTGAGTGGCGACGTCGCGCTGCTCAGCGATGTCGGTGCTGAGATCATAGAGCTCGATCTCAGCGTCGCCGCCGTGGCGGATAGCCTTCCAGTCCCCTATGTGCACGGCCTGCCCACCTTGGTACTCCCAGTACAGGTAGTCGTGCTGCCGCTGCTCGGCGGGCCGGCCCAGCAGCGTCGGCAGCATGGAGACGCCGTCGACCTCGACCGGCAGCTCGGTGCCAACGAGCTCCGCGAAGGTCGGCAGAAAATCCCAGAAAGCGGAGAGGTGGTCCGTCACGCTCCCTGGCTCGATTCGCCCAGGCCAGCGGGCGAGGAGCGGGACACGAATGCCTCCCTCGTAGAGCGTCGTCTTCAGCCCTCGGAACGGCCCCGCGCTCTGGAAGTACTCGGAGTCGGTACCGCCGTTGAAGGTGGGGCCGTTGTCGCTGGAGAAAAAGACCAGGGTGTTGTCGGCCAGGCCCAGCTCCTCGAGGAGCGCCAGGATCCGGCCGATCTCCCGATCCATCCGCGTGATCATCGCGGCGTACGCGGCTCTCGGGGTCGGGTGCGGGAGATACCCTTTTTCGCCGCGATACGGTGTCTCGGGGAAGGCACCCTCGTATTCAGCCAGCGACTCCTCGGGAACCTGGAGCGCAACGTGCGGAACGGGGAAGGGGAGGTAGAGGAAGAAAGGTCTGTCCCGATTCCGGCGGATGAACGCCAATGCCTCCTCAGCCATGAGATCCATCGAGTACTGCGCTCCTGAATAGGGAGTGTAGGAGGCGCGATCGTAGGGATCTGCCTCCTCGGGCAGCCGCTGGTGCGGGAAGAAGTACTCGTTTCCCTCCAGGACGTCCTTCTCGCCGTTCCGCCACAGATGCGTCGGGTAGTAGTTGTGCGCCAGGCGCTGGCACAGATAGCCGTACCAGAAGTCGAAACCCTGCCGGTTCGGTTCACCGCTGCTCTCGGGCCCCCCCAACCCCCACTTTCCGATCGCTCCGGTCGTGTACCCGGCGTCCTGCAGCATGGCGGGCACGGTGTGGGTCCCTGGGGGCAGCGGGCGTTGACCCTCCAGGCTGGGATCGTGCCAGACGTCTCCGCGCTCCGGCATTTCATCGTTGTCGCGGATGTAAGCGTGGCCGGTGTGGAGGCCCGTCATGAGCACGGCGCGTGAGGGCGCGCAAACGGGGCTTCCCGAGTAGTGCTGGGTGAAGCGCATGCCCTCTGACGCCAACCGATCGAGGTTGGGTGTGCGTATCTTCTCCTGACCATAGCTGCCCAGCTCGCCGTAGCCGAGATCATCGGCGAGGATGAACACGATGTTGGGTGGTCTCTCGTCTGGCCGGCTGCACGCCTGCAGTGCGATCAGCAGTAGCCCGGCGGTGCCCAGCGCGACGGTCGTCGCAAGTCTCCCGCGGGTTAGCTGTCCGCTCATCGGTGGTCCGGGTTGGGCCTGGGCATGCGTGCGTCCACCTCACGCCGCCAGGCATGCAGCATCGCCTTCAACTCATCCGTCTTCTCGGGCATGCGATCGCTCAGGTCTACTTGCTCGCCGATGTCATGACGCAGGTCGTACAGTTCGACTCGACCGTCCTCGAACCACTCGATCAACTTGAAGTCACCGGCCCGCACGGCGCCCGAGGGCCGGTTCCCGGAGCCGTGATAGTGCGGAAAGTGCCAGTAGAGCGCGACGCGATCGAGAGCGACCTCACCCCTGAGGGTTGGGACAAGGCTGCGCCCGTCCCGGTGTTGGCCGGGCCGCAGCTCGAGTCCTGCCAACTGCAAGATGGTGGGGTAGAGATCAGCGCTTGTCACGGGCTCGGCACTAACGCCGCCTTCCGCCACCATGCCTGGCCAGCGAATGATCAGCGGGACGCGAACACCGCCTTCGTACAGCCAGCCTTTGCCGGCACGCAGCGGCTGGACCGCGGTCGGTGCCTTGCCGTCCCCGGCCAGCGTGGTCAGTCCCCCGTTGTCGGACGTAAAGATGACGACAGTGTTCTGCGTCAGTCCGAGTTCCCCGAGTTTCTCCATGATGAGGCCGAGGCTCTCGTCCACGCTCTCCACCATGCCGGCGTAGGCAGGATCGTCCTGGTGTCGCCTGGTCAGGGCTCGGCCGCTCTCGGACTGGAAGGGCGGGTCTGCTGGGGGAGGTAGCGACGCCGCCTTGGCCCGATACTTGTCCTCCGGCTCGGGCTTGGACTGGATCGGAGTATGCACGGCGTAGTGTGCGAGGAAGAGCAGGAAGGGCTGATCTCGATGCGTCTCGATGAAGCGCAGGGCCTCCTCAGTGAGCCGATCTGTCAGGTACTCCCCGGCTGCTCCGTCCTCGAGGCCGGGCACGTCCCAGGCCGGGCTCCGGCCCTCTTCGGCGCGGTAGGGATAGAAGTAGGAGGCGGGGTGTCCCGCTCCGTGTCCGGCGACGTTGACATCGAACCCCTGGTTCTCAGGGAAGTAGGGCCAGTCGCCAAGGTGCCATTTGCCGATGAATCCCGTGGCGTAGCCTGCCTCGCGGAGGGTCTCCGCTACGGTCACCTCGTCGAGGGGAAGCTGGTGCACGTACTCGGCCGGCAAGAGCGCTCCACGCTGGCGGCCACCGATCCAGTCCGTGATGTTGAGGCGTGCCGGATGCTTCCCCGTGAGGATGCTCGCGCGAGTCGGTGAGCAGACGGGGCTGGCAGCGTACGCGTCGGTGAAGCGCATGCCGGCATCAGTCAGTCTGTCGATGTGCGGAGTCTCGTGGAAGGTGCTTCCGTAGCGGCCTGTGTCGGTCCAGCCAAGATCGTCGATGAGAACAAAGACGAAGTTGGGCGGACGGGGCGGCCGGTCTTCTCCCTGGCCCGCACAGCTGAGCCACACGGGCGCGCTGAGCGCCAACCCGAGTCCAAGGGTCCGCAGGAAGCGGCGGCGGCCATACAGCATCCTGGAGCAGCTCCGCACTGGTCTGGAGTTACGGCGTGATCATTGTAGTTTGAAGCCAACCCGATGGCTATAGCTGCTAATTCCGAGATGACTGTGACTCACGAGGAGGTGCCGCTGCGCCGAAAGGGGCTTGGAACGGACTATCGGTATGGGGTCGGCATCAACCTCAGCTACACATTCGGATCGATCTACAACAACATCGTGAAGAACAATCTGATTAGGGAGGAAGGCGGGTCTTCGGGGCGGCACAATGAGGATGGAGAGATGAACGACCAGCAGTGTGTGGCCATCATCGCCGCGATCCTGATCGCGGGACGACTGGCGTGGGCGGCAGGAGAGTCACGACCTCCGTCGGAGAGACTCATCAACGATGAGCTATCAGACGCCATCGATCTCTACAACGCGACGAAGAAGGCCCTCCAGGAGAAGGGCAGTTGAGCTGTCATCGCCCTCCAGCCTGAGCTCCGGGATCGCGGCCGATCCCTAGGGTTTCACGATCGGTTGACGTCGTCCGGTCAGCTTGCGGGCGTGGGAGGTGACCGGCAACGGTGCGAGAGAAGGGGGGCGGCTGAGCCGCGGCGATGCCGCTGGCTGGGTTGGCTGCTGCCCCCGGTGTGCCTCGTGTGCGGGGATCCCCTGGCTCGGTCTGCGGGCCGGGTGTGTGAGTTGTGCTGGAGCCGGGCGCGCCGCCAGCGACCTCCCCTGTGCCCTCGCTGTGGTATCTCTCTACATGACATAGGGATAGCAGCGTTGACTTCGAGCTGCATAGAATGTGCCGGCTGGCTTCCCTACTTGCGCGCGGCACAGGCGCCCTACGTCATGGTCGGGACGGCAGCGGCGATGGTGCACGCCCTCAAGTACGGCGGTTGGCGCGACCTGGCCGACGAGATGGGAGCCCGTATGGCGGAGCTTCGCTTCGATTCGATCGCGGAAAGGGAGATCGTGGCGGTGCTACCCGTGCCGCTGAGCGATGTCCGCCAGCGGCAGCGCGGTTTCAACCAGGCGGAGCTACTGGCCAAGTCGGTGGCGCGTCGTCGCGGTTGGCCGCTGCTGACAAGAGTCCTGGTTCGAGGACGCCACACGCGGCGTCAAGCGCGGCTGTCACCTCGGGAGCGGTTGTCCAATGTCAGGGGCGCGTTTCGGGTCCTGCCGAGGAGGAGGAGGGAGGTGGAGGACACGCACCTGCTGCTGGTCGACGACGTGCTGACGACCGCGGCTACGGCCCAGGAGTGTGTGCGGGCACTCTGTGTGGCTGGGGCACGGGCCGTCAGTGTCCTGACCTTCGCGCGGGCTCGGCCCGAGCTTCCGCGAGGTGAACTGGGGTGAGTTCGACTCTTTCGGTGGCGCGTTGGGTGCCTTAATGTATGGGCATTTAGACGCGAGCTCTGAACATCCAGACGAACCCGGCGATGGAGGTTATTGAGACATGGCCGTGAGAGTGGGGATCAATGGTTTCGGTCGGATCGGGCGGATGGTCGTGCGGGCGGCCCGGAAAGATGGTCGGGGCCAGGACATCGACTTCGTGGCGGTGAACGATATCACGGACGCGCCGACGCTGGCGCACCTCTTCCGCTACGACTCGATACATGGAGCCTACCACGGCAGTGTGGAAGTCAAAGAGGACCGCCTGATCATCGACGGCGACGAGATTCGCGTGTTCGCGGAGAGGGATCCCGCGAAGTTGCCATGGAAGGACTTGGAGGTGGACATCGTCTTCGAGTCCACCGGCATCTTCCGTTCGCGCGATGATGCCGGGAAGCACCTGGAGGCTGGCGCGAAGAAGGTGGTGATCACCGCCCCGGCCAAGAAGGAGGACATCTCGATCTGCCTGGGCGTGAACGAGGACAAGTACGAGCCCAAGACCCACCACATCATCTCGAACGCGAGTTGCACGACCAACTGCCTGGCGCCGGTCGTCAAGGTCTTGCTGCAAGAGTTCGGTTTTCGCCGCGGCTTCATGACCACGATTCACAGCTACACCAACGACCAGCGGATTCTGGACCTGCCGCACAAGGACTTGCGGCGAGCACGGGCGGCGGCGGTCTCGATGATCCCAACGACGACGGGCGCGGCCAAGGCCGCTGGTGTCGTGATCCCTGAGGTGAAGGGGAAGCTGGATGGGATCGCCGTGCGCGTGCCCACGCCGAATGTGTCGCTCATCGATCTGGTGGCGGTCCTGGACAAGACACCCAGCTCCGAGGAGGTCAACGCGGCCTTCAGGAAGTACGCGGATGGGAAGATGAAGGGCATCCTCGCCTACAGTGAGGACCCGCTGGTGTCAGTGGATTTCGTTGGGAATCCGGCCAGTTCGATCGTCGACGGGCTCTCTACCAACGTGATCGATGGAAACTTCGTCAAGGTGCTCGCGTGGTACGACAATGAGTGGGGTTACTCGTGCCGCTGTGTGGATCTGGCCAACTACGTCGCCGCGAGCCTCTAAACGATGGGAGTATCATGCTGAACAAACTCACGGTTCGGGAGCTCTCCGACGTGCAGCTACGGGGCAAGCGGGCCCTGGTGCGGGTGGATTACAACGTACCTCTCGACGAGGAGGGCGAGGTCACCGACGACGCCCGTATCCGGGCGACGTTGCCGACGCTGGAATACCTCCGGGGCCGCGGGGCGAAGATCGTGCTGATATCGCACCTGGGCCGACCCAAGGGCGAACCCGTGCCCAAATACTCTCTGCGCCCGGTGGCGGGGCGCCTGAGCGAGCTGCTGGATGCGGAGGTTAGATTCCAGCCCAGCACGGTCTCTGAAGAGGCGGTCGCGGCCAGCGAGGGGCTGAAGCCTGGCGAGGTTGTGCTGCTGGAGAACACGCGCTACGACGCCCGCGAGACGGCAAACGACCGGGAGCTGGCCCGGGCGCTGGCGAAGCTGGGCGACGTCTACGTGAACGATGCCTTCGGCGCGGCTCACCGGGCGCATGCCTCGACGGCCGGGGTCGCGAAGTTCCTCAAGCCGGCCGTCGCCGGGCTGCTGATGGAGCGGGAGCTGGAGTACCTGGGCCGTTTGCTGCGGGAGCCTCAGCGTCCCTACGTGGCGATTCTGGGCGGAGCCAAGGTCAGCGACAAGATCGACTTGATCGAGAACCTGCTGAGCAAGGTGGACCGGCTCTGCGTGGGCGGCGCCATGGCGTGTACGTTCCTGCGGGCGATGGCTCTGGAGACAGGCAAGTCGTTGGTCGAGCAGGACCACATCGATTTCGCCGCCGGTCTCATCGACAAAGCTGGGGACGCCTTGGTCCTCCCCACAGATGGTGTGGTGGCGCCGCGGCCGGAGCGAGGAGACCAGGCGCGCATCGTCAGCCGCAAGGGGATACCTGCCGACCAGATGCTGCTCGACATTGGACCGAGCAGCGCTCGCGCTTTCGCCGATGCCGCGCGCGGCGCCCGGACCATTCTCTGGAACGGGCCCATGGGAGTATTCGAGCAAGAGGCGTTTGGGACAGGCACCCGGCTGGTGGCACAGGGGGTCGCGGAGGCGACAGCCGACGGTGCCACCAGCGTGATCGGTGGCGGGGATACCGCGGCTGCCGTCGCCACCTTCGGCCTGACGGAGAGCATGACCCACGTCTCTACGGGCGGTGGGGCGACGCTGGAGTTTCTGGCAGGGAAAGACTTGCCCGGGGTGGTAGCGCTGACGGACCGGGAGGGCGCGTGAGATTGGTCAAACCCTTCTTCGGCGGCAACTGGAAGATGAACCATGGCCCGCGTGCCGCGCGCCGCTTCGTCGAGGAGTTCGCGGCCCTTTTCCCGCCGAGCCAGGATCGTACGGTGGTCTTCTTCCCGCCGGCGGTCTCTCTGGCCGAGTTCAGGGCGGCAGCGGCCGGTCGTGAGGACTTGTTGGCAGGGCTCCAGGATGTCTACTGGGAGCCCTCAGGTGCCTTCACCGGATCGATATCGGCGCCCTTGGCGAAAGACGCCGGGGCGACGTTCGTGATTGCCGGCCACTCCGAACGCCGCCATGTCTTCGGTGACTCGGACGAAGATGTGGTGCGCAAGGTGGCAGCCATTTCGGCTGCGGGGCTGACGCCGGTCCTTTGCGTGGGCGAGCTGTTGGAGGAGCGCGATCGCGGGGAAGTGGAGTCGGTGGTGACGCGCCAGGTGGAAATCGGGCTCAGCCAGTTGCAGGCTGACGAGGCTGAGAGGATCGTCCTGGCCTACGAGCCGGTCTGGGCGATCGGCACCGGGCGCACGGCGAGCGCGGAGGACGCGAACGAGGTCCACGAGTTGATCCGCGCCATGCTGGTGGAGCGTGTGGGCAGCGCAGCCGCCCGGGCGATACCGATCATCTACGGCGGCAGCGTCAAGACGGGCAACATCGAGGAGCTACTGGCCGCGCCCGAGATCGACGGCGTGCTCGTGGGTGGTGCGAGCCTGAGTCCAACGGATTTTGCCCAGATCTGCCGGGCCGTCTGGCGTTGACAGGTCTCGTGGGGCGTCTATACTTCGGCGGTTCTAGAGACCACAAGCGGGGCTGAAGCCCAAGCGTAGAACGGAAGGCCTAGCGGTGTACGGTTTCGTCCTCATGCTGCTCGTCTTGGATGCGCTGTTGCTTTGCCTGGTTGTGCTGCTGCAGTCGGGCAAGGGAGGCGGTCTGGCCGCGGAGTTCGGAGGCGCCTCCTCGTCGACCGATACGCTCCTCGGCGGCCGGCAAGCGGCGACGCTCCTGACCAAGGCGAGCTGGGTAACAGGCGGCCTCTTCATGGGGCTCGCTCTCCTGCTGGCGATCCTCTCGGCGCGTACGCGCGCGCCCGCCTCGGTGCTTGAGGGGCAGTTCGCACCACCGGCACAGGAGGCGCCGACGCCGCTGCTCGAGCGAGAGCAGCAGGCGGCGCCGGAGGGTCTGGAGCTCGGTGAGCCACCTCCCCCGTCCGAAGGAAGCGAGGAGGGCGAGACGCCGCCGGGAGGCGGCAACTGATGGGCATTCAGAGGCGGCCCGGGCAACCGGGCCGTTTTCATGTCAGGGCGACGGCGGTGGCTCGGGTGGTCTCGGTTGGGGCTTGAACTCGGGCTCTGGCGGCAAGTCGAAGAAATCGAGGAAGCGACCGGTCTCTTGTTGGGTTTCGAGCCAGGTGCTGAATCCCGACTCTACGACACCACGCGATCTCTTCTGGAGGCGGGCCGCCTGTACGGCGAGCCAGTTGACGTACTCGTTCTTTGGGTCGCCGGCATGGCCGCGCACCCACCGCCATTCGATCTGATGACGCCCCGCGGCCTTCACAAGCTCGACCCAGAGTCCCAGGTTCTCGATCGGCCCGTGCCTCCGCCGCCAACCGCGCTTCGCCCAGTCGTGTATCCAGCTCGTCATTCCTTGAATGAGGTAGTTGCTGTCGGAGGAGAAGACGACGCGGCAGGGCTGCTTGAGGGCCCTCAGCCCCTCGACGGCGCTGCGGATGGCCATGCGCTGGTTGGTCGTATCTGGGTCGCTGACGAAGCAGTCCCGCCGGTACCAGCCACGGCCCTCGTCGAAGCGCTCGATGAGGCCGGCGGCCCCGCCCGGTCGAGGCTCGTCGCTGAACTGGTTGCCCAGACAGGACTCGTCCGCGTGGATGTGGACCAGATGACGGAACCCAGAGGTTCTCATGTCTCCCCAACCTAACTCAAGCAGGTCAGTGAGGCGACGAGGGCTGCTGGTTCTGGAGGACGGGACCGTGTTTCGGGGGCGCCTGGCGGGGGCCGATGATGAGGCTGCCCTGGGCGAAGTCGTCTTCAACACGAGCCTCGCTGGCTATCAGGAGATTCTTACCGATCCTTCGTATGCCGGTCAGATCGTGACGATGACTGCCCCGCTCATCGGCAACTACGGGGTCACCGCCGCGGACGATGAGGCGGCGCGACCCTGGGTTGCGGGGCTGGTGGTGCGAGAGCTGAGCCCAAGCTACAGCAACTGGCGAGCGGAGACGGGCCTGGTCGACTACCTGACGCGTCATGGCATTTGCTGCATAGAGGGCGTGGACACGCGCAAGCTCACCCGTCATATCCGGTCGGAGGGCGCGATGCGCGCGGGGATCGCGCGCGAGGAGCTAGGAGTCGATGAGATCCTCCGACGTGTCCTCGAGCACCCACTGATGAGCGGGCTCGACCTGACCCAGCTCGTGACCACCGACGAGCCCTACTTCGTCGCCGCCGCGGGCGCTTCACGGTTCTGCGTGGCCGTCTACGATTTCGGCGTCAAGCGGCGCAGTCTGCAGCTCCTGGCTCGGCGCGGCTGCGAGCTCAGTGTATATCCCTCGACGACGCCGGCGGAGCAGGTCCTCGCCGCGGGGCCGCACGGAGTATTCCTCTCAAACGGGCCTGGCGACCCGGGTGCGGTGCCGGGCGTGCAAGCGCTGATTGAAGCTCTGGCGGCGACAGAGATTCCAGTCTTCGGCATCTGCCTGGGTCATCAGCTCGTCGCCCGCGGCTTCGGCGCTGAAACCTTTAAACTGCTCTACGGGCATCGGGGCGGGAATCACCCGGTGCACAACCTGGCAACCCGGCGGGTGGAGATTACCTCCCAGAATCACGGTTTCGCGGTGCGTGCCGAGGCCGGGGGCGTCCCCGGGGCTCCGGATCTCCTGGCCACGCACATCAACCTCAATGACGGCACGCTCGAAGGCGTGCGTCACCGGGAGCTTCCGATCCTGGCGGTCCAGTACCATCCGGAGTCGGCGCCGGGGCCCCACGACAGCCGCTACCTGTTCGACGACTTCGTGGCCCTGATGAAAAAAGCTCGGCGGCCGACTTGACTTAGTCGTTCTAATACTTTAACTTAGGCGCCCATCTCCTCCCCGTTTTCGATGTCCCTTAACGGCACGTCGAAATGCTCGTCCTCAGGTAAATGCAAGCTCGTAAGAGGGGTCCCCGAGGCTGGTGGGTAGTCCTGGTGGTTGCCGGAGTCGTGCTCCTGTTCGGCACCGGCTTGCTGCTGGTGGTCTACACGGCTGCTCCGGGCGACGGCGCGGCCGTGTTGGGACGCGATCGTATCGCCGTGCTACCGCTTCGGGGGCTGATCACCGAGTCCCACCGGGTGCTCAGGGACTTGCGGGTCTACCGCGACGACAGCTCGGTTAAGGGGTTCGTTCTCTGGATCGATTCGCCGGGCGGAGAGGTCGCGCCGGCACAGACCATCTATCGCCGGCTCTCCCGGATGCGGGAGGAGGGGTACCCGGTGGTAGCAGTCATCGGGGCGGTCGGCGCTTCCGGCGCCTACTATGCAGCGCTCGGAGCCGACAGCATCCTGGTGATGCCGGGCTCGCTGGTCGGCTCGATCGGCGTGTTGATGGAGTTCCCGAACGCGGAGGAGCTCCTGAGGAAGGTGGGACTGCGCTTCGAGGTGATTAAGAGCGCTGAGCACAAGGACCTCGGCTCTCCCTATCGGGAGCTGACCGAGACCGAGCGGGCACTTCTCCAGGAGGTGGTTGACGACGTTTATGGGCAGTTCCTCGAGGTGATCGCGGAGGAGCGCGGTATCTCGCGCGATTCCGTGCTCACCATCGCGGATGGCCGTTTATTCTCAGGCCGACGCGCCATTGAGTACGGCCTGGTGGACGCGGAAGGTGATCTGGTCGATGCCATCGCACTGGCGGGGAACATGGCAGGCCTTGGGCCGGAGCCGCGAACTGTCATACGTGAGGAACGCCGTGTGACATGGCTTGACCTTCTGACTTCGGTAGCCCGTTGGGCATCGGGCTGGGGCGGTGCCGCGGCGCCCCTGAGCGATGTCTGGTCTGAGGGCAGACTCGACCGGGGGCCGCGGCTGATGTACCTACTCCGCTACCGCTGAACGGGCGAGTGTAGCGGACGACGTAGCTGCTGGTTCGTTTCGGGCGTTCTAGGTCTATCGATTGCTGGAGGAAGGGATGACCAAGGCCGATCTGGTCGAACAGGTCGCGCAGGCGATCGGGCCCGGCATCACGAAGAAGGACTGTGCTGCCGTGGTGGACGGTTTCCTGAATGCCATCCGGCAGGCGCTCTCGGATGGGCATCACATCGAGATCCGGGGGTTCGGTACCTTCAAGGTGCGCAACAGACGATCGCGGGTCGCAAGGAACCCACGCACGGGTGATCCGGTTCGGGTAGAGGCGCGCGCGGTACCGGTTTTCAAGCCGTCCAAGAACTTCCGGGCACAGGTCGCGGGAGAGGCGGGCGCTCAGGTTCAGAGCGTTCGGGGCTGAGCGCCTCTGTTGTTGTGCCCCCGCCGGACCTGCAGCTGCCGCCGGGTCGTTTGGCAGAGAGGTGCTAACGGATGACGAGAGAAGTGCTGGTTTCCCTGTCACCAGGAGAAGTCGTCGATCTGGCGAAGCGTTATTTCACCGACGCGAGCTCGGGCTACTCCGGCTCGCTGGTCGAGGAGGGTGAGGGCTACGCCCGCTTTCAGACGTTCCGCGGCCACCTGGCGATCTCTGCCACTCGGGATGCCGCACAGACGCGGGTTCGTTGCTCGACGCTTCGCTACCATCCCTCCATAGGGAAGTTTCTACTCCAACTCGAGACCACGCGCTCGGAGTCGTGAGCAGGACGCGGCACCAGCCGCTCCTTGCAGAGTGCCGTAGCTGCACCTACGATGCGGCGTCTTCGAGAGGCGTGTAATCGTCGTGTTGCGTGTGAAGTGTCTCTTCTTCGCGGCTTACCGTGAGATCCTCGGGACCGAGGAGCTTGAGTTGAGACTGCCGCGGGGTTCCAGGCTCGCCGAGCTCGTGGAACTCGTACGGTCACAGCCGGGGGCGGAGGCTCTACCTGCCTCGCTGGTCGCGGCAGTGAATTACGAGTACGCGCTTGCTGACACCGTGCTTGCAGACGGTGACGAGGTTGCATTCATACCGCCGGTGGCCGGAGGCTGAATGTACTGTGTGATCACGGCTGAACCGATCGACGCCCTGGAAATCATGCGGCGCGTTCGTAGCGACGCCGACGGCGCGGTCGTCCTCTTCGCTGGCGTGGTACGAGACCACGACGCGGGCCGCCCGGTGGCAGGCCTGAGGTACGAAGCCTACGGGGCGATGGCCGCCCGGAAGCTCACCGACATCTGCCAGAGTGCGTTGTCGCAGTTTGAGGTGAGCGACATCGCCGTGGCCCACCGGGTCGGAGACCTCGCTGTCGGTGAGATCAGCGTTGCCATCGCTGTTGCCGCACCGCACCGCGATGCGGCGTACCAGGCCTCGCGAGAGGTGATTGAGCGCCTGAAGCGCGAGGTTCCCATCTGGAAGCGCGAGCGCTACGTCGACGGAGAGGAGGCGTGGTTGGAAGGAACCGTTATACACCCCCCTGAGAGCAGCTGATTCTCGGCGCCATGAGCTCTTGAGAGGCCTCGGATCTCTTGCCTAGCCCTCGCCGGGGCTGTACGTTGCATACCACGAAGTCCTTCATACACCTAGCCCCATTCACATGCTAAGCCCGCAAGCGTCCGGCGGGCGGCCAGCGGAGCTTTATCTCGGGGTGCTGATCACCTTCTCGTGCGCCGAAAGGGCCGCCCCGGACCGTCGCGGGGGATTGGGAGTGCGCTATGCTTGAGAAGATCACCGTTGTAGGCGCAGGTCATGTCGGCGAGACCTTGACCATCCACCTGGCTAAGGCCGCGCTCGCCCGTAAGGTCGTTCTCGTCGATATCCTCGAAGGTATTCCTCAGGGCAAGGCGCTGGACATGTTCGAGTCCGGCCCGATCGACGGCTTCGACACTCGGGTGATCGGGACGAACTCCTACGACGAGGCGAAAGACAGCGAGCTCGTCGTGATCACCGCGGGCGTTCCGCGCAAGCCGGGGATGAGTCGTGATGATCTGCTGGCCACGAACGCGGATATCGTCGACAGCGTCGCCAAGGACGTCCGCAAGGCGTGCCCTAAGGCGATCGTCGTCGTCGTCTCGAATCCCTTGGACGTGATGTGCTATGTGACCAAGGAGGCGACCAAGTTCCCGGGCAATCGCGTGTTCGGCATGGCTGGTGTTCTGGATACGGCGCGCTTCCGGACCTTCATCGCCGAGCGTCTCAACATCAGCGTCGAGGACATTCAGACGCTCGTTCTGGGCGGCCACGGCGATACGATGGTCCCGCTTACCAGCTACACCTCCGTCAGTGGCATACCGCTGACCCAGTTCCTTGATCAGAAGGAGATCCACGCGCTCATCGAGCGCACGCGCAAGGGTGGTGCCGAGATCGTCGGCTACCTGAAGACGGGCAGTGCGTACTACGCGCCATCCGCGGCGGTCGTGCAGATGGTGGGGGCGATTGTGCGCGACAAGAAGCGCATCCTCCCGTGCGCGGCGTGGATGGAGGGTCAGTACGGCATCAGCGATACGTATCTGGGCGTCCCCTGCAAGCTGGGTCGTAATGGGATCGAGGAGATCGTCGAGGTGCAGCTGACGGACGACGAGCGGGCCGCTCTGAACAAGTCCGCCGATCACGTCCGTTCGACGATCGCGGCGTTGAAGGGGCTGAGAGGCTCGAAGTAGGTCGTGGACGGGCGCGGGATCCCCGCGCCCTTTCACTTCCGTCCAGGTCCAGCCGGGTCGCCGCCGATATGCCTCAGCGGCGACTTTTCAGGGAGCGTCCGAGGTTGCGGGGGGTGGATTCATGGGCCTGGACACTGCACCAACCGACCGCGGCGCGCGCTGCTCGCTCGTCTCCGTGATCCTCGTCGAGACGCTCCAACGAAGCCCTCGCCCGGATCTCTCCAGCCATGGGACCGTCAGACGGGATGGATGAGTCGTCTGCTGGGCGAGCGGTCGTGGTCGCCGAGATGAACGCCGAGGTCAAAGGGCGCGCAGCCTGGGCGCCCCTCAGGACCTGCGGCAAGTCGGACAAGCTAAGTTTCGGGGTATGGCGGAGTTCTCCATGGCACCTCACCCGTCTTCGAGGAGTGCCTGACGGCTGCGCCAGTCGGGACGCCAGGGCGTGAGCTATCTCATCTTCCTGCTGCGGTGGTACAACTGGCTGTATGTGGCCGGTCTGCTGGTTGCTGCACTCTCGCTGGCGCGACTGGGGGTGCTGGCGCGAGCCGGTACGGCCCTCGGGCGCGGGCTGGGTCTGCAACGCGTTTCCGGGCATCCCCTGGTGCGTATCTTCGGGCTCGCCTTCGGGGTGATTGGGCTCACAGTTAACGGGGCTCTGCACGACTATTGGCCGGCAGCACAGGAGATGGGGTTTCTGCCGGGTCTTGTGCTCACCGTCGTCCTGGCCGTTTTGGTGACGCGGGGGCTTGGCCAGGTTCTCGAGCGCCACTTCCCGGAGATCAAGGCGGTTCGCTGGGGGGCTCCGGGTCTGGGGGGGCGCGAAGGTCGTGTCGTCAGCCGTACGGTGAGCCTGGACTATCGGGCGGGCCGTGCCCAGGTGATGGGCGAGGACGAGACGCTTCACATGGTGTTGTGCAAGACGAGAGGGGAAGAGATTCCGTTCGGAGCCGTGGTTGTGCTGGGGGAGTACGACGCTGAGGACGGCCGTTACTACGTTGAGCGGCTCGGTCAGGCGGAAGCGTCGTCGAATTCGAGTCAGCCTGTATATGACGGGTGATCGGGCTGGGGACAGCCGATGACGAGAGAGTTGCCACTGCTGACCACGGCCTTGGCAGCCCTCGCGGTGGTGGGCTGTGCGAGAGATGAGGCGGCGACGGGTTTGGCTGCGATCACGCCGGAGGCGCTGGAAGCCCACGTTCGCTTTCTATCCAGCGATCTACTTGAGGGGCGCTCCCCGGGCACCCGTGGGTCGGAGCTAGCCGCCTTCTACATCTCGACGCAATTCGAGCTTGCGGGTCTGCAGCCGGCGGTCGGGGACTCCAGCTTCCTGCAGCCGGTGCCGCTGGTCTCCATGCGGCCGCGGGCACAGCTGTCGTTCCGAGCGCGGGGCGGGGCGGCACTGGAGCCACGCCAGGGTCCAGATTTCGTAGCCCGGTCGGGCGAGCTTGAGGAAGCCGCGCTCGTGGAGGGGGAACTCGTGTTCGTGGGGTACGGCATAGCCGCACCGGAACACGAGTGGGACGACTACAAGGGCATGGATGTGAGTGGCAAGGTCCTGCTGGTCCTGCCAAACGACCCAGGTTCTGTGGTGTCCGGCCACTTTCGCGGTGATACGCTGACCTACTACGGCATGGAGAACTACAAGCTTGAGGAAGCAGCACGTCGAGGGGCAAGCGGCGCCATTCTGATTCATACGCGCGAGCTGGTGAGCTATGGCTGGAATGTGGTGGAGAGCAGCTGGACCGGGGAGCAAGTCGGGCTGGGGCCGGCACCGGGAACCCAGCTGCTCGGCTTGCAGGCGTGGCTGAGTCGAGAGACGGCTGAGCAGGTGGTGGCGATTGCGGGCCTCGACTTCGCGACGCTGCTCGAATCTGCACGGTCGGAGAGGTTTAGGCCGATCAGCACCGGGGTGACGGTCTCGGCGAGGGTGAACAGCGAAGTCCGCCACTTCACCGATGTCAACGTCGCGGGGCTGTTGCGGGGCGGCGACCCACGGCTTGCGGGTGAGGTGGTGGTCTTCACAGCGCACTACGACCACCTGGGGATCGGTCCGTCCGTGGACTCGGATTCGATCTATAATGGTGCGTACGACAACGCGTCAGGCACCGCGTTGCTGATCAACCTAGGCGAGGCGTTTACCCGACTTGAACGGCGGCCTGGCCGCTCGATCCTGTTTCTGGCGGTTACGGCGGGGGAGCCGGGCTGCGGGGGGTCGAGATACTACGTGGAGACCCCCCTCATCCCGCTGGAGCGTACGGTCGCCAACATCAACCTGGACGGCGTCAACCTTTGGGGGCTGACGGAGGACGTGGTGGTCATCGGGCCGGAGAGTTCGAGTCTTGAGGCTATCGCGGCTGCGGCGGCCGAGGCGGAAGGTCTGCAACTGCGGGGGGATCCTGCTCCCGAGCAGGGCTATTTGTATCGATCGGACCAGCTGAGCTTCCTGGAGGTCGGCATACCGGTTGCCTACGTCGGGCACGGTCTGAACTACGTGGGCCGCATGCCCGACTGGGGTCGTCGGCTGCTGGAGGAGTACGGGGAAAGGCACTACCGGCAGCCCAGCGACGAATTCCAAGCCGATTCGGATCTCCGGGGCGCCGTGCAGCAGGGTCGCTTCGCTTTCAGGCTGGGGCTTGGCGTCGCGAACGCACAGGAGAGGCCGGTGTGGAAGGAATGGCCCGCCTCGGTTCTACCGTTCGGCGGCGAACGGTGAATGGAAGGAGGGCCTGAGCCCTCGCCCCTCATATCTTCGGGAGTGTCACGCCTATCTGTTTTTGGTACTTGCCTTTGCGATCCGCGTAGCTGACCTCGCACTCTTCATCCGATTCGAAGAACAGCACCTGCGAGATCCCCTCGCCGGCGTAGATCTTCGCTGGCAGCGGCGTGGTATTGGAGATCTCGAGCGTGACGTGACCTTCCCACTCCGGCTCGAAGGGCGTCACGTTGGTGATGATGCCGCAACGCGCGTATGTCGATTTGCCCACACAGATGGTCATGACGTTACGCGGGATGCGGAAGTACTCGACGGAGGTGGCCAGGGCGAACGAGTTAGGTGGGATCACGCAGACGTCGCCCTCAAACTCGACGAAGGATCGCTCGTCGAACTGTTTCGGGTCGACCATGGCGCTGTTGACGTTGGTGAAGACGCGGAACGCGCTCGCGACGCGCATGTCGTAGCCGTATGAGCTGAGTCCGTACGAGATCACACCCTCGCGCACCTGTCTCTCCGCGAAGGGCTCGATCATGCCGTGCTCCAGCGCCATTCTCCGTATCCAGCGGTCACTCTTGATGCTCATCTGTACTCCGGTTTGGGGTTAGGGCGAGTGGTAGGGATAGGCCGCCGCAATATAGCCTCGCGAGGGATCGGATCAAGGCGTTTTTTCTATTGACACGGCCGAGGGCGGTGTTATTATGCTCCGTCCATTCGTGAGGAATTTCACGGGCTTAGGGTACACGAGCCGGGGAGCTGTCCGAGGATGCTGCGGGAGTATGTACCCGTTCTGATGATCTTCGTCGTGAGCCTGGGCGTAGCCGCGCTGATGGTGATCGGATCCCACGTGTTCAGCCACTATCGGCCCACGCCGGTCAAGCGCCAGCCGTATGAGTCGGGAATTCCACCTGTAGGCGACACGCGGGAGCGCTTCGCCGTGAAATATTACGTGGTCGCGATGCTGTTCCTACTGTTCGACGTGGAGGTGGTGTTTCTGTTCACCTGGGGCGTGGTGGCCCGGCGGCTCGGGTTGTTTGGGTATCTGGCAATCCTCGTCTTCCTCGTACTGTTGATCGTGGGTCTGCTGTACGAGTGGAAGAAGGGTGCTCTGGAATGGGAATAGCCGGGACGTGGGGCTCGTGAGGGAACTCGCTGTCAGCAATGGGGGTGTGAAGGATAGATGGCCAAGACAGAGAAGCGCAAGACTGGCGCCGAGCGCCGTCAAGTGGAGACGGAGATTCCGCGCAACTGGATCGTCACGCGCCTCGATGACCTGATCAACTGGGCCCGGCGCGGCAGCCTCTGGCCGATGCCGTTCGGCACGGCGTGCTGTGCCATCGAGATGATGGCAACTGCTGCGTCCAAGTACGACATGGCGCGCTACGGGATGGAGCGCCTGGCATACACGCCCAGGCAGGCGGACGTGATGATCGTGGCGGGGCGTGTCTCCTACAAGATGGCTCCCGTGATGCGTCGCATCTGGGACCAGATGCCCCAGCCCAAGTGGTGCATCAGCATGGGAGCTTGCGCTTCGACCGGCGGCGTGTTCGACAACTACACGATGACGCAAGGGATCGACACGGTCGTTCCGGTCGACGTGTATGTGCCCGGCTGTCCGCCACGACCCGAAGGCCTCCTCTACGCGCTCTTGATGATTCAGCAGAAGATCAGGGGCGAATCGATTGCGGACTTGCGCGCGCGGGAGGAAGACCCCGAGCGAGCCGGGAAGCCGCATCTTCCGCCGGAGGAGGTGGAGCTCATCGCGCAGCCGTTCGGGAACTCGACGTTCCAGAACCGGGTCAGCGGTCTCGAGAGCTCTTCTCCTATCCTTCGCCCTGGCGACCGCAGAGAGTAACGGGGTCGGTCCGGGCGAGCTGCCCGTGGCTGGTAAGCTGATCGACCCGCGTGCGGCGAAGCGTGCGTCCGATCGGCGGGGCTGCGCACACAGGGTCTAGCGCAGGTCGCCGAGTGCAATCTCGGGAAGGCATATGAAGAGAGTGGTTCAGGCAAGAGTGGAGCGGGCGGACATCACGGAGCTGCAAGCCAGCTTCGGGAACGCGATCCGCTCGGTCGAGCTCGATGCCGCTAAGGATCCCGTCGTCCACATCGATCCGAACCGCACCCTCGAGATCCTGAGATATCTCCGCGATTCTCAGGACTACGACATGTTGAAGGATGTGACGGGGCTCGATTTCGGAGGAGGGCGACCCATCCAGGTGGTCTACGAGCTCTGGTCTACACAGCACGGTCGGCCGCTGCGCGTCAAAGCGGAAGTTCCTTTCGATCGCCCCAGGTTGGAAAGTGCCTTCAGCGTCTGGCGCGCGTCGAACTGGTTGGAGCGTGAGGTCTACGACATGTTCGGCGTGACCTTCCAGGGCCACCCCGACCTGCGCCGTATCCTGATGCCGGAAAACTATGACGAAGGCTACCCCCTCCGCAAAGACTTCCCTCTGCGCGGCCGATTCACGCGGGCCGAACAGACGCGCCGGGCACTGGCGCTGGGGTTCGAAGACGTCTACAGCCTGCAGGAATTGTCAGTGATCGAGGGCGAAGGCGGGGACGGGGCAGGGCAGGGGGCGCGCAGCCTCGGCCAGGTGCCGGGTGTCACGGCGAGCGCCGTTCGGCCGGAGGTTGCCGGGGAAGAGGATCTGCCTGAGCTCCCGACCCGGCACATGATTCTGAACATCGGTCCGCAGCACCCCGCTACCCACGGCGTTCTGCGATTGGTCTGCGAGCTGGATGGGGAGACGATCGTCAAGTGCACGCCGCACGTCGGCTACCTGCACAGCGGCTTCGAGAAGCTTGGCGAGTATCGGACGTGGAATCAGAACATCCCGCTAACCGATCGCATCGAGTATTTGGCGCCGATGATGTACAACATCGGCTATGCGTTGGCGGTCGAGAAGCTTCTGGGGCTGGAGGTAACCCCACGCTGCAAGGTCATCCGTCTCATCTGCTGTGAGCTCAACCGCATACTCTCACATCTGATCTGGGTCGGAACGACGGCCCTGGATATCGGGGCGTTCACGCCATTCCTGTACACCTTCCAGGAACGCGAGCGCATCTACAACCTGCATGAGGCCTACGCCGGTGCACGAATGACGACGAGTGTGACCCGGATCGGCGGCATGATGGCCGACGTGCCGCCGGGCTGGCTGGATGGGGTACGCGATTTCGTGGAGACGTTCCCGAAGACGCTGGACGAGACCGATAGGCTGCTGACGCGGAACTCGATCTGGATCGGCCGCACGCAAGGTGTGGGCGTGATCGGGCCGGAGGATGCGATTAACGTCGGTCTCTGTGGGCCGAATCTTCGCGCTTCGGGCGTAGCGTATGACGTGCGCAGGGAACGGCCCTACCTCGACTATGAGACCTACGATTTCGACATCCCGCTGGGCGAGAACGGGGACACCTACGATCGCTACCTGGTGCGGATGGAGGAGATGCGGCAGTCGGTGCGCATCCTGGAGCAGGCGCTGGAGCACGTCCCGGACGGGCCGATCAACGTAGGCGATCCGCGGATCATCCTGCCACCGAAGTCGCAGGTGATGAACTCGATCGATGGAATGATCGCCCACTTCAAGCTGGTGATGGAGGGGCTGAAAGTGCCAGCGGGCGAGGTCTGGTACTCGATCGAGAGCTCGAAGGGAGAACTTGGCTTCTATCTCGTTGCCGATGGGGGCCCCAAGCCGATCCGCTGTCGATACCGGACCCCATCATTCATTAACATGTCCACTCTACCGTATCTGGTGGAGGGCGAACTGATCGCCGACATCATTGCCGTGAACGCGAGCATCGACATCGTGCTCGGGGAGATCGACCGGTGAGCGATGCGCTCCATGCCGCGGTAGCAGGCGCTCAGCCCTCACAGCGCGCCGAGAAGAATCCCGACGCGCCTCTGTTCGAGGGCGCCTACAAAGATCGCTTCGAGCAGATCCTCGGCTGCTACCCCAACAAGCGGGCAGCGCTGCTTCCCGTGCTCAACATGGCGCAGGAGCTCAGAGGCTGGCTGTCGCCGGAGACGATCAAGCGTGTAGCGGAACTGTTGGAGCTGACGCCGGCTTACGTCCGCTCGGTCGCGTCATTCTACACCATGTTCAGTCCACGACCGGTGGGGCGACACGTGATCCAGGTCTGCGCCGGCATCGGGTGCGATCTCTGCGGTGCCGAAGACGTAGTCGAGAAGTTGCTCGAGGCGACGGGCAGCCGTCTGGGCGAGATGTCGAAGGATGGGAAGTACACCGTGGTCGAGGTGGAGTGTTTGGGGGCCTGTGGGTTTCCGACTGTGGTCCAGGTGAACGACCGAGTGTTCGAGAACGTACAGGCCGAGGACGTGGAAGGCCTGCTCAAGGAGCTGGACTGAGCCATGGCGTACCCGTACGCTCACCCGCGCGAGAGCCGCGTGCTGTCGAAGCACTTCGGAGAAAGAGATGCCATCGGCATCGACGGCTGGATCGAGCGCGGCGGTTACAAAGCGCTGGAGAAAGCCCTGGGTTCCATGTCGCCGGACGAGGTTACAGAAGTTGTGAAGGGGTCGGGCCTCAGAGGTCGCGGTGGCGCGGGGTTCCCCGCGGGGCTGAAGTGGAGCTTCATGCCCAAAGACGACCGGCCTCGCTACTTGACCTGCAACGCTGATGAGAGCGAGCCCGGTACGTTCAAGGACCGGGAGATCATGCGCTGGACGCCGCACCAGCTGCTCGAGGGCTGCATCATCGCCGGCTACGCTATCCAGGCGCAGCACTGCTACGTCTACATCAGGGGTGAGTTCGTCGACATCGTCCGCATCCTGAACGGGGCGGTGGCCGAGGCCTACGAGCGGGGGTATCTGGGCAAGAACATCCTGGGGTCCGGCTTCGATCTGGAGCTGACCGTGCATCTCGGGGCGGGAGCTTACATCGCTGGTGAGGAGACAGGCCTGCTCAACTCGCTGGAAGGGCGTCGGGCAGAGCCACGCATCAAGCCGCCGTTTCCGGCCCAGCGCGGCGCGTTCGACATGCCGACCACGGTAAACAATGTGGAGACGCTCGCATCGGTTCCGCACATCGTGCTGAACGGCGCGGACTGGTACCGGCAGTGGGGCACGGAGAAGAGTCCGGGCACGAAGCTGTTCTCGTGTTGTGGCCACTTGCAGAGACGCGGCAACTACGAGGTCCCGCTCGATTTCAATCTGAAAGATCTGGTCTACGATCTGTGCGGTGGCCCCCCGGAGGGTCGCCAGTTGCTGGCCGTGATTCCGGGCGGCTCGTCGGTGCCCATCATGAAGGCCGACGAGATTGACTGTGAGGTGAGCTACGAAGGCATTGAGGCGGCCGGGTCGATGCTCGGTTCCGGAGGCGTCATCGCTATGGACGACTCGACCTGTATGCTGCGCGCGGTCAGAAAGATGGTGGAGTTCTATGCGCACGAGTCGTGCGGCCAGTGCACAAACTGCCGAGAGGGGACGGCCTGGTTGGCGAAGATCCTGCAGCGCATCGAGCGCGGCGCGGGTCGGGAGGAAGACATCCCGCTGTTGCTCGATATCAGCTCGAACATGGTTGGCAAGACGATCTGCCCGCTCTCGGATAGCGCGGCTGTGCCTGTCGTCAGCTCGATACAGAAGTTCGAGCACGAGTACATGGCACACATCCGTGACAACACCTGCACGGCGGTCGGCTAGATGCAGCGAGGACGCAGGGAAGCGTAATCGGAGCTTATGGAGCGCGAGAAGCAGGCACTCGTAACAGTGACGATCGACGGTATGCCAGTGTCGGTCCCCGAGGGGACGACCATACTGGAGGCGGCAGAGCGTCTAGGCGTCGTCATCCCCCGTTACTGCTACCACCCGGGCCTGAGCGCGCCGGCCGTCTGTCGCATGTGCCTCGTCGAGGTCGAGGGCGCACCGAAACCGGCTCCTTCCTGCGATCAGCAAGTGCAAGACCGCATGATCATCCACACAGCGAGTCCGGAGGCGCGGAAGGCACGCCGAGCCGCCGTGGAGTTCCTGCTCGTGAACCATCCGTTGGACTGCCCGATCTGTGACGCGGCAGGCCAGTGCGAGCTGCAGGACTATGCCTTCGAGACCGGCCAGCTCGACACGCGGAACATCGAGCCTAAGGCCGTGTTGGGCCGCGGCAAGGTGACGCCTGACATCGTCTACTTTGCCGACCGCTGTATCCTGTGCACGCGTTGCGTGCGCTTCATGGACGAGGTCGCGCAGGAGCCGGTGCTCCAGGTCATCAGTCGGGGTCACAGGGGCTACATCGATACGATGACGGGCGAGCTTTTCGAGCACCCATTCTCCATGAACATCGTGGATGTGTGTCCGGTCGGCGCGCTGGTCAACGAGGACTTTCTGTTCAAGGCTCGGGCTTGGGATCTCGACCAGACGGCGAGCATCTGCCCTGGGTGCTCACAGGGCTGCAACATCGTGTTGGGAACCAAGGAGAACCGAGTTCTGCGCGCCAAACCGCGCCCCAACTCCGAGGTCAACTCGTTCTGGATGTGTGATCACGGTCGCAAGGCTGTGGTCAACTGGGGCGCCGGCGAGCGCGTGGAGGTTCCCATGGCGCGCCAGGACGGCCGCCTGACGGCCGTTGACTGGGCGCGTGCCCTGGACGCGCTGACAGAGGCGCTACGGGGCCAGCCGGGTGGAGGAGCCCGTGCGATCGTCAGCGCCGGTGCCTCCAACGAGAGTCTCTACACGATTCGCAAGCTCATGGATCTGGTCGGTTTCGAGGGCGGCCAGTTCCGCATCACGACCGGCCGAGAACACGTGCTGAGGGGTTTCCCGAAGCTGGCGCTGCGGAAGGACCGGGCACCCAATGGTCGCGGTGCCGGGTTGCTCGGCTTCGAGCGCGCCGACAACGTATTCGAGGCTGCGGGGCAGCACACAGGTGTGCTGTTCGTTCTCGAAGATACGCTGGAAGGCGCGCCTGAGGACTTCGGAGCTGACGCGGCGCTCTTCGTGTACGTGGGGAGCATGATGAGCCATGCCGCGCGGGTGGCGCATATCGTGCTGCCGTCACCGACGTTCGCGGAGATGGAGGGTACGTTCACGAGCTTCGAGGGCCGTGTACAGCGCTTCGACCAGGCGCTGCGCCCGCCGGGCGTGGCGCGGCCGATTTGGCTCACGACTTCTGTCGTGCTGGAGCGACTCGGTGGCGGCCCGGCGTTCCGCTCGGCTGGTGCGGCATTTGCCTCGCTGGCGGCGGATTTCAGCGAATACGACGGACTGAGCTACGAGGGCATGGGTCTGCGCGGTGCTGCAATCGCCGGGGCGCGTCCTGCGGCGGTGCCCTGAACTGAGCTAGAGCGAGATGATGGGTCCCCTTTCCACGACAGCGTTCATAATCATCGGGGCGGTCAAGGTCCTCGGCGTCTTCGTCATCTGGCTGCTGGCGGTGGCTGGCACGACGCTGGCGGAGCGCAAGCTCGCCGCCTGGATGCAGGACCGTAGCGGGCCCAATCGCGTGGGGCCCTGGGGTGTGCTCCAGCCTATCGCGGATGGGCTGAAGAACTTCGTCAAGGAAGAGAACCTCCCGGGCGGCGCCAGCCGCTGGCTGTTCTACCTCGCGCCGGTCATCTCGATGTTCCCGGCTTTCGTTGTGTTCGCCGTGATACCCTTCGCGGCTCCGCTGGCCTCGCCCTGGGGAACGGTAAACATGATCGTCGCCGATTTGCCGATCGGCTTTCTGTTCATCGTCGCGTTGGGCTCGCTTGGCGTCTACGGCTTGGTGTTGGCCGGTTGGTCTTCGAACAGCAAGTATTCGTTCCTGGGTGGCGTACGCGCGTCCGCGCAGATGATCAGCTACGAGGTCGCACTCGGCCTCAGTCTGGTGCCGATACTCATGCTCTCCGGCAACGTGTCGCTGCCCGAGATCGTGCGACAGCAGCAGGGAACGCTGTGGTACGTGTTTCCGCTGCTGTTCGGTTTCCTGTGTTTCACGGTCTCGTATTTCGCGGAGACGAACCGACTGCCCTTCGATTTGCCAGAGGCGGAGTCCGAGTTGGTGCACGGCTTCCATACCGAGTACTCGGCGATGAAATACGCGGTCTTCATGCTGGCCGAGTACGCGAACCTGATCACGGCTTCCGCACTGATGGCGACCTTCTTCTTCGGCGGTTGGGATATCCCCTTCTGGTCGGGGGACAATATGGCTGTTGCCGCCGACGGTAGGATCGTAGGCGCTATGCCTGCCTGGTGGATCACCGTGCTGACAGCCATTGTCTTCGCGCTCAAGACGGCGTTCTTCGTGTGCGTGTTCATCTGGGTGCGCTGGACCGTACCGCGCTTCCGTTACGACCAGGTGATGGCACTTGGTTGGAAGGTGCTGATCCCGCTGCTCGTCGTGTACATCGCGGTTCTTGGGTTCGCGATGCTGGTACTGAGTGGGGCTGGCATCGAGTTCGGGCTCAGCTATGTCGCTTGGCTTGCGGGGTTGAACGTCGTCTTGTTTCTGGCGCTCTTGTATTGGCTGGACAGGAATCGTGTGGTCACAGGGGCGGGCTGGAGGCAGATGCGGATGTATCGCCTCCAGTCGCGAGGATAGCACATGGCAATTGGAGTCATAACGGTCGCGAGGCCAGAAGAGGGAGCCTCCTATCTGCGGGCGACCCTCAAGGGCATGGCGGTGACTTTCAAGCATCTCGTGAGACCGATCACAGTCAGCCAGCAGTATCCCGAGGAGAAGTGGGAGCTCGCGCCGCGGATGCGCGGCACGCACCGCATGGCCGTCCATGAAGATGGGCGCGCCAAGTGTGTGGCCTGTGGTTTGTGTCCGACGATCTGTCCGGCGAATTGCATAAGACTGATCCCTGCGGAGGATGAGAACGGGGAACGGTACGCGGCTGTGTACGAGATCGACGAGTTCCGTTGCATCTTCTGCGGTTACTGTCAGGAAGTCTGCCCGGTGGAAGCCATACATCTCGGGGTTCACTATGAAGCCGCCGAGTACAGCCGCGAGAGGTTCGTCTATGATCTCGAGCGACTGTGCGTGCAGGACCATCCCTTCACGCAGCTGTGGGATCCAGAGGATCCCGCATCCGAGTGAAGGTGTGAGGGTCTGGCGTTCGGCGGACGTACCGTAGGCACGCCATGGATCTGAGCCAGATCGTATTCTACCTCTTCGCCGGCCTCGCCGTGGCGAGCAGCGTGCTGATGGTTACGCGCAGGAACCCGGTCTACGCCGCCCTGTACCTGGTGGTGACGCTCTTCGCTGTTGCCGGGATCTTCGTCCTGCTCGACGCCCACTTCCTGGCAGCACTCCAGGTCGTGGTCTACGCTGGGGCCATCCTCGTGCTGTTCCTGTTCGTAATCATGCTGCTCAACCTGGGCCATGCTTTTGAGCCTGACATCCGGGGGCGCTTCTGGTGGGCCTTTGCCGCCGGGCTCGGCCTGGTTTTGCTCGCCGAGCTCGTGACGGTGATGCGGGGCGCTCCGGAGCGGCCGGAGGCTGATATCCTGGCGCCGCTGCTGGAGGCCAAGGGGGCGGTTGCGGCTGTTGCCGAACCGCTGTTCCAAAGTTACGTCGTGGCACTGGAGGTCACGGGAATCTTGCTACTGGTCGCGATGGTGGGTGCAGTGGTAATCGCGAAGCGGAGAGCGTGACGGCATGCTGGTCGAGTCACTGGTACTGAGCGCGGCCCTGTTTGCTATTGGCGTGGCGGGCGTGCTGCTGCGCCGCAATGCGATTGTGATGTTCATGTGCATAGAGCTGATGCTGAATGCCGTGAACCTCTTCTTCGTCGCGGTGTCCAGATACGCCGGGATCGAGGGGCAGGTGTTCGTGATATTCGTGATGACGGTTGCAGCGGCTGAGGCAGCGGTCGGACTGGGCATCATCATCTCGATCTTCCGCCACTACGATTCCGTTGACATCCGCAACTTCAGGCTACTGCGATGGTAGGAGCTTCAGTTCTGGATTCGATGCTCGCGCTGGTTCAGGAGGCGGTCACGCACGAACGGGCCTACGTGCCGTTCCTCCCCTCCTGGATGATTCTACTGCCGTTCATCGGCTTCGTGGTCAACGGGGCTGTGGCTTATCTGGCGCCGGATCGTCGGAAGCTGGTGAGCGTTGTGGGCCCCGGGGTGCTGGGGCTGTCCTTCCTGGTCGCCGCAGTCAACCTCGTGCTGTTGCTGGGTGTGCACGATGCAGAGCCGGTTATTCGGAGCTACTGGACCTGGATGGAGGTCGGGCAGCTTCGCGTCGAGGCGGCGCTGCAGCTCGATCAGCTCTCCGTCATCATGGCGCTGGTCGTCACGTGCGTGAGCTTCATCATCCACATATACAGCATCGGCTACATGGGCTACGCCCGCTACTTCTCCTTCCTCAACCTGTTCGTCTTCTTCATGCTGGTGCTGGTGCTCGCCGCGAACTTCGCGCTGATGTTTGTGGGTTGGGAGGGCGTCGGGCTGTGCTCGTACCTGCTCATCGGTTTCTGGTTCACCCAGGCTGCGAAGGCTGACGCCGGGCAGAAGGCGTTCATCGTCAACCGAATCGGCGACTTCGGCTTCTTGATGGCGATGTTCGCCCTGTTCACCTACCTGGGGACGCTGGACTTCCAGGCGGTCTTCGCCATCGCGCCGCGAGCATTCGAGTACGGCGGTGCCGCCATAACGCTGATTACGCTGTTCCTCTTCCTCGGTTGCACCGGCAAGTCAGCGCAGATCCCGCTCTACGTCTGGTTGCCGGACGCCATGCACGGGCCGACGCCGGTCTCGGCTTTGATCCATGCGGCGACCATGGTCACAGCGGGCGTCTACCTGGTGGCCCGCACAGGTGTGCTCTTCGCGCTAGCACCACTGAGCATGACGGTGGTTGCCGTTGTCGGAGCCGTAACCGCGCTTTTCGCCGCGACGATCGCAGTCCAGCAGTTCGACATCAAGCGGGTCATCGCCTACAGCACGATCTCGCAGCTCGGCTACATGTTCCTGGCGGTCGGTGTTGGCGCCTACACAGCGGGCATCTTCCACCTGGCGACTCATGCCTTCTTCAAGGCACTGCTCTTCTTGGCTTCTGGTGCGGTGATCCATGCCATGCATCATGCGCTCGAGCACGTCGGCGAGGAGGCCGGTGAGGATGTGACCCAGGACATGCGAAACATGGGTGGGCTGAAGTCCTACCTGCCGACGACGTTCAGGACCGCTTGGATTGGCGCGTTGGCGCTGGCAGGGGTCTTCCCGCTGGCTGGATTCTTCTCGAAGGATGAGATCATCTGGTCGGCGGGCGCGCGAGGGCAAACGCTTCTCTGGGTGCTGGCGGTTCTCACCGCGCTGCTCACAGCGGGCTACATCACGCGCTGGCTCGTGATGGTGTTCCACGGTGCGAGCCGCGTTGGCGAGGGAGCCCGGAGGTATCTCCGCGCAGCGCCGAGCGCGATGCTCGTCGCGCTTATTTTGCTCGCCCTTGGCTCCGTGGCGAGCGGCTGGGTGAACGTTCCGGAAGCGCTGCCTCTGCTGCCCGAATTCACCTGGCTGCACCACTTCCTTCATCCGAGCTTTGCGGCCGCCGAGCACGTGCTGGTCGAGCACATGGGCGAGCCGGCGCACGTGGCGCCGTTCGGCGGCGGGGAAGGCACCTGGGCAGTCCTATCCACGACCGCGGCGATCTTGGTGGTGATCTTCACGTTCATGGCCCTGCGCGGAAAGAAGTACGCCCCGGCGCGGGAAGCGGCCGAGCCGACCGGGTTGTGGCGTCTGCTGTATCGCAAGTGGTATGTGGACGAGCTCTATGACGTAGTGATCGTAAGGCCGTTCAAGGCGTTGTGCATGTTCTCGTGGCGCGTGTTCGATCAGGGGCTGATCGATGGTGCGCTGGTCAACGGCGTGGCCTACACGACGCGATTCGGAGGCTGGGTGGTCAGCCGTTTCCAGACGGGATACGTCGGGACGTACGTGCTGATCATCGTGCTTGGCATTCTCATCATCCTCGGGGCCGTGGCCTTATAGGGAATAGGTGCGATGTCGCAACTGGCGACTCTGTATAGCAGTCACTGGATCATAACCTTTCTGGTCTTCTTCCCGGCCGTCGCGGGGCTGGCCTGCCTCTTCCTGTCGAGGGGGCGGATACGCTACTGGGCGTTCATAGCTGCGATGCTGGAATTCCTGGTCTCGCTGCCGCTGTTCTGGACCTTCGAGATCGGGCGGGTGGGCTGGCAGAACTACGTCTCGGAGCCGTGGATCCCCGACTGGGGCATTTCCTATGCGCTGGGGGTGGATGGGATCTCGCTGCTGCTCATCCTGCTGACGACGTTCCTGTTGCCGATATCGGTGCTGGTCTCGTGGGACCAGATCAAAGAGAAGGAGCGCGCTTACTATGCGATGCTTCTCATTCTGGTGACCGGCATCCTGGGTGTCTTCGTCGCGCTCGACCT
>JBDHKG010000123.1:0-7501 GCA_039586495.1 Gemmatimonadota bacterium | reverse complement strand
GATCAGCACGGTGCCCGAGAACGCGTCACGCTCGCAGACCCGGCGCACGATCGCACCCGCCGCCTGAATCGCCTGCTCCTCGCTGAGAACAGCCTCCTCCACGTTGCTTGGCCTGCTCGCATCGTTGAATCGCAGCCCGGCCACGAGCGAGTCGGCCGAGTCACTGAACCGGAGCGTGAAGGCGCGCCACGCCTCGTAGTTCCTGTCCTTGAGGATCACCACGGTCTCACCGACGCGCGCCGGCACATAAGTGCGGATGCTGTGGAAATCCACGCCGCCGGTCATTCGGTGCAGGCCGAGAAAGACGCCGATGTGCTCGTCCATCGCCGCGTACTCCCGGAAGCCCTCCGTGCACTCCTCCTGCATGAACCGCTGCACTCGCTCGGGATCGTTCGCGTTGAGCGTGTTGATGATCGAGCGGATCCGCTCGCCCGCCTTCCCACCCGGCATGACCGACTCGTCGTGATAGCTGATCTCACCGGGTTGCTGAGCGAACACGCTCGGAAACGCCCACAAACAGAAGCACAGCACGACCACTGCGTTGCGGAACATAAAGGGCCTCCCATTCCTGCGAGCCTCAGCTAGCCGACCCACACTATCCACGTAGCCCATGGCCGTTTGCCGACGCCGCCGTTTCATCTCTTCTCGGCCAACTTCCTCCGAACACGCTCGATATCATCCGAATAGCGGGCGAGGTCGGATTCCGACCGCTGCCGCGCCAGCTCGTAAGCGGCCTCGAAGTTGCTCATCGCGTTGTCGAGCTGTCCGCTTCTCTCATACGCCCGCCCGAGAGCACTGTACAGAGACGGGGTGTCCGGAGACATCTCGACACACAACTCGAACATGTCTATAGCCTTCTCGAGCTCGCCTTGCCCCATGAGCTGGTACCCCATCCTAAAGAGGGAGCCAGTGTGTAAGCCGATATCGAAGCCGTACAAGCCTGCAAGCGCCTCCCGGTACTGCTGTATGGCATCTCTCCCCTTGAGCAACACGCTCTGTGGAACCTCGCTCCAGGGCTGAAACGTCCACCTCAGCCCATCGAAGATGGCTTTGTGCCCCGTAGAGAAGTGGTCTTCTTCACCCCAGTAGACATACTTGAACCGTAGACCCTGCTTCTGAGCGCTCTCCAGCATCTCGGCAATGGCCTCGACGCTCTCCCGCAAGCCGGGATCCGGATCGTTCCCCAGGCCAACGAAGACGAAATTCTTGTCGAATCGCTGCCGGTTGATGAGCGATTCCGCATTCGTCAACATGAAGCTCTCGTCGCCGTCGTAGATCAGCCACGGCACTGCTGCGATATGCGCATTGAAGAGATCGGGTTGAGTCAGAACAGCGTAGAGACAAAAGACGCCACCCCAGGAACCGGAATGCAAGATCCGAAATGGCTGCGTGCGGTAGGTCGAGTCGATGAACGGGATCAAGTCCTCCCGGAAGAACGCCAAGAAGCGGTCTGCGCCGCCGCTGCTGGGCCTGCTCTCGATCCTGGTGGGGAGGAGATCGCCGGAGTTATATGTGTCGACGTGGACGTAGATCAGCTCGGGCGTGGCGACCCCGGAGAGCTGCGCGACCGTGCCTGCCGTATGCCGGGAATAAGCTTGTACCGTATACAGGACGGGGTATCGCTCGCTGCTTCGCGCATAGCCATCGGGCAAATAGATCGAGAGCCTGAACTCCTGGTCATATACTCGCGAATAGAGCCGAATCGACTCGCCGATCACGATAGCTTCGCCGCCCACTTGAGCCGCCGCGCCACTTGCCGTCGCCAGCATGAGCGCGAGCACGCAGATGTCGAGATGCCTCATTTTCAGAACTCCTGATTACCTTGATCAGATAAGTCCCCTTCCAGCCGCTGATCCGTCTACCTCGGCCGCCAATCCCTCGACTCAGTCGTGCGCCTGGTTTGCAAGCTCGGCGAGGCGATCGAGCCTCCTGCACCACTTTGCTAGCACGGCACCGAGGGCGCGCGTCCTCAGCGCGCCGCGACCGCCGTACGCCGCTCGAACAGATAGTAGAGGACCGGGATGCTCGTGAGCACGAAGATCGTGCTGGCGATCAGCCCGCCGATCGTCGCCAACGCCAGCGCGTTCCAGATCGTCGCGTCGATCGTCTCGCTGAACAGGATGAGCGGCAACAGGCCCAGCACCGTGGTGAGCGCGGTCATCAGGATCGGACGTACCCGCTCCAGCGTGCCCTGGATGATCGCCTCCTTCAACGCCGTACCCGCGCCGCGGATCTCGTTGATGTGGTAGACCACCAGGATCGCGTTGTTGACTACGATCCCCGCCATCATGATGACACCGATGTAGGCCGAGCGGGTGAACGAGGCGCCTGTGTAGAAGAAGACCAGGAAGACGCCGATCAAGGCCAGCGGCACCGTGAGCAGCACGACGAAGGGCGCGCGCAACGACTCGAACAGCGCCGCAGTCACTATATATATAAGGAGCACCGCGAAAACGAGCACCGTGTAGATCTGCCGCTGCTCCTCCGAGGTCCAGAAGACCTCCCGCTCCTTCTCGATCGTGTAGCCCGCCGGCAGCTCCGTTGCGTCCACCGCCACATCCCGCACCCGATCGCCCAGCCTGCGTGGCCCGCGGAACTCCCAGCCGACCAGCCGCTGGTACTGCTGGTTCTCTCGCACGATGCGGTTCAACACCTCGCGCCGCCCCACCTCCGCCACGTCCGACAGCCGCACCGTCTCGCCGGTCGCCGTCGGGACCGCCAGCTCCCGCAGGTCGCCGAACGAGAAGTCGCGGTACCCCTCCAGCTTGACGGCGTACCGCACCTCCTCACCGCCCACCTTGATCTGATTCAGGCTGACCTGACCCTGGATGTTGCTGCTGACGAAGCGCAACAGCTCCTCGACGCTCAGCCCGTAGCCCGCCAGCCGCGGCCGATCCACGCTCAGGTAGAACTCGAACGCCCTGTCGGTCCACCACCAGTCGCTGACGTTCGTGTCCACTTCCCGCACCCGGCTGAAGCGCTGCAGCCGGCGCGCCAAATCCTCGGCGATCTCGCGCAGGTGCTCGTAATTGTAGCCGAGGAGCTTGATCGTATATGTCGGCGGCGCGCCGCCACCACCGTAGAAGGACGGCCCGAACCCGTAGACCCGCACTTCGGCACCGGCGAACAGATACGAGTACGCCACCATCTGCTCCTTGATCGCCACCGGCACGTAGGTGTTCTCCAGCGAGTCGGGGAAGGTGACATGGATGCGCCCGAACTCCGGCAGCACATACGTGGTGAACCGCTCGATTTCCGGAATCGTCGTCAGCCGCGCCTCGAAGCTCCGCACCAGCGCGTCCGTACGCTCCAGCTCCGCACCGCGCGGCATGTTGAAGATGATCGAGATGTACGTCTGCTGGCCCCAGCGGCCCCAGATGGCGCCCCTGACCACGTGCTTGTCGAACAGTCGATAGCTGCCGATGAAGGCGGCCGCCGTGACCAGGATGACCAGCACCGGATGGCCAAGGGCGAAGGAGAGCACGCCGCGGTAGAGGCGCACGTAGAAGGGTGGCTTGCCGCTGTAGGCCCCCGCCCTGCCCGGGATGCCCCCGGCCAGCGCACGCGCCGCCAGACCCGGCACGAAGCTGAACGCCACGAACAGCGAGGCGAGCAGGCTGAACCCGACCGCATAGGCGAAGGGCAGGTAGTACAGCCGCAGCTCACCCTGCAAGTACAGGAACGGCAGGAAGACGATCACCGTGGTGAGCGTGCCCGCCACTATGGGCAGCGCCACCTGCCGGGTGCCCCGGTCCGCCGCCTCAACCGCGCCCTCACGCAGAGCGCGCCGCCGCCGATAGATGTTCTCCAGCACCACGATCGAGTTGTCCACCATCAGACCGAAGCCCATCGCCAGACCCGCCATCGTCAGCACGTTCAAGCTGAACTTGCCGAAGTACAGAAGGTTGACTGCGATGAGCACCGAGAAGACGACAGTGGCGAACACGATCCCCGCGGTACGGAACGAGCCGAGGAACAGGAGCAGCACCAGGAAGATGACGATCGCTGCCGCCAGGGCTCGCAGCCTGAGATCGGTGAGCTGCTGCCGGATGTCGCGGCTGCCGTCGTACTCGAGGGCCATCCGCATGCCGGGCGACAGCCCCTCGCGCAGCTCATCGACCTTCGCCTTCACCGCGTCCGCCACCTTGAGCGCGTTGGTGCCGACGCTGCGGATCAGCGACAGCCCCACCGCCGGCCTCCCATCGATCCGGAAGTAGAAGCGCGGGTCTGCGGTGGTGTCGCGCACCCGGGCGATGTCGGCGACCCGCACCACTTCGCCCGTGCCGAGCGTGTCGGGGACGACGATCAGTGACTCGAGCTGGGCCACCGCGTCGATGTCGTTCCGGATCGTCACCACCCACTCGGTGTCGCCCTGCTGCAGCTTCCCAGCCGTGCGCACCAGCTCCGCCGCGCCCAGGGCCAGGGCGACACCCACAGGACGGACGCCGAACGCCTCCATGCGCGCCCGGTCTAGCTCGATCAGGATCTCGCGCTCCTCGCCGCCGCGCACCGCCACCTCCTCGATCCCGTCGATGGCGATGAGCTGTGGCCGCAGTTCCTCCTCGGCGTAGCGGCGCAGGTGCTCGAAGGTGTAGCTGCCGGCCAGCGTGTAGCGCATGTCCTCGCGCTCGCCCGTCTGGAACTCGCGCGGTACGTAAAGGGTGACCTGCGGCCGTACGTCCGGCGGCAGCTCGTCACGGAGCGACTGGATCCGCTCGGACAGCTCGACCCGCGCGAAGTCCATGTCGGTGCCGCGATTGAACTCCACGGTGATCTCCGAGCGGCCCTCACTCGACTCCGACTCGATCTTGTGCACGCCACGCACCTGCTGCGCCGCGCCCTCGAGCGGTGCCGTCAGGAACGCCTCCACCATCTCCGGCGAGGCACCGGGCCAGTTCGTGTTGATGCTGAGCTGCGGGAAGTCGACATCGGGAAGGAGCTCCACCGGGATGTCGAGGAACGACGCGACGCCCACCGCCGCGATCGCGATGTAGACCATCGCGATCGTAGTCGGCCGGTTGATCGACAGACGAATCATCCTCGGTCCCCTATCACCCGTCTCTCACCAACCTATTGCATGGGAGGCGGCGGGAGTCCGCCGTGTGTAACTCGCGAACGAGACCGGGAGGCAGCAGGAGTCCGCCGAGCGTAACTCGCGAGCGAGCAAGAACGGAGCGACGACCCCCGAAGCTGCACGCGAGCGGTGAAGCGAGCAGACTCCTGCCGCCGACCCGCGAGCGCTGGAGCGACAGGGCCCGCGTCACCGACCCGAGCACTAGCGCACCCACCGCCGCGCCGCCTCCAGGGTTGCGTAGAGCACCGGGACCACGATCAGCGTGAGCATGGTCGCCGAGATCAAGCCGCCGATCACCGCCACCGCCAGCGGCGCCCGCAGGTCCGCGCCCGCGCCGAGCCCCAAGGCAAGCGGCGTGAGCCCGAGCACCGTCGTCGCCGTCGTCATGATGATCGGCCGCAACCGCACGCGGCCCGCCTCCATGATCGCGTCGCGCAGCTCGTGACCCTCGCGCCGGTACTGGTTGATGAAATCCACCTTGATGATCGCGTCGTTCACCACGATCCCCACCAGGATCACGAAGCCGATCAGACTCATCACGTTGACGCCGTCGCGCGTGACGATCAGCGCGGCCACCGCACCGATCGCCGCCAGCGGCACCGCCAGCATGATGGTGAACGGGTGGATCACTGACTCGAACTGCGCCGCCAGGATCATGAACACCAGCGCGAGCGCGAGGGCAAAGGCCAGCGCCAGCGAGCGGAACGAATCGCGCATCTCCTCGTTCACTCCGCCCACCTCGTAGCGCATGCGTGGCGGTAGCTCCAGATCGGCAAGCGCTGCACCGATCGCCGTGACCGCCGCGTCCAGGCCGCCGCGCGTCACATCGGCATACACCGGCACCACGCGGCCCTGGCCGTCGCGTAGCACCTCCACCGGCGCCAGCGTCTCGCGCCAGATGATCAGCTCGCGAACCGGCACGCCCTTGATCTGGAACTCCAGCAGGTTGTTGAACTCGCGCCGGATCGCCTCGGGCGGCCTCACCAGCACATCGATGCGCCGGTCGAAATCGACGAAGCGGGTGGCCACCAGGCCGCGCATGTACGCCTCGATCGCGTCCGCCACCTCGCGCACCGTGAGCCCGTGCCGGGCGACCCGCTCGCGCTCGATCTCGATCTCGATCTCCGGCTGGCCGCGCAACAGCCCGGTATGCACGCCGGCCAACATCGGAAGAGCGCTCAGCCGTCGCTCGACCTCCGCCGCCAGATCCAGCGCCGCGTCCAGGTCCTCCGCCCGGATCCGCACCGCCACGTCCGCCTCGCCCAGCCCCAGCACCCGGCCCAGCTCGGTGGCCCGGCCCGTCTCGATCGTCAGTGCCTCGACGCTCAGCAGATCCCCGATCCCGGCCCGCAGCCGCTCCACCGCCGGGCGCGTCCGCGCCCTTCCCTTCAGCCGTACGTCCAGCGCCGCGGTGTTCACACCCGTCGCCTCACGCTCCGTCACCTCCGCCGCCTCCGCGCGGCCCACTCGCGTGAAAGCCGCCTCGGTGGCCGCATCGCCCAGCGCCACCGCCTCCAGCTGCGTGCTGATCTCATCCGTCGTCTCCAGCGGCGTGCCCAGCGGCAGATCGACCCGCGCCCGGTAGGCGCCCTCATCCACCTGCGGCAACAGATCCCGAGGCAGCTGCCAACCGAGCCCCAGCGCCAGCAGGAACGCGGCCGCCGCGGCGGCGAGCGTGGCACCGCGATGGTCGAGCGCCCACTCCAGCAGCTGATGGTAGCGCTGCGCGAAGCGCGCGAATCCGCGATCGAAGCCACGGAAGATCGGCCCGGCGAAAGCGCTCAGCGGCCGCGCGATGAGGCTCCCCCAGAAACGCAGCAGCGCGATGACGAACGCGACCGCGACCCGCACCAGCGCGCCGAACAGCGCGCCCAACCAGCGTGTCAGGATCACCGGCCAGCGCCACCAGTGGGCGCGGCCGCCGTAGCGCGCCCGCTCCTCCTGCACGAAGCGACCGATGGGCGGAAACACGCGGCCCGGCTCCCAGCCGCCGGCGCCCGTGCCCGCCGGGTAGGCGACCTCGCGCCGGACTTCTTCCTCACCGGGCCCGACCCCGCGGATCCGCGCCGCGATCATCGGCAACAGCGTCAGCGCCACCAGCAGCGACGCCAACAGCGACACCGCCACCGCGATCGACAGGTCCTTGAACAGCTCCCCGGCCACACCCTTCACGTAGATGATCGGGCCGAACACCGCGATCGTCGTGAGCGTCGACGCCGTGATCGCCGCCTGCACCTCGCGCGCGCCCAGGCCCGCCGCGGCCGCCGCCGCCATCCCGCGCTCCCGGTGCCGGAAGATGTTCTCCAGCACCACGATCGAGTTGTCCACCAGCATCCCGACGCCCAGCGCCAGGCCGCCCAGGCTCATGATGTTGAGGCTCGCACCGAACAGGTAGAGCAGCGCGAAGGTGAGGATCACGCTGATCGG
>JBDHKG010000186.1:0-2397 GCA_039586495.1 Gemmatimonadota bacterium | reverse complement strand
CGCCAGTCGATCCTGCGATAGCGCCGCTTGTGGCCACCGCCGCGATGCCGCGTGGTAGTGTGACCGTGATGGTTGCGCCCGCCCTTATTCTTCAGGGGCTCCAGCAGCGACTTCTCCGGCCGGTTCCGCGTGATCTCCTCACCGTCCACCAGCGATCGGAAACGCGTTCCCGCGGTCCTCGGCTTCAGCTTCTTGATCGCCATCAACGCCCCTCAAAGGACTCTATCGTCTCGCCCTCGGCGAGCCTGACTACCGCCTTCTTCCAATTGCGCTGCTTGCCGACATGGACGCCCCTGCGGCGCCATTTGCCCCGCTGCAACGCCGTCCGCACATCCTTGACATGCACCGCGAACAGCCGCTCCACGGCGTGCTTGATCTCGTGCTTGTTCGCGTCAACTGCCACCTCGAACGTGTAGTGGTTGTGTTCGGCCTGGCTCGCCGATGACTTCTCGGTAATGATCGGGCGGACGACGATCTGCCGTGGATCACGCATCGTCGCCCTCCTCCGAACTCGCCTCAGGCACCCTCGCGACGCCCGCCTGCCGGCTCTCTGACAGCGCCCTCTCCTCGATGACCACCGAATCGGCCCACAAGACGTCGTAGGCCGACTCCGTGCCGAACACTCGCACCTCGACGTCGGGAATGTTCCGTGCCGAGAGATGGAAGGTCGGCTGATAGCCCGCCGTCAGAATCAACACCTTGTCGTCACTCAGACCCAGCTTCTCCAACAGCCGCACCAGCTGCCGAGTCTTCGGCCGCTCCAGCGCCAGGCTTTCGATCACGATGACACGGTCCTCCGAGGCCCGGGCGTTAAACGCCGAGCGCCGCGCCAGGTGCCGGACCTTCTTGGGCAGGTCCTCTCGATAGGACCGCGGCTGTGGCGGGAACACCACCGCGCCGCCTCGCCAGATCGGTGAGCGGATGCTGCCCGCGCGGGCACGTCCAGTCCCCTTCTGTCGCCACGGCTTGCGGCCACCGCCGCGCATCACACCTCGGCTCTTCGCCGAGGCCGTACCTTGCCGCCGATTCGCCAGATGGGCCTTCACGGCGGCGTGGATCGCGCCTTCGTGCACGACGCCGTCGAACAGCTCCGCGGGCAACGCCCGCGCAACTCCCGCCTGGCCGTCGGCCTTGTAGTACCGCGCCGTGAGAGGTGTCATCGTCCGCTCGACCTCTATACTCCGCTAAGCCTGCTAGTCGTCATTGCTTCCCGACAAAGACCCAGCCGGTGCGCGCCCCTGGCACTGATCCCCTCACGAAGAGCAAGTTTCGCTCCGGGTCCACCCTTACCACCGTCAGGTTCCGGATCGTCTTGCGCTCCATCCCCATGCGACCCGCCATCTTGCGGCCCTTGATCACCCGCGAGGGATCGGTCCCCGGACCGATCGAGCCGGGCACCCTGACCGAGGGATGGCCGTGCGACTTGGGGCGACCTGCAAAGCGATGCCGTTTCACTACGCCCTGGAAGCCCCGCCCCTTGGAATGGCCTGTGACCTTTACCCGCTCACCCTCCTCAAACATGGCCACCGTGAGGACCTGACCCACTCGCAGACCCTGCCGTGCCTCGGGACCCGCCGTTCCCGCCTCGGCTTCGTCCTCGGCACCTTCAGCACCCTGAGGCGGGCTTTCAGCGGCTGCCGGTGAAGCCGGTGTGTGCGGGTCCTCCGCCAACACCTCGTCGGCGCCCAGCTTGAACTCGCGAACGACGGCCGGAGCTGGGGCTTGCAGCTCCGCTTCGCCTTCTTGCGCCCAAAGCCGAGTTGAACCGCGCGGTAGCCGTCGCGATCCTCGGTCTTGACCTGGACGATTGGGCACGGGCCCGCCTCGATCGCCGTGACGGGAACCAGGGTTCCGTCCTCGGCAAACAGCTGGGTCATTCCGATCTTTCTGCCGATCAGCCCCAACATGGCATGCCCTGCCTCAGTCTACCTTGATCTCCACATCGACCCCGGCCGGAAGGTCGAGCTTGGTCAGCGCATCGACCGTCTGAGGCCGCGAATCGAAGATGTCGATGACCCGCTTATGCGTTTTCAGCTCGAACTGCTCGCGGGACTTCTTGTCGACATGAGGGCTCCGCAGCACCGTCCAACGCTGACGCCGCGTCGGGAGCGGTACCGGTCCACGCACGGTAGCGCCCGTCTTCTGTGCCGTCCGCACGATGTCCGCGGCCGTCTGGTCGATGACCGCGTGATCGAACGCCTTCAGTCTGATCCGAATCTTTCCTGACATTGCTAGGGCGCCTGGCAAGCCCTCCTGATTGAGGCCGCGTAACCTACGAGCAGCCTACTCCAGAACCTTGGTGACGACGCCGGCGCCGACGGTGCGGCCGCCCTCGCGAATCGCGAAGCGCAGCCCCTCCTCCATCGCGATCGGCGTGATCAGCCCAATCGTCATCGT
>JBDHKG010000185.1:0-3276 GCA_039586495.1 Gemmatimonadota bacterium | reverse complement strand
TTCTGGGCGAGGGCCATGGCTTCCCGTGCCACCTCGATCTCCGATCGCCTCGAACGGCGCGAGAGCAGCTCGATCTGGGTCCGGTACTCGTTCCGCGTCGCGAAATCCATAGCTGCGAACCCGGGAGCGGCGCGCAGGACTTCGTCCACCAGACTGACGCTCTCGAAGAAATCGAGCCAGTCGATCGACGACATCCACCGCATGCTCGTGATGATGTTGCGGACGGTGACGTTCACCGCGCCCTGGGCGTGATGCTCCTGAGCGACCACTTCGTTGGCCGACGTACCCTGGGCGCTCAGCCTCTCGTTGAGCCAGGCCAGGGCCGGCATGATCGAGGTGTCCTGGTCACGCAGCCGCTGGATGAGCTGCACCGCGAAGGCGCTGGCCAGCGGGGCGTCGTCCAGACGGCCCAGAACGTCATCCGCATGCTCCGCCGGCTGACCGCTCAGGCCCAGCAGGCGGTCCGCCAGCTCGTCGGCCCCGGCCCGCGCCTGGCGGTTGCGGATGATCTGCTCCGACAGCCGCCGCACGTTCTCCACGAGGGCCACGCGGAGGTGGATGGCTACAGCCCAGATCTCCCCGATGGTGAGCGGCTGGATGCGCTGGTAGGCGCGGACGAATGGCTGAAGCGTCTTCAGGTCGAATCGGCTGTCGGTATGGGCCACGTAGGCCCAGGCCAGCCCATAGACGCGCGGGTATCCAGCGAGGTGGCCCTCGGCGATCTTCGGCAGCAGGCGGTAGTAGCCACCCGGGAGGTGGTCGCGGATCTCCCGGAGCTGTTCGTCCACGACGAAGAAGTTGTCGAGGAGCCACTCCTCGGCCGGCGTAATCTCGCGCTTCTCCCGCACGGCCTCGACGGTGTTCCGGTACGCGGCCAGCAGCACGCGTCCGTTCTCGCGGACCCTGGGGAGGAGCTTGCGTCCTTTGGTAGGCCTCTCGGTAGTGCGCTGGGCCGCGGCCAGGCTCTCGGCGTGTTGCTCCAGGCGCTCGATGCCGAAGAGCTCGGCGCGGATCGGTTCATCTACTCGAGAAGGAGCGGCGATGACGGCGTCAGTGGCGCTCACATCGAGTTACTCCCAGCAGGGTGCGCCGTGCGCAGCCCGTTATAGCTTGCCCGGCGACACCCACGTCGGGTTGCCCTTCATATCCGCCCATATGATCGGCGTTTTGAAGAAGCGGGGTCAAGTGGACGGCGGTGGCGCGGCCATCGCCGACATCCGAGACCACGACATTTTGCTGCGGAAGCCGGGTACGTAGGGTCAGAAAACTGTCAGAGTGCCAGCGGTAGAGTATACGGCTGTGATGCGTCGCCGCCCTCGCGGTGACGACGGTGGTGCCAGCGCCCACAAGAGCTGGCTGGCGCCTAGACGTGCACTTCTAGTCCGCAGGTCGTGGGTGGCTTCGCGCCGCACGGCGGCGCTCAGTGTGAAGGCGCCCGGTTCGGGCGCCATAAGCGCGAGCGTCGCTGTCGTATGAGTCTATGATGTCCGAGCGCGGCTTACCAGGATCGCCGCCCACCACCTCGGCCTCCTCCGCCTCGACCTCCACCACCTCGGCCTCCTCCACCTCGACGCCCTTCGGAGCGGGGACGAGCCTCATTAACGTTAAGCGTTCGTCCCTTCAACTCCTTGCCGTTTAGGTCGTTGATCGCGGACTGGGCTTCGGCCTTGGCGGGCATCTCCACGAATGCGAATCCTCTTGGCTCGCCGCTGTACTTGTCCGTTATCAAAAGCTCCTCGCAAATCCTCTTCGGTGACGTCGCGAGACAGGTTTCCTACGTAGATATTCATTTCTGGAGCCCTTCTTGACGTGATAGTTCACCCTGGAATCTCGCCCAACTGGTATTAGACTGACGTTCAAGATCTCCAATCGCTGCAACTCCTTGCAGCCTGAAGCGGAGCGAGGAGCGCCACGGGGCGCCGTTGCACCCAACTAGCTTACGCCCGCCCACGCCACGATGCAACGGCCAGACAGACCAGTATCGTGGCAACCTGCGCAGCCTAGTTCCGCGCTGGACCCCACGGAGGAAAGCTCGGCCACCGGATGTGCTGATTGTGCTGCTGGGGCAGGTGGATTCATAGAGGGTCATGGCGGACCGGCACCGTCCGCGTCCGCCGTATCGCGCTGACAACGGTGGTGCCAACACCCCGTGGCGAATACAGGCTTCAGTTGCCCAGTTTGGTCACGTTTTCAGCCGCCGGGCCCTTGTCGCCCTGCACGACGTCGAACTCCACGCGCTCACCCTCGCTCAGGCTCCTGAACCCTTCGGCTTGGATGGCTGAATGGTGGACGAAGCAGTCCTTCTGCCCGTCCTCGGGCGTGATGAAACCGAAGCCCTTGCTCTCGTTGAACCACTTGACGGTTCCGGTCGTACGCATCTGCCGTACTCCTTGTGTGTTCTTGTAGTCGGAGTCCGGCGCTGCCGTACCTACCGACTACACGTTCCACGCGGACCTTGCCCCCGCGCTAGGCACACCGTTGCGGCTGCTGGCGCCGCGCCGATACAGCCGTTCTCGCAGCGAACACGAAAAAAGGGACCGGCGTGTGAGCCAGGTCCCTCGAGTAGTCACTGGTGTTCTCAACGGCGAATAAGCATAGCAGTATCTCGGTTTCTGTCAATGGGCGCTCGAGCGCGTCGAGATAACTGGCCTCGCCGAGTGCGGAACGGTCCTTGGCTAGCGTGCAGCGGCAGAGGCGTCGCTGGCTTAGGTAGGGCGCTGGCGTCAGGTTATGGCGCTCTTCAGCCGCGGGTTGATCGTCAACAGCTCGCGCCCCCGTTTGACCCAGCGCTCCAGGGGAAGACGCTCCACGAGCGCTGCATGTTCAAAGCCGGCCATGTCAAACCATTGGTCCCCAGCCCCCGGCCGCGCCAGCCACGCGATAGCCTTCAACGCGCTCAACTGTGTCTCGTGGTTGCTCGGCTGCTCGATCTTTCGCGCGGCCTTGATCGCGCTGGCGATCAGCGCCGCGGCAAGACGGTAGTAGGGATCGTAGCCGGTGGACTTCATGAAACAGACCTCCTCGCACCGACGAGAGGCGAGAAATCGACGCCGAGGCACTGGGAGGCGGGAGTGACAATTGAAGCGTCTTATCTGGTCTGTCGTCGGCTCGAAGACAATGAGCCGTTCCTCCGAGCTTCGCTATCAAACTACGCTACCTGGGCCCACAGCGCGAGGCCTTGTGCTGGGGCCACTACTGCTCGCCTGGGACATAAGCGTGCGGACAGATGTGCAACGATGTGTGGCAGCTTGGGCTGAGAGTTCACTGAAGCGCTCT
>JBDHKG010000026.1:0-31631 GCA_039586495.1 Gemmatimonadota bacterium | reverse complement strand
TACCGAAACCGCGTGACGTTCGTCCTGCGTCGATCCGGCGAGCGCGTCTTCGCCGGCTTCCACGCTGCTGACAGAGCGGGTGAAATCGTCGATGTCGATCACTGCCCGCTCGCCGAGCCACCGATCAATCGGGTGTGGGCGGGGCTTCGGGACGTCTGGGGACCCGGGGCGGAGCGCCTGCCAGCAGGTCCCGAGCTCCGCCTCACCTTGCGGGCCACCAGCAAGGGAGAGGTCGGGCTTGCCGTCGAGGGAGCGCAGGACTACGGAGAGCCTGAGACGTTGTTGCGCGAGGTCGCCGGCCTGGAGACGATCTGGTCGCTGGATCGCTTGGCCGCGATCGAATGGTATTCGGGAGAGTCCGGGCTGGCAGAGCGCTGGGGTCCGCACGAGCTCGAGCTCGCGGGAGACGCGTTCGTGCAGGTGAACCGCGATGTGGCGGCGAAGCTCGAGACCTACGTTGAGGAGCGGTGCGGGGAGGTGGCAGGTCGCCGGTTGATCGACGCCTACTGCGGTTTCGGCCTCAGGGCCCTGGAGCTGGCCTGGAAGGGCGCCCGTGTCGTGGGTATTGACTCCAACCGCCACGCTATCGCTGTCGCCCAGAGCGCCGCCGCCGAGTCGGGTGCGCCAGCCCGCTTCATAGCCCAGCGCGTGGAGTGTGCTCTGGCCCGGGAGCTGCCCGCTGATCTCGTGCTCCTCAATCCGCCGCGTCGCGGCGTGGCAGGCGAGGTCATCGAGGCGCTCAAGACAAGGCCGCCCGCGCAGATCGTCTACGTGAGCTGCGACCCGGCGACGCTGGCGCGTGACCTCAAAGCACTCGGCAGACTCTTCATGGTCGCGGCGTGCAGGAGCCTCGACATGTTCCCGCAGACGGCGCACGTGGAGACTGTCGTCACCTTGATCCGCTAGGGCGGTGACGCAGGGCAGAGCCCAACTGCGCTATCGGATCTCGCTTACAGCGGTCTGGTAACGCTGAGCGTCCAGCGCCACGTAGCCGACCTGCGGCACGAGCTCGCTCGCACTACTCAGATAATAGCGGACGATGGCGGTTACCTCCGGTCGCTCAAGGGCGCTCTGGCTCAGGTAGACATAGAGCGGGCGCGAGAGCGGCTGGTACTCGCCGCTCTGCACGCTCTCCGGGTTAGGCGTCACGCAGCCTTCGCCGGCGTCGATTGCCACCAGCTTCAGCTTGTCGGTGTTCTCTGCGTAGTACGCGTAGCCGAAGTAGCCGAGGGCGTACCTGTCACCGGCAATCCCCTGGACGAGCACGTTGTCGTCCTCGCTGGCCGTGAAGTCGGGGCGGCTGGCGTCCTCCTCGCCTACGATTCCCTCGGTGAAGTAGTCGAAGGTGCCGGAGTCGGTGCCGGAACCGTAGAGCACGATCTCCTCCGCCGGCCACTCGGGCCGCACGTCCCTCCAGGTGGAGACCCGGCTGCCCGGCTCCCAGATCCGCTTCAGCTGCTCAACCGTCATGCAGCTGGCGAAGTCGTTCTGTGGGTTCACCATCACGGCGAGCCCGTCGTAACCCACCGTGAGCTCGATGGGCTCGATCGCGTTCGCGCGGCAGATCTCCAGCTCGCTGTCCTTGATCGGCCGCGAGGCGTTAGAGATGTCGGTCTCCCCGGCGCAAAACTTCTGGAAGCCGCCGCCGGTCCTGGAGATACCGACGGTCACGCGGACACCCCGGTTCTCTATCTGAACCTCCTCCGCCACCGCCTCGCTGACCGGAAAAACGGTGCTGGAGCCGTCGATCCGTACAGTGCCCATGAGGGCGGCTTCGCTCTCGATACGGCCTTCGCCACCGCCGCAGGCAGCTAGCGCTACCCAAAGTGCCGGCACGACGAGTAGACCGGCGACCTGCTTGAGTGTTCCCTTCGTGATTCTCTCACTCCTCCAATTCTTGACTTCGCTTTAGAAGTGCAGGTAGGACTGAACCTTGACTGAGTACTCAGTGTCCCCTTCGCCCGGCGACCAGATGTCCACGTTCAGCGCGATCTTGTTGCGATCCTTGAAGAACACGACCACGCCCGGGGTGAAGAGGAATCCTTCGTCGTCGTTTATGTCGGTGTCGGGATCACCCACGCTGATGCGGCCGACCGGCTCGATCGCCTCGATGAACCGGCTGTCGCGCACCGGGACCTTGTAAGTGACGATGCCCTGCGCAGTGACGAAGCTCGCCGGATCGCCATCCTCGTCAAGCGCCTTCCAGTTGTCGCCAGCGGTGAGGCCGGCCTGCACGTGGAGGCCCTGGTTGTAGTTGCCCCACTCGATGTCGCCACCGAAGGCGATAGCATACTCGTCGTCCGCGGTAATCCCGTTCGGGTAGTCGTGGATACCGATGTTCCCGGCGATCATGAGATCCTCGATCGGCATGAACTGCAACCGGCCGCTGTACGACTTGGTGTCGTTCTCCTCTTCGTCGTTGGCGCCGGCGCCGTTCGTCATCGCGGCCATGTACTGCCAAGCCCCGTTGCCGAACGTGCCATCGAGCATCACGCCGATGTCACGGTCGGAGTACTCGAGCTTCTCGGTGAAACGGCTGTACGAACAGATGCCGCCCGGTCCGCCGCATGCATCCACACCCCGGATCCCGCCGGCCCGCTCGATCACCAGGATCTTCGTCGAGGTGGTCAGCTCGAAGATGTCGAAGGGGCGCTTGAACTGCCCGAACGTTGCCCTGAACACCGCGTCGAAGGCCAGGCGCAGGTAGGCGTCCTTCAAGCTGATCTCACCCTCACCGTAGTCGGGTTGGATCTTGGGCGGATGAGGAACTCGTTGGAGATCTCATCGGCCGCCTCATCGTCCACGGACGTCGTGTTCCACTGGAGATGCACGCGTCCCGTGAGCGTCACCTCCATAGCCTTGGACTTGAGCTCCACCTGCGCGGCCACGCTGGTGGCCGACAGGGTAATTGCCGCTAGCGCAAGTCCCAGCGTTCGCTTCAACATGGTGCCGGTTTCCCTCCGCGTTTGGGTACTCGCAACAATGACCCCCGTTTTGTTCCGGGAGCCGACGAGATGGTAGCCCCGATGTGTCACGGGCGTTTAGACCTCGCCGCCCTCGGTTTCCGGTAGTCGCGGCGGCAGCTCGCCGCGGGTCAGGTGCTCTGCGGAGTGCACCGCCTGGCGTATGGGTCGAAGGAGCATCCACGTGACCCCGGCGGCCGATGCGACGACGACCATAAGCGTGAGGAGGGTAGCCGCGGGGACGCCTGTGCTGGCGAGGGCCGTATGCAGCACCAAGGCTAGGGCTGACAGGCCCGCAAGGCTCAGCAGGAGCCGGCTCCGCATTCGCCGCTAGTCTTCCGGCCGGAGCCGGTAACCGAAGCCCCGCACGGTCTCGATCAGCTCGGCGGCGGGACCCAGCTTGGCCCGGAGACGGCCGATGTCCATGTCGACGGTGCGCGTCTCGATGTCGGCCGTCGTGTCCCAGACGGCCTCCAGCAGGGCTGAGCGGCTCTGGGTGCGGCCACGCCGCTCCAACAAGCAGACCAGCAGTTGGAACTCCTTGGGAGTGAGGTCGACCTCGCCGCCATCCACAGTGACCCGGTTCGCCTCCACGTCCAGGACGAGCGGACCCGCCCGCAGCGTGCGCCTGCGCCCGATGCCGGGTCCTGTGGGCGCGGAGCGACGCAGCACCGCTTTGGCCCGCAGGACGACCTCTTTCGGGCTGAACGGCTTGGCGATGTAGTCATCCGCACCCAACTCGAAGCCGCGCAGCCGATCCTCCTCGTCCTTGCGCGACGTGAGCACGATGACGGGGGTACCCTCAGTCTCCTTGCGTGTGCGCAGTGTCCTCAGGACGTCGATCCCGCTGACCTCCGGCAGCATCAGGTCCAGGACAACGAGATCGGGCGGATCGGACTCCACTGCCCGGAGGGCCTCACGACCCGTGGAGGCGGTACGGACTTGGTAGCCGGCGTGAGCCAGCTGGTAGGCGACCAGGGCGGCGATGTCCGCCTCGTCTTCGACGACGAGAATGCGTGCAGACGTGTGCTCGGTCATCGCGCGCAATCTAGAGGCTCGACTCGGGTTCGGACAGTTGCCGGGCGGGGCGGGCCGCCTGGTGCCTCGCCGCGGATTCGGGTCAAGGTTGGCCCAGGTTGCGCCATCGGGATAACTCGTTGATTATGAGGATGATTCGTCGATGTGGTTCCAACGGTGTCTCAAGGGATCGGTCGGTGAAATACATCGTCGAGATTGAAGGACGGACCCACGAGGTCGAGATCGGGCCTGAGGGTGTGCGTTTGGACGGACACCTGGTTGAGGCCGATCTCCAGGCGGATCACGGCTCGCATCTCTTGAACCTCGTGCTGGACGGGCGTTCCCACACGCTGCGTGCCCGGCGGCGCGACGGCCGCGGCGCTTGGGAGATCGAGATCGGTGGGCGTCGGCACCAGGTCCTGGCGCTCGACGAGCGGCGGCGCGCGCTTCGCGAACTTGCCGGCCCGGCTGCTGCCAGCCACGGGCCCGTCGAGGTCTCAGCGCCGATGCCCGGCCTGGTGATCAAGGTCGAAGTGTCCCAGGACGAGCACGTCGAGCGTGGCCAGGGGCTCATCATCATCGAGGCGATGAAGATGGAGAACGAGCTGAAAGCGGCGCTGGCAGGCCGGGTGACCGAGGTCCGCGTCGCCGCCGGGCAGGCCGTGGACAAGGGGGACACGCTGTTGGTGATCGATCCTGGAGAAGCGTGACGCTAGATGCACGGCAAGCTCGAGAACACCAGCGGCATCGAGATTCGCGAAACCTATGGCGCGGGGGACGTCAGGGCAGCGGGCGCCCCGGATCCCGGCGTGCCCGGTCGCTTCCCCTTCACCCGCGGTGTCTACGAGACGATGTACCGGGGCCGGCTGTGGACGATGCGACAGTACGCTGGCTTCGGGACGGCGGAGGAGACGAACCAGCGCTTTCGCTTCTTGCTCGACTCTGGCCAGACAGGACTATCGGTCGCCTTCGACTTGCCGACGCAGATGGGCTACGACTCGGACCACCCCGTGGCTGTGGGCGAGGTCGGCCGCGTGGGTGTCGCTATCGACACGCTGGACGACCTGGGCATCCTCTTCGATGGGATCGATCTTGCCCAGGTCTCCACCTCGATGACCATCAACGCCACGGCGGCGATACTCCTGGCCATGTACGTGGCGCTCGCCGACGAGCGTGGTGTCCCTCGCGATGCGCTGGCCGGGACGGTGCAGAACGATATCCTCAAAGAGTTCGTCGCTCGGGGCACCTACATCTTCCCGGTCGAGCCTAGCCTGCGCCTGGTCACCGACATCTTCGACTTCTGCGCTCGGGAGTTGCCCCGCTGGAACAGCATCTCGATCAGCGGCTATCACATGCGGGAGGCGGGCTGTACCGCAGCACAGGAGATGGCCTTCACCCTTGGCAACGGTTTCGAGTACGTCGAGCGGGCGATCCAGCGCGGTCTCAGCGTCGAGGACTTCGCGCCGCGCCTCTCCTTCTTCTTCGCCTCTCACAACGACCTGTTCGAGGAGGTCGCCAAGTTCCGAGCCGCTCGGCGGCTCTGGGCGTCGCTCATGCGCGAGCGCTACAATGCCTCCGACCGCGCCTGTCTGCTCCGCTTCCACACGCAGACGGCCGGATCTACACTCACCGCTCAGCAGCCACTCAACAACGTGGTGCGGGTGGCAATGCAGGCCCTGGCTGCGGTGCTGGGCGGGACCCAGTCGCTGCACACCAACGCCTACGATGAGGCGCTGGCGCTGCCGACTGCCGGCTCGGCCAAGCTCGCTTTGCGCACGCAGCAGATCCTCGCCCAAGAGGCGGGTGTCGCCGGCACCGCCGACCCGCTGGCTGGCAGCTACTACGTGGAGACGCTGACCGCAGAGCTCGAGGGACGGGCCCGGGGCTACTTGGCTGAGATCGAGGAACGCGGCGGGGCAGCCCGCTCCATCGGCTACATGGTGGACGAGATCCAGCGCGCTGCCTACGCCTACCAGCTCGAGATCGAGCGCGGCAAGCGCGTCGTCGTCGCCGTGAACGACTTCCGCGAGGAGGAGGCGGAGCCGCGCATCGACCAACCCGCCTTCCCGGAGCTGGAGGCCCGGCAGCGGGCGCGTCTCGACAAGGTCCGGGCTGGCCGCAACACCCGGGCGGTGGAGCGTGCCCTGAAGCATGTCTCGGAGCTTGCTGCAGGCGATGGCAATCTCATGCCGCAGATCATGGAGGCCGTGAAGGCTCGCGCCACGCTCGGGGAGATCAGCGGGGCCTTACGCTCAGCATGGGGCGAATACCGGGCAGCGAGTTGAAGGCGTCACTGCCTTCGGATAACTTTCGGCCGCGCGCTTCCAGAGCTAGAACACTAGGGGTGTGAGAAGGCGTGCCGAGGTACGAATACAGGTGTGGGAGCTGCGGGAACCGCTTCGAAAGGTTCTTCACCAGGATCTCCAACGCGGCGAGCGTGGGTTGCCCGAACTGCGGTGGCGTGGCGGAGCGACTGATTTTTGGGGGGGCCGGCCTCCTATTCAAAGGGTCCGGCTTCTACAGCACGGACTATCGAAGCGAGTCGTACAAGGAAGCGGCGAAGAAGGAGACGAAAGACAGCAAAGAGAAAGCTCCCACAGGGGAGCCCGCCCCGTCTTCCAGCGGCAAGAAACAGGAGTCGAAGAAGGACTCGAACTAGATGCATCTCCCCGAACTGGCCCGGGCACTTGAGCGAGCCGCGCAAGCGCTGGGTGCCGGGGATGAGCTGGAGGCCCGGCTCGAACGGCCCAAGGACGTGGGCCACGGCGATCTGGCCACGAATCTGGCGATGCTCATTGCCGGCCGCCTGGGCCGCGTGCCGCGCGAGCTTGCTGAGGAGCTGCTGGGCGCACTCGACCTGCCTGCGCTTCACATCGAGCACGCCGAGGTCGCGGGGCCCGGATTCCTCAACTTCCGTATCAGCCGCGACTACCTCCGGGACCAGCTGCGCGAGATCTGCCGCGCGGACCGGGACTACGGACGTAGCTCCTGGGGTGTCGGCCATCTCGTCAACGTGGAGTTTGTGTCGGCGAACCCCACGGGCCCTCTGCATGTGGGGCACGGACGTGGCGCCGCCGTCGGCGACGCCATCGCTCGGCTGCTCGAGTTCACCGGGCACCAGGTGCAGCGCGAGTTCTACGTCAACGACGCCGGCGCCCAGATCGACAAGCTCATCGACTCCGTACATGCCCGCTACCGGCAACTGCAGGGACACGACGAATCGATTCCGGAAGGAGGCTATCACGGCGGCTACGTGACCGAGCTGGCCAACCAGCTCAGAGCGGAACATGGCGATCGGCTGGATGGGGAGTGGGAGTCGCCGGAACGCCAGCTGGTTCGGCGCTATGCCCTCCAACGCATGCAGGATGAACAGCGGGAGGACGTGCGCGCATTCCGCGTGGAGTTCGACGAGTTCCGCACGGAGAGCTCGGTGTACGAATCCGGCCAGATCGAAGCGACGCTGGCCGAGTTGCAGGCTCGGGGGCTGATCTATCAGCGTGAGGGAGCGCAGTGGCTGCGCACCACGACGTTCGGCGACGACAAAGACCGCGTCCTGGTCAAGAGCGACGGCAGCTGTACCTACTTCCTCCCCGATATCGCCTACCACCGGGACAAGGCGCAACGCGGGTTCGACGTCGCGATCGACGTCTGGGGCGCCGACCACCACGGCTACGTGCCGCGCATGAAAGCGGCGATGGACGCGCTGGGGCTTGGCCGTGACTTCTTCGAGGCTGTCATCGTCCAGCTCGTGCGCGTCGAGCGGAGCGGGGAAGAGGTGAAGTTCAGCAAGCGGGCCGGCGAGTTCGTGACCCTGACGGACCTGATGGAGGAGGTCGGCACCGACGTCACCCGCTACTTCTTCCTCGAGCGCGGGCCCCAACAGCAGATGGTCTTCGATCTCGATCTCGCCAAGGAGCGCTCGGAGAAGAACCCGGTATACAAGGTGCAGTACGCGCACGCGCGGCTACGCAGCGTCTATCGCCGCGGTGGGATCGACCCGGCCCAGATCGAACTCGACATCGATCTGTCGCCTCTGGTACAACCGGAGGCGCTCGAGTTGACCAAGACGCTCCTCGATTTTCCCGATACCGTGGCAGCAGCTGCGCGCAGCCGTGAGCCCCACCGGGTGACCGCCTACCTGGAGGGGCTCGCCAACCAGCTGAACAGCTGGTACCACATGGGCACGCGCGATCATGCCCTGCGTGTCCTCGGGCAGGAGGAGCACGTGACCAAGGCACGGCTGGTTCTCGCGCGGGCCGCGGAAGTGGTCGTACGCAACGGGCTCTGGCTCCTCGGTATCGAGGCGCCCGAGCGGATGTGAGCAAACCTGACTCCGGAGGCAGCGGATGAAGCGTGCGGGGCAGTTGGCCATCGTCGGCTGGATCGGGCTCGCGTCACCGTCGACGGTCCGCGCCCAGGAGCCTCTGGAATCCGAGCTGCAGGCTCGCTGTGAAGCGGCGGGGCTGCCCAGCGAACTCCTCAACGACCTGTGTCAGGATGTCGTGGCCTCGCTGCAGCTCGTGCAGCCGGAGCTCGGACTCCTGCTGGCTGGCGGCAACCCGGTGCTGGGCACGGCCAGCCCCATCGGAGCCAGGTTCCGCTTCATTCCCCGCGTCCATATCGGCGGCCGCATCAACTTCGTATGGGCGGATGTCCCCGATATCGTCGACTACCCGTCGGACACCCTCAGCTCGCTGGGGACGCTCGGGTTCGTCGTGCCCATGCCCCAGGCCGACATCTCGATCGGCGTGTTCGAAGGCTTCCAGCTGGGGACGACTCTCGGTGGCTTCGCTTCCCTGGAGCTGCTGGGCACCCTCAGCACGCTCCTCCTGCCCAGCGGAGACGGATTCGAGGCCAACGTCTCAGGGTTCGGGCTGGGGGCCCGCGTGGGGCTGCTGCGCGAGTCGTTTACGGCGCCTGGCATCTCCGTCTCCGGGCTCTACAAGTGGCTGGGACGCGTGCAACTCGGGAACGTGGACGAGGGCGATGACGCCGAGTTCGGTGCGGACATGCGGGTGGCTAGTTTTCGCGCCGGACTGAGCAAGAGTTTCGTGGCCCTGGGGCTCGCGCTGACTCTGGGCTACGACAACTACTGGAGTGACATCGATTTCGCGATCGCTACCGCCCCCGGAGTGGTCAGCGAGATCGTCTCCGAGGATTCCCCCTTCGAGCTCGAGAGCGGGCGCTGGTCCGCCTTCGTGGATGTCTCCTACATCCTGCTGTTCGTCAACATCGTCGCCGAGGTCGGCTGGCAGGAAGAGCAGAGGCTCGCTGGCTCGAGAGAGCTCGAGATCGAGTCTGGTAACCTGTTTGCCGCTTTAGGGATACGCCTCACACTGTGACACGGGATCAAGACCACCTCCACATGGGCAGAGCCCTGGAGCTCGCTGAGCGCGGCTGGGGTCGCGTGGCACCTAATCCCATGGTGGGCGCCCTAGTGGTGCGCGATGGTGTCGTGGTCGCCGAGGGGTTCCACGCCGAGTGGGGCGGGCCGCATGCGGAGATCGAAACGCTGCGGGCGGCCGGAGAGAAGGCGAAGGGGGCCACCCTCTACGTGAACCTCGAGCCTTGTCACCACAGGGGAAAGACGGGGCCCTGCAGTCGTGCGATAGCGGCTGCGGGCATAGCCCGAGTGGTCTGCGGGACGCGCGATCCTAACCCGGAGGCGGCGGGCGGTGCTGACTGGCTGCGCGAGCAGGGGATCGAGGTCGATGAAGCCGTCTGTGAGGTGGAAGCCCGGGACCTCAACGCGGTGCACCTGAACGCCTTCTCCCGGCAGCGGCCGTTCGTGGCGTTGAAGTACGCCATCTCGCTCGACGCCCGGCTCGCAGAGGCGCCCGGGTCCAGGACCCGGGTGAGTGAGGGGGCGGCCATCGCGGAGGCACACCGGCTGCGGGCAGGGTATGACGCGGTGCTGGTGGGGATCGGCACCGCGCTGGCAGACGATCCGCAGCTTACCGTACGCGAATGGAGGGCGCCGCGGGTGGCGCCGCTGCGTGTGGTCCTCGATTCGGCCCTTCGGCTGCCCCTGGAGTCGAAGCTGGGGCGGACGGCGCGCGATGTGCCGGTTCGGGTGTTTGCCGCCCGGGGCGCGGATGGGAAGCGCGCGGCCCGCCTGGTTGCGCAAGGCGTCGAGGTGGTGCAGGTGGAGCGCGCGCCAGGCTCGGAAGGTCTGGATCTTGGCGAGGTTTTTGCACATCTGTGGGGGTCGGGCGTGCGTTCGGTACTGTGTGAGGGAGGCGGTGGGCTGGGGTCCGCGTTGCTGGCGGCCGGATACGTTGACCGGCTCTGCCTCTTCATTGCGCCCCGGCTGTTCGGCGAGCCCGGGGTTCCCGGGTTTCAGGGAGGGCGGGGATCGGGAGCGCGGGACTGGCGGACTATCAGGCGCGCCGAGTTCGGGGCCGTCACGATGTTGGAGCTCGGACCTGTGGCCGCTGCCAGCGAGCCGCCGCAACCTTGAGCGCTGGAGATGTTTAGCGGAATCGTCGAGGAAGTCGGAATCGTCGAGTCGGCCACCGATGTGGGCGGACGTCGCGATATCGTCATCGCCGCGGAGAAAGTGCTGGAGGACCTCCGGGTGAGTGAGAGCATCAATGTCGATGGCGTTTGCCAGACGGTGGTCCGGGTGGGCCGCGGCAACTTCAAGGTTCAAGCGATCGCCACGACGTTGTCCCGGACCACGCTCGCTGAATTCCGCCGCGGTCGAAAGGTGAATCTGGAGCGGCCCATCGCCGCGGGCGGTCGCTTCGGAGGCCACTTCGTCCAGGGTCACGTGGACGGTGTAGGGGTTGTGACTTCCGTGAAGCGGCAGGGCGAGATGTGGCTGGTTCGCTTCAGCCTGCCTGACACGGTGCGGCCGTTCACGATCCTCTATGGCTCGATCGCGATGGACGGGGTCTCGCTGACCATCAACGCTTTCCCGGGCCCCGGCACTGCGGAAGTGGCCCTGATACCTTATACTTATCAGCACACGAACCTCTCGCGCCTGGCAACCGGGGATCGCGTCAACCTCGAGGCGGACATGATCGGGAAGTACGTTGCTCGGGCGCTGGGCGAGCATCGGGAGGGTGGCGCGGTGGCTGGTGACCTGGAGCAGCGACTGTCAGAGTGGGGAATAAGCTGATGCGGCTGCCGCCCCCACAGCGATGAGACAATGAGCGAAATAACGTTCGATTCGGTCGAAGAGGCGATAGAGGCGATACGTCGCGGCGAGCTGGTGATCGTGGCCGACGACGAGGATCGTGAAAACGAGGGGGATCTGGTCTGCGCCGCCGAGAAGATCACGCCCGAGACCATCAATTTCATGGCCACTCACGGACGTGGCCTCATCTGCCTCTCGCTTTCCCCAGAGCGGGTCGAGCAGCTCGTACTGACCGCGATGGGCGACCACACGACCGATTCCCAGGGTACTGCCTTCATGGTCTCCGTTGACGCCGCCACAAAGCACGGCGTCACGACCGGCATCAGCGCAGCGGACCGAGCCATGACAGTCAAGGTGGCAATCGATCCCAACAGTCGGCCCGACGACCTCCGCCGTCCCGGCCACATCTTCCCGCTGCGGGCGAAGCCGGGTGGTGTGCTACAGCGTGTCGGCCAGACGGAGGCCTCCGTCGATCTGGCTAGGATGGCGGGGCTGACGCCGGCGGGCGTCATATGCGAGATCCTGAACGAGGACGGCACGATGGCCCGCCGGCCGCAGCTCGAGGCTTTCGCACGCCGCCACGGGCTGAAGTTCGTGACCGTGGCTCAGATCATCGCCCACCGCCTGAAGACGGAACGGCTGGTCCATCGCGTGGCAGAGGCCGGGCTGCCCACCGAGTTCGGGGAATTCCGCGTGGTTGCCTACACGAACGACGTCGATCGGCGCGAGCACGTAGCACTGGTGAAAGGTGAGGTCGCTGGGCAAGAGGACGTGTTGGTCCGCATGCATTCCGAGTGTCTGACTGGCGATGTCTTTCACTCGCAGCGCTGCGACTGCGGCCAGCAGCTACACACCGCCCTGCGCCACATCCAGAGGGAGGGGCGGGGTGTTCTCGTCTACATGAAGCAGGAGGGACGAGGGATCGGCCTGCTGAACAAGATCAGGGCCTATCAGCTCCAGGAGAAGGGCATGGACACCGTGGAAGCCAACGAGATGTTGGGCTTCCCGGCTGACCTGCGCGACTACGGGATCGGTGTCCAGGTGCTCCTCGACCTGGGGATCAAGTCGATGCGGCTGATGACCAACAACCCGAAGAAGATCATTGGCCTCCAAGGCTACGGCCTCTCGGTAACCGAGCAGGTGCCCATCGCGGTGAAGCCGAACCGCCACAACTGGAGCTACCTGAAGGCGAAGCGGGACAAGTTGGGCCACCTGATACAGGCGGACGAGAGAGTGGCGGGTTGAGGGCTATGCGTGAGAGCTACGGGGTTTTCCGAGTAGAGAGCCGGCGCTTCGCGCTGGTGGTTGGCCGGACCAATGAGCTGGTTACGCGCCAGCTGCTGGCGGGCGCCGTTGACTGTCTGCGCCAGCATGGCGCGAGTGACGAACAGATCGACGTTTTCTGGGTACCAGGGGCATGGGAGTTGGCGCCGCTCGCCGCGCGTCTGGCGAAAGGCCAGCGCTACGCGGCGATCGTGGTGCTCGGTGCGCTGATCCGGGGTGCGACGCCCCATTTCGACTATCTCGCTGGTGCGGCCAGCCAGCGACTACAGAACCTGGCGACCCACTCGGAAACCTACGTGTCCCTGGGTCTGCTCACCGCCGATACGATGGAACAGGCGCTGGAGCGCGCCGGCAGCAAGGCGGGTAACCACGGCTGGAAGGCGGTACTCGCGGCGATCGAGATGGCCGACCTTCTCGACCAGCTTGATGGGGAGTCGGACTAAGGCCAGAGCCCGGACGCTGCAGGTCCTCTACGCGTGGGAGATGCGGGGCAGCTCGGAGACATTGCGAGAGCTGGACCGTACGCTTACCCCGGGCCGCCGGCGGCCCACAGATCCTGAGGTTCAGGACTACACCGACCGTCTTTTGTCTGTGATCGAGCGCGAGCGCTCCACCCTGGACGCCCGCATCGAGGTCCTCGCCGACAACTGGCGCCTCTCGAGGATGGCGACGGTCGATCGCAATATCCTGCGGATTGCAGCCGCCGAGATGCTCTATCTTGATGAGATCCCGCTGCGTGTCTCCCTCCAAGAAGCGATCCGTCTGGCTGAATGGTTCGGCACGGAAGAGAGCAGTCGTTTCATCAACGGCGTGCTTGACGCCCTCCTCCGCCAACTGGAACCGGAACGCATGGGCGACGCCCGATGAGCACGGGTCGCCTGAGATTGCTGGTCATCAACTGGCAGGACAGGCGCAACCCGCAGGCGGGCGGCGCCGAGATTCACTTGCACGAGATCTTCGGCCGGCTCAGCGAACGGGGGCACTCGCTGACGCTGCTATGCTCCGGTTGGCCGGGTGCGCCGGCGCGTGAGGTGGTGGATGGCATTGACGTTCACCGAGTCGGCGGCCGTCACAGTTTCACAATTCTTGCACTGCCGTACTACCGGCGGCATCTCGCGGATGTGAGTTACGACCTGGTCGTCGAGGACATCAACAAGCTCCCACTCGACACGCCGCTTTGGGTGCGGCCGCCGGTAGTGGCTCTCGTACCACACCTCTTTGGCACGACGGCGTTTCGCGAAGCCTCGCTGCCCGTTGCGGCGACTGTGTGGCTGATGGAACGACCGGTCCCGCATGTCTATGAGGAGGTACCCTTTCAGGCGATCTCTGAGTCAACGGCGGACGATCTGGCGGGCCGGGGGATGCCGCGCTCGGCTATCCGCGTGATTCACCCGGGAATCGACCACTCACGCTTCAAGCCGGACTCGGGGGTCGGGACTTTCCGTGAGCCGACCTTCGCGTACGTGGGCCGACTGAAGCGCTACAAAGGGCTGGAGCATGTGGTGGACGCGGTGGCCCGGCTGGCGGCGGAGGGCATCCCGGCGCGCCTGCTGGTGGCGGGGAAAGGCGACCACGAGCCGTTGCTGCGTGACTACGCCGCCATCCGTGCGCCCGGGTCGGTGGAGTTCCTCGGGTACATTTCCGAGGACGAGAAGGTGGACCTGTTGCGGAAAGCCTGGGCGACGGTGTACCCATCTCCCAAGGAGGGCTGGGGCATCACCAATATCGAGGCGGCCGCTTGCGGCACGCCCGTCCTGGCCTCCGATTCGCCGGGGCTGCGCGACTCGGTCGCCCATCGCAGGAGCGGGCTGCTGGTGCGCCACGGGGACGTTGCGGCGTGGGTCGCCGCTCTGCGCAGTATCGCGCAGGATGAGGATTTGCGCCGGGAGCTTCGGGAAGGCGCCAGGCGATTCGCTAGTGAGTTCAGTTGGGAGCGTGCGGCGGATGAGACGGAGGCCCACCTCCAGGAGGTTCACGCCAGCGGCCTTGCTACAGGCCGATCCCACCTCAACACCTCAGTATTGGAGGCGAGATGAAGATTTCCATCACCGCCCGTCGTTTCGAACTCAGCGATTCGCTCCGGAAGCACGTCGAGGGTCGCTTCTCGGGGCTGGAACGCTACAACCACCGCATGTCGCGCCTTGAGGTTACGCTCACCGAGGAGAAGCGGCAGAAGCGTGTTGAGGTACGCGCTGCCGTCGATGGAGACGTAGATATTCACGCGGAGACCACCGCGGCGGACTTCCGCACTGCGGTGAACCGAGTATCAGACAAGCTGGCACGCCAGCTGAGGCGACGCCGCGACCGACGCACGGATCACCAGGCACCGCGGCTGGGCCAGGAGATCCAGTCTGAGAGGGCGTCGAAGGGTAGCGAGCCGTGAGCCTGACGGTAGAGGATCTGCTCAAACTTCGGGGCGAGAGTCTGCGCCTGCGGCTGGCAACGCGAGGCGATCGCGCCCTCAAGCGAGAGATCGTTGAGGGTGAGATCTCTAGTCCGGGTCTGGCACTGGCGGGCTACACGGAGCGTTTCGCCATCGGCCGCATCCAGGTGCTCGGCGAAACAGAGGTCTGCTACCTGCGTTCGCTCGACGAGGATCGGCGGCGCGAGGTCGTAGAGACCTTATTCTCCTTCGATGTGCCTTGCGTGATCGTCACCAAGGGGCTGGAATTACCGCAGCTGTTCCTGGAGACCGCCGAGCGGCAGGGCATACCGGTGATCGTTAGCGAGCTGCGGACGGCGGAGTTCTATCGCCGCATGCATCCCTTCCTCAACGACTACTTCGCGCCGCAGACCTTCATCCATGGCTCCTTGGCCGATGTGTACGGGGTGGGCCTGCTATTCGTGGGCCGCAGCGGCATCGGCAAGAGCGAATGCGTGCTGGATCTGGTGGAACGAGGGCATCGTCTCGTAGCCGACGACGTCGTGCAGATCACTCGACAGGGGCACGACGTGCTGATAGGCAGATCTCCCGAATTGGGCCGCCACCACATGGAGATCCGCGGGATCGGAATCGTTGATATCCGCGCCCTCTTCGGCATTCGCGCGATCCGGCAGCAGAAGCGCATCGAGGTGGTAGTCCAGCTGGTCGATTGGACGGACCAGACAGCGTACGATCGCACCGGCTTAGACGCCGCGCATACGGTGATCCTCGACGTCCCCATCCGCCGAGTGACCGTCCCGCTTAACCCGGGTAAGAACATCACCGTCATATCAGAGGTAGTCGCGATGACCCACTTGCTCCGCTACGCTGGCGTCGACTCGGCTGCGGCCTTCGATGCCAGGCTGCGCGAGGCGATGGTGCCCGTCCGCGAGTACCTCGAGGGGAACTATGAGTGAGGAGGTCCGTGGGATCCTCGTAGGTCACGGCAAGCTGGCGGAAGGGCTGCTCGACGCTGTCGAGGGAATCACCGGCTCCCGCGAGGGGCTCATACCGCTGGACAACGTCGACTTGACCCCTGAGGTGCTGGAAGCCCGCCTGTTCGAGCTGGTGGGAGCGGGTCCTGCCGTGCTGTTCGTCGATCTGCCCAGCGGCAGCTGCGCCTACGCGGCTCGCCGCCTCAGGGCCCGGCACCCCGGGCTCGCCGTGGTCTGCGGCGTGAACCTGCCGCTACTGCTGGACTTCACCTTCCACCGCACGCTGCCGCTCGAGGAGATCCTCGATCGGCTGCGCAGCCGTGTGGGCGTCTCGATAGAGTACTCGACAGATGCCGATTCTTCTGTGCCGGGTCGATGACCGGCTGATCCACGGCCAGGTCGTTGTCGGCTGGGGAGCACGGACCGGACTCGACTATGTCGCGGTGGTGGACGACGAGCTCGCACGGAGCGAGTGGGAGCAGGATCTCTATCGGGCCGGCCTGTCCGAGTCCGTCGAGGACCGGTTCCTCAGCGTCGATGAAGCCGTCGACCTCGTTCCGAAGTGGGCCCAGAACGCCGAGCGCGGCTTCATCTTGACACGAAACGTCGCGACCATGCGCCGCTTGGCCGAGCACGGGGTCCTTGCTGATATTGAGATCAACCTGGGCGGGCTGCATGACGCACCTGGCCGACGCCGAATTCTCCCCTACCTGTTCCTGAGTGCGGATGACCGGCGCGAGCTGGAACGTCTGCGGCACGTGCACCGGCGGGTGACCGCACAGGACGTGCCCGGCGCTCGCAAGGTCGGCCTCGATGATCTGCTTCAGTCGAGATCAGGCTAGCAGTGGAACCGATGACCTATCTCTGGCTAGCCCTGCTGGGCGGGATCTTGGGCCTCGACATAGCCTCGTGGGCCCAAGCGATGATCTCGCGCCCTATCGTGGCTGGGCCCGTGGCCGGCCTGCTGCTCGGCGACCCGGAGGCAGGCTTCTGGGCGGGGGTGCTGCTGGAAGTCCTCAGCCTCCACCAGCTTCCTGTGGGGGCCAGCCGCTACTGGGACACGGGGCCCGCCGCCGTGGCGGCCACGGCCGCGTTCGTTTCCACGGGCGGGCCGGTCGCTCTGCTAGTGGCCGTGGGGTTCGGCGTGATTGTCGGCTGGCTGGGTAGCTGGAGCGTGCACGGGACCCGATACCTGAGTGCCCGGCTGGTGGCGGTGGAGACACGGGGATCGGTCACACCGACCTCGCTAACGGCTCGCCACCTGGCGGCTATGGCCTCGGATCTGCTCCGCGCCGCTATTCTCACATTCGTCGCCGTTTGGTCGTTCCCGCGACTGGCCGTTGGACTGGTCGGCGTCCCGGGGCTCGGCGATGCTGTCGCCGCCCTCATTCTGCTGGTTTCCGCGGGCCTCACGCTCGGCGTGGACGTGCGCACTATGGCCCGCGGCGGCCGGGTGTGGGCGGCCTTCGGAGCAGGGGCGGCGCTGAGCGCGATCCTTGCCCTATGCTTGCGCTAGACCCGCTTCTTCGCTTGCGGCTCCTGCTGCGGAGCCTGGCCATTCAAGGCTCGTGGAACTACCAAACCATGCAGGGGGCCGGTATCGGGTTCGCGCTCATCCCGGTGCTCGCTCGCCTGCATCGACGGGACCCGGCTTCCCTCGCCGAGTCGCTCGGACGGCACACTCGCTTCTACAACGGCCATCCCTACCTGTCCACCGTGGCCATCGCGGCGGTGGCGCGCATGGAATCTGAGCAGGCGGAGGCTGAGGAGATCGAGCGCTTCAAGAGCGCCATTGTGAGCCCGCTCGGCAGCATCGGGGACCGGCTCGTCTGGGCGCGCTGGCGGCCCCTGTGCTCGCTGGTGGGGCTGACGCTGTTCCTGGCAGGCGCCCCCTGGTGGGTCGCCAGCGCTGCCTTTCTCGTTCTCTACAACGCCGTTCACGTGGGTCTGCGGGTGTGGGGCCTGCACCTGGGATGGCAGGAAGGACGCGAGGTTGGCCGAGCGCTGATGGCGTCACCTTTGCGCCGGCTGCCGGATCGGCTTACGATTCCTCTTGCCGCTGTGGCGGGAGCCCTGCTGCCGCTGCTGGCACTGGGCCTAGGCGGCCCTTCCGGCGCTGGTTCACTTTCCGTAATCGGCATCGCCCTTGTCCTCGCGGTCGTGGGCGCCTGGCGCCCGGCTGTGGCTGGTCGCCTCGCTATCCTCGTCCCGCTGGTCGGGTCGCTAGTCGTTATAGCTCTCGGAAGTAGCGTATGGTGAGCTTGGAGAACGAAGACTACGTCAAGAGCGTCCTCGTGGCGAATGTGTACGGCTTGCACGCCAGGCCGGCGGCGGAGTTCGTCAAGCTGGCGAGCGCGTTCCAGAGCGAGATCCTGGTTCGCAAAGACACCCTGGAGGTCAATGGCAAGAGCATCATGGGTGTCATGATGCTGGCCGCAGAGAGGGGATCCACGATCCACGTCCGGGCACGGGGCGCGGATGCACAGAAGGCTGTCGAAGCGCTAGTGCGTCTCGTCGCCGACGGATTCGGGGAGGCCTAGAGCGCGTGGGCGATAAGGTGCAGGGGATCCCGGCGTCGCCGGGCATCGTCATCGGGCCCGCCTTTGTGGCACGCTGGCCGCGCCTTGAGGTACACCATGCCACGGTGACTCCCGATCAGGTCGGTGTGGAGATCGCTCGCTTTTGCAGCGCCCGGGAACAGGCCAAGCAGCGCACTCTGGAGCTCCGAGATCAGGTCGAGAGCCGGCTTGGCGGCGTCCAGGCCAAGATCTTCGATCCCCAGCTCATGATGCTGGACGATCCCGACCTGGTCGAGGGGACGCTGACCTACATCACCGACAGCTACCTCACGGCGGAACGTGCTTTCAGCCTGCGCGTGCTGGAGTTCCGCTCGCAGTGGCTCGATGACACACACGCCAGGGTCATGGACCGCGTCGCCGATCTGAACGACGTGCAGGCGCGTGTGCTCACGACCTTGATCGACCTCCCCGCGCCCGACATCCTGCACAGCTCATTCGACGAGCCGGTCATCCTCGTCGCCAAGCAGCTCACCCCGAGCCACATGGTCGAGCTGGACCGTGATCGCGTGTTGGGTGTCGCCACTGACGCGGGCACTCGGACGTCGCATGCTTCCATCCTCGCACGCTCGCTGGACATCCCCTGTGTGGTAGGACTCGGCGATCTCTCACAGCGGGTCGACAATGGCGTCGAGATGATCCTGGATGGGAGCCGGGGCAGGGTGGTGATCAGGCCGAGCGAATCGGAGAAACACTGGTTCCACGACCGCGACGTCCAGGCGCGGGAGATGGTGAGAGCGCTGGACGCTCTCGCGAGCCTCGAGCCGGTCACGCGCGACGGAACCCGGATCGGAGTCTACGCCAACCTGGAGTTGCCGGCCGACGCCAAGGCGGCGGTGGCGGTGAACGCTGACGGTGTCGGCCTGTTCCGCACTGAGTTCTTGGTCGTCGGGAAGACTGCCGTGCCCGACGAGCAGGAACAGTACGAGGCTTTTAGGGGAGTCCTGGACACCGTGGCGCCGCGCCCGGTGACCATCCGGACCTTCGATCTGGGCGGCGACAAATTCCCCTTGTTCCTACCGCCCATTGCCGAGGAGAACCCGTTCCTCGGCTGGCGCGGCATCCGGATCTACGGGATGATGCCCGAGCTCTTCCACAACCAGGTCCGGGCCGTACTGCGGGTTGCGGCTCATGGGCCGGTGCGACTGCTCGTGCCGATGGTGAACACGGTGGACGAGGTGCGGGCGGTCCGCAGAGTGATGGAGGAGGCCAGGCATGAACTCGAGCGGGAAGGGGTCGAGCATGGAGAATGTCCGCTGGGAGTGATGCTCGAGACCCCGGCGTCCGTCGCGATTGCGGAGGTTCTGGGGCGGCACGTCGATTTCTTCAGCCTGGGCACCAACGACCTCATCCAGTATATGCTGGCCGTCGATCGCGGCAACGCGCAGCTAACACCCTTCTTCGACCTCTACCATCCGGCACTGCTCCGCTACATCCGCGTTGCTGTCGAGGGAGCCGCAAAGATGGGACGGCCGCTGTGTGTGTGCGGCGAAGCGGCGGCGGATGCGCTGGCGGCGACTCTCTTGATCGGCCTCGGCGTGCGCAACCTGAGTTGTGCACCGAGCGCGATTCCGGCGCAGAAAAAGCTGATCCGCGCCCTCGATATCGAGTACGTCGAGCGGCTCGCCAGCGAGCTGCTGACGGCGGAAACCGGCCGGGAGATTCGCGAACACCTTATCGAGGCGCTGGGCGAACGACTCGATCCCGCCGTTCTCGACGCGGATGCCAGCTTGTCACACCCCGGGTAAGAGAGTAGCTTCGTTCGATTCCCTAGATAGGGGTGGCCGGTGTTAGGCACCGGCCATTTGCCGGGACTGTGACGTGAGGCAGGAGCGGAACTTGTCGAGAAGACGCCTCTTCACATCGGAAAGCGTCACCGAAGGTCACCCAGACAAAGTCGCTGACCAGATCTCGGATGCGATCCTCGACGCGATCATCAAGGAGGATCCCAGCGCCCGGGTTGCAGCCGAGTGCATGGTGACCACGGGCCTGGCATTCGTCGCTGGCGAGATCACCACCAGCACGTACGTCGATATCCCGACCGTCGCCCGCGAGACGATCCGCGATATCGGCTACGTGGACGCTTCCTACGGCCTCGACCACAAGACGTGCGCGGTCATTACATCGATCGATCAGCAGTCGGCCGACATCGCCATAGGTGTCGATACAGGTGGGGCTGGGGACCAGGGAATGATGTTTGGCTACGCCACCCGTGAGAGCCCCGAACTCATGCCCTTGCCGATCATCCTCGCTCACCGGCTCACCCGACGGCTGGCAGAGGCCCGCAAGTCGGGCACCATTCCCTGGCTGCGGCCGGACGGGAAGTCCCAGGTGACCGTCGAGTATGATGGAGACCAGCCTGTGCGCATCCAGGCGGTCGTCGTCTCTGCTCAGCACGACGATGACATCGAGAACGGCGAGATCCGCGAGAGAATCCGAGAGGTCATCATCGAGCCGGTCCTCCCGGCAGAGCTCTACGACCGGGACTCCACCAAGATCCACATCAACCCCACCGGTCGCTTCGTCACCGGTGGCCCGCAGGGCGACGCGGGCCTCACCGGGCGCAAGATCATCGTCGACACCTACGGCGGCATGGGGCGGCACGGCGGTGGTGCCTTCAGCGGCAAGGATCCCACCAAGGTCGACCGCTCGGCCAGCTACGCGGCTCGCTGGATTGCCAAGAACATCGTTGCAGCGGAACTCGCGGACGTCTGTGAGGTCCAGCTCGCCTACGCCATCGGTGTGGCCGACCCCGTCTCGGTGCTCGTCGACACCCGCGGAACCGGGTGCGTCTCCGACGGCCAGCTCGAGGCTGCGGTTCGGCAGGTGTTCGACCTGACCCCGCGGGGGATCATCGAGGCTCTCGGCCTGCGCCGTCCGCTCTTCAAGCGGACGGCGGCCTACGGCCACTTCGGTCGCGAGCCCGAGCCTGATGGCGGCTTCTCCTGGGAATGCGGCGAGCATGTCAGTGATCTCAGGTCCCAAATCGGTTGAACCAGAACCGCGGAAGGGCATGTCATGTCTATAAATAGGGTCGATCACGACATCCGTGACATCAAGCTGGCGGACAGGGGCAAGCTGCGGGTGGAATGGGCCGAGCGCGCTATGCCGGTGCTGCGCAGGATAGGTGAGCGCTTCGCCAAGGAGCAGCCCCTTAAGGGGCTGCGGCTCTCGGCCTGCCTTCACGTCACCACCGAGACGGCGAACCTCGTCCTCACCTTGAAGGCGGGCGGTGCGGACGTTGCCCTCTGCGCCTCGAATCCGTTGTCTACGCAAGACGATGTCGCGGCTTACCTGGTGCGCGATCACGGTATCAAGGTGTTCTCGATCTGCGGTGAAGATCACGACGTCTACTACGACCACATCCGGGCCGCGCTCGCCCATCGGCCGAGGATCACCATGGACGACGGGGCTGATCTGGTCAGCTCGCTGCACATGATCGCCCTGCAGCGCTTCGATGATCTGACCGAGCCAGTGCGGCGCTGGGCTGAGAGTCTTTCGCAGAGCGAGCGCCGTGAACTGGTAGAAAGCGTGATCGGTTCCACGGAGGAGACCACTACGGGCGTCATCCGGCTGCGTGCCATGGCCCGCGACGGCGTCGTGCAGTTTCCGGTAATCGCGGTCAACGACAGCCTGACCAAGTACATGTTCGACAACCGCTACGGCACCGGCCAGTCGACACTGGACGGGATCCTGCGCGCGACGAACATCCTTCTGGCCGGCAGTCGTATGGTCGTCGCCGGCTACGGCTGGTGCGGTCGCGGCGTGGCCAGCCGGGCGCGTGGCGCGGGCGCGCGGGTGATCGTCACAGAGGTCGAGCCTCTCAAAGCTCTCGAGGCTGTGATGGACGGCTTCGAGGTCATGCCTATGACCGAGGCGGCAAAGATCGGCGATGTCTTCGTCACGGTGACGGGCGACACGAGCGTCATTCGCGAAGAGCACTTCCGCCTCATGAAGGACGGCGCCATCGTGGCCAACTCTGGCCACTTCAATGTGGAGATCGACTTGGATCAGCTCGCTACCATAGCGGACGGGCCCCCACGCGCAGTACGTGACTTCGTGGCGGAGTACCGCGTCAACGGACGGCACATCTTCGTCCTGGGCGAGGGCCGGCTCATCAACCTGGCGGCAGCGGAGGGCCACCCGGCTGCGGTCATGGACATGTCGTTCGCCAACCAGGCGCTCGCCGCCGAGTACCTGGTCCAGCACGGGCGCGAGCTGGACCGAGCGGTGCACCGAACACCGGAACATCTCGATCAGGAGATCGCCCGGCTGAAGCTCGAATCGATGAGCATCGGCATTGACACGCTCACAGACGAACAGCGCAAGTACCTGTCGTCCTGGGAGCTTGGAACCTGAGGCTGCCGCCGGGGTTTACAGACGAGTTGGGCCTGGTATCTTGGGTCAGGCCAAACCTGGGAGCCCACCGATCGATCTGCCGTGAGTAGGATGAATCAAGTCAGGGTCGCCAGCCTCGGGCTGGACAAGGCGTCCAACACGCCTGTGGTCATCTTGCAGGAACTGGACGGCGAGCGCGTTCTGCCCATCTGGATCGGCCCCGGTGAGGCCAGCGCCATTGCCATGGAGCTGGCAGGTATGAAGTTCTCACGGCCGCTGACGCACGATCTGTTCATGGCTATGCTCCAAGGCCTGGGCAGCGAGCTCCAGCGCGTGCTCATCACCAAGGTGGTCGACAACACCTATCACGCCGAGCTGATCATCAGGCGGGACGGGCAGGTGGTCTCGATCGATGCCCGGCCCAGCGACAGCATCGCGATCGCTCTGCGCGCCAAGGCACCCATCTACGCGCACGAGGATCTGCTCGAGCAGGCGTCCATAGAGATCCAGCCTTCCGAGATCGAGCCGGGTGAGGGGCCAGACGTCCCGGACGCCGAGGAGGCCAAGGGGATGGACGCGGAGCAGCTCAAGGAGTACTTGAAGAGGTTGAACCCCGAGGACTTCGGTCGTTTCAACCCGTGATAACGCGCGGAGCCCTGGAAGCGGGCCGCCGGCGGCGGGCGCCTCGGCGGCTTTTCTATTGCTACGCACCCGTCTTCGTGCTAACCGGGATCGCGGCTTCGGCTGGCGGGACGTCTGCCCAGCCCGCCTATACCGCCCGCATCATGCAGCGCCAGGTCAGGGTGCGCGGGACGGAACGGGCAGCTACCGGGTAGTCGAGGCCCTCGCCCTGCTGATCGACACAGCCGACGGCCAGCCGGTCTCGCTGGTCGAACCGCTGCCAATCCTAGGGCTTCCGGACGTCTCGACCGACGTTCTCGGTCTCGGCGGCGATATCGCTCCCAGTCAGGTGAGTTACGATCCGCCCGATCTGGCCATCGTCGGGTCGCTTCCCGCCGGGCCTGTCCAGTTTGCCGCTGCCTACTCCTTGCCGCCTGAGGCCAGCAGGCTCGAGCTGCGCGCGGCACTACCGGTTCAAGAACTGCTCGTGCATGTGGACCGGGCCACCGTTGAGGCCCGGCCTGGCCCCACTTTGCGGCGCGTGGGAGACTAGGGAGTGTCGTCGCGACGTCGAGTGACCTACGTCGCCCAGCGGCTGCGGCCTGACAGCACGGCGCATCTGCGCTTCGTTAGGTGGGCGAGTCGGTTGGCGTGAACGGCTGGCCGTGCTCTTGGCTACGGGCCTGGCTGCCAGCCTAGTCGGCCTCCGGGTCTGGCGCGGGGCGCGTGCGGTCCGTCCGCGGCGCGAAGCTTAGGGCCCGGCTCTGGCCGGGCGGTCACCGCCCGCCTAAGTTGCGCGTATGGCGCTCGTTACGACCTTTGCCACTATTCTCAAGACCTACGAGTACAGCGAGACCAGCAAGATCCTCCGGCTGCTCACCCGTGACCACGGTCTTTGCTCGGTCATCGCGAAGGGCGCGCGCCGCCCCAAGAGCCGATTCGGTGGCCTGCTGGAGCCGTTCACGGATGGGATCGCCACCTTCTACGCCAAGGAGGGGCGTGAGCTGCACACCCTCTCCGCCTTCGAGTTGCACCGCGAGCGCCAGGCGCTGGGCCGCGAGCTGCCGCGCTATGCGGCGGCCGGGTTGCTCACCGAAATCGCGCTGCGCTTCGCACCGGCCGCACCTGACGCAGAGCTCTTCGATCAGCTGGGTCTGGGGCTCGACCGACTGTTGGCGGAAAGCGGGGATGTGGAGACGGCGATGCTCGAGGAGGCATGGAAGCTGATTGTACACCTGGGCTTTGCCCCCAGCACCGAGCGCTGCTTGCTGTGTGGTCGACAGGACGAGGCCGCCGAGCCGGCCCACTTCGATCTGATGGGTGGCGGTATCGTCTGTGAGCGGTGTCAGCCGCAGGCAAAGAACTTGAGCCTGCGTCAGCTGTCACGCGCGGCGCGTGCCGAGCTCGTAACACTCGTGAGAGGTGGCCGAGGCGACGGGCGGCCGCTTGAGTCGGCGCGGGCTCAGCGCGACCTGCTGCGCGATTTCGTCGCCTATCACCTCGCGGATCACCGGCCGCTCAACTCCTTCCGGTTCCTGGAAGAACGCCTGGGATGAAATCCGTCATACTCGGTACGGCCGGACACGTCGATCACGGCAAGACCGTGCTGGTGCAGGCCCTGACCGGGGTCAACACGGACCGCTGGGAAGAGGAGCGGCAGCGCGGCATCACCATCGATCTCGGCTTCGCACGTTTCCCGACTGATTCCAAGGACCTGGAAATCTCGGTCGTCGATGTGCCAGGTCATGAGGATTTCGTAAAGAACATGCTCGCAGGCGCGACCGGTATCGATATGCTCTTGCTGGTCGTGGCGGCCGCCGAAGGACCGATGCCGCAGACGCGCGAACATCTCTGGATCGCGCGCCTGCTCGGAGTGGAACGCGGGGTCGCCGCTGTCAGCAAGTGCGATCTGGTCGACGTGGACTGGCGAGCTCTGGCCAAAGAGTCGGTCAGGGACGAGATCGCTGCGGTGATGGGGGCGGTCGACTGGCCGGTGGTTGCCGTCTCGGCCGTGACGGGCGAAGGGGTCGATGAGCTGAATGCCAGGATTCAGGAGGCCGCGCGCAGCGTGCGGGCCCGCAGCGACGACGACCTCTTCCGCTTACCCGTGGATCGCTCCTTCAGCGTGCGCGGCGTGGGTACCGTGATCACGGGGACGGTTTGGAGCGGGCGGATCGAGACCGGGGCTGAGATCCGCGTCCTCCCCGCCGACTGCGAGGCACGGGTCCGCGGTATCCAGGTGCACGGCGTTGACCTACAGCTGGCGCGGGCCGGCCAGAGGGCCGCCCTGGCCTTGGCAGGCGTCCAGCGCTCGCAGATAGGGCGGGGCGACTGGCTCACGAACGATGCCGTCTGGCGCACCACGCGCTACCTCAACGCCAGGTTGGAGCTTCTGCCGGACTCGCCCAGGCCCGTCAAGCACTGGCAGCGCGTCCGCTTTCACCTGGGCACCGCCGAGACGATGGCGCGTGTCGTGCTCGACGAGCGGGAGCTCCTGCGCCCGGGTGACGGCGCGGTCGTCCAGCTCCGACTGGAGGAGCCCGTGGTCGCCCGCTGCGGAGATCGCTTCGTGATTCGGTTCTACTCGCCGGTGACAACGATCGGCGGTGGCGTCGTCATCGATCCTTGGGCGTCCCGGCACGGCCGTTTCCGGGAAGGCGAGGCTGCGCAGCACCGAGCTTTGGCGACGCGCGAAGGGAAGGAGCGGCTCCACCGGGTGCTGACAGGGCTGAGCGACGGCGCCTCCGCAGCCGAGCTCGCCGTGCTTGCCGGAGCCACGCCGTCCGAACTCGAGCGTGATCTTCGCTTCCTGGCAACGGAAGGCTCGATCCGCGAGTTGGGTGAGCGCTGGTACTCAGAGGACGCCGTGCGCGACGCCCGGGATTCGCTGCTTGAGAGGCTCGGCCGGGAGCACGCCCGTGATGTCGCGGCAGCCGGGGTCAGCCTGGAATCGTTGCGCAGCGCGATCGGCCGCTCGCCCGGACTCGTCAACGCCATTCTCGCCGATCTGGAGCGGGAGGGCACGATCCGCATCGAGGGCTCCGTGGCTGCTCTGGCCGGCCACGTCCCCAGGCTCTTGCCGGAGCAGGAGCGGCTGGCGGCGGCCGCGCGCGACCGCATCCGCGCGGCTGGCCTCACCCCGCTGGCGCTCAAGGAACTGGCAGGGGCCCTGGGCGTCCCTAAGGACGAGTGTCTCAGCGTCCTGAAGTTCCTGGTTGGCCGAGGAGAGTTGGTGGCGGTCACGCCGGATCTCTACTTCGACTCCGGGGCTATAACAAAGGTGAGGGCGCGCGTGGGTGAGATGCTGGCTGGAGGGCGGGTGGCGACGCCGTCGCAGTTGCGCGAAGCGTTGGGGGTGAGCAGAAAGTATCTTATCCCACTTCTTGAGTACCTGGACGCCACCGGGTTCACGCGCCGCGTCCCGAAAGGACGGATGCTGCGAGAAGCGCGATAGCGCGCCACGCGCTTCTTGCTCACTTCGGCTTGCGTTTCTATTTTGGCAATACGGAGAACTAGCTTCGGGACGAAATACGGACCCGGGAGGCGATAACAGAATCAACGCTACGGTTTAGGGGAGGGGAGAGGGCGAATTGAAGCACAGTTGCACTGTGCTCCTCGTCCTTCTGTTTGCACGAGCCTTTAGTTCATCCCAGGCTTTCGCGCAAGAGACAGATAGCACCGCGGTACCTCAGGAAGTCAGGCAAGAGGAAGTCCGCGGTGTGCGACTGGAGCCGAACTACCCGAATCCTTTCAGGCACGAGACCCGGATCCCGTTCCTGCTGGGCGAAGATCTATTCCAGGAAGGACGGCCGGTCTTGGTCACGGTGCGCATCTACAACCTTCTCCGCCAACTCGTTGCGCACCCGATCGCTCTCGATCACCCGACGGCCGCGGGTCAACCCGCCCGGGAGCTCAGCTATGAAACACCCGGTCGCTACTTGCTCTACTGGGACGGGACGGATAGGGGCGGGCAGGCCGTGTCGTCTGGGATCTACTTCTGCCAGATCATCGCGAACCGTGCGCAGGACGTTCGCAAGATGGTCGTCACCCGCTGAAGCGTTACCAGATCAGTCCACGAAGTAGAGAAACGATCCGCAGTGCTCGCACCAGCGGATCTCCTCGTTACTCTGGGGTAACGCAGTCGGTACGGCCATGAAGCACCCGTAGCAGATGCCGCCCAGTACGGGTGCGACAGCCCGCGCACGTCGGTTGGAGATGACTCGGTATCGGCTAGCGATCTCAGGGGCGAGGGCGGCCTCCATCTCCTCGATCTTCGCCTGGAGCTGCACGGCGGCATCCTCTGGTTTCACTCGGAAGACCTTCCGCTCGATCTCGTGGCTGCTGTCCTCAGCGGCCTCTTCCAGTTCCCTCTGTTGTGATTTCAGATCTTGCAGCTCCAGGAGTATTTCGAGCTGGGGATGCATACAACACGTCCTTGCGTCAAACCTGCTTCTGATCCAGTAGCTCCAGGAACTGGGCTGGCGTTTCGATCTTCGCCAGCTTCTCCGGCACATCGGGCTCGCGGCACAGCTGGGCGATCTTTCCCAGCACCGGCAGATATTGGTTCGAGACCTCGAGAGGTGGGGCGACGATGAGGAAGAAGAAGGACACGGGCTTGTCGTCTATCGCCTTGAAGTCGATAGGGTCTTTCCCGCGGCCGAACGCGACGCGCAGGTGGTTGACGACCAGCGACCGGCAGTGGGGAATCGCGATCCCGCGGCCGATCCCTGTCGACCCCAGGTTCTCGCGCCGCTTCAGCATCTTGAACAGGATGCCCTCGGATTTCTCGGGAAGCTTGAGCAGGGAGATCAGCTCTTTGAGAATGTCATCCTTGTTCTCTCCCCGCAGATCCAGCTCGATCACATCTTCAGTGAAGAACTCTGTCAATTGCATCGCGACCTCCGGTCCCCGCTCGCGGGCTTGGGCACGCGCCCTGCCCCAGATCCAGCACACACCCCCCAGCACCCAGGGCTATCAATATGGCACGTTGTGTCCAGTGTCAAAAGCCGTCCAGCCCCGCTGGTTTGACGGCCTCCCTCCTGGGCGTATATTCGGCGCCGATGCGCCGTGCCCGCCGCCCGAACCTAGAGTATGAGACCTGAACGACTAAAAGGCCTGCTGGAACGTTTTCAGCGGGGCGAGTTATCGGTTCGCGACGTGCTCGACCAGCTTGAGCGGGCGCCTTTCGAGGATCTGGGGTTCGCCAGGATCGACCACCACCGCGCTCTGCGACAGGGCTACCCCGAGGTCGTCTATTGCCCGGGCAAGACGCCCGACCAGGTCTCCGCGATCTGCGCCCGGCTCGCCGCCGCCGGAGATGGCCTGCTGGCCACGCGCGCCGACGAGACCGTCCGCCGGCGCCTGGCTGAGGAGCACCCACGCATCGAGATCAACGACCTGGCACGCACCGCCTACCTGCCGCCCGACGAGCCGCTGCAGGTGGCGGTGCGCGGACCCGTGCTCATCGTCAGCGCCGGTACCTCGGATCTCCCGGTTGCCGAGGAGGCAGCGGTTGCCGCCCGCGCCTTGGGCAACCCGGTCAGGCGCCTCGATGATGTGGGTGTCGCCGGAATCCATCGCCTGCTCGCCGATCAGCAGGAACTCAGGGAGGCCGCCGTGATCATCGTCGTGGCGGGTATGGAAGCCGCGCTCGGCTCCGTGGTCGGCGGCCTGGTCGCGACGCCCGTGGTCGCCGTACCCACCAGCATCGGTTATGGCGCCTCCTTCGCCGGGCTCGCTGCGCTCCTCTCGCTGCTCAACAGCTGCGCGCCGGGCGTCGTGGTTGTCAACATCGACAACGGCTACGGCGCCGCCGCAGCGGCAACCCGCATCAACCGTCTCACCTAGCCTTCGACGATGAGCGAGACGGTGCGTGGATTCCAGAGCGTCGCGGACGAGCTTCGCTCCTGGCTGGAGGCGCTGCGCCTGGCGCTCGGTGCGGAGACCGCCTGTCTCTGGACACGTGCCGGCGCTGACCGCCTAAGCGTGGCACTGTACTCTCCCCGGGACGCCGAGATCCTGCTGGACGAGGTCCCCCTAGTGGGACACGCCCTCGGCTGGGTGGTGGCGGAGGGCGTTTCACTGCGCGCTTCGCGTAAAGACATCTTCCGCGGTGCTGAGGAGGGGTGGGTGGTGGCCGCGCCGGTATCTGAGGCGCGGGGCGAGCGAATCGGCTGCGTCGCACTGGAGTTCGAGGGCGTGCCGCGTCTCGACGCGCCTCGCGCCCTGGAGCTCGCCGCCGCGCTGGCTGGGCGCTTGCTGGGGGACGTGCGTGCCGCTGAGCGTGCCCTCGGCGACCTGCGCAAGTATGAAGCGCTCTACGGGACGATTCGGGACCTCGATCGCGAGCTGGATCTGGAGGAGCTAGCGTGCAATGTCTGCCGGCGAGCGCGGCGCGTGACCGGCGCCCGCGGCGCTGTGGCCGCCTGGTGGGATCCGAGCCGCGGTGTGGGGAGCATCGTCGCCAGCGACGGTGAGGTGGGCCAGGATCTCACGGGTGCTCAGCTGGACGGCGAGTCGTCCTTCCTGGGTCTGGCGCTGAGCAACGTGACCGTGCTGCCGCGTGACGATCTGACCGGGAAGGCGAGGTTCCCTCTCTACGTCCACGGCATCGATTCCAAGGCAGGGTCGGCGATCATCGTGCCGATGATCGTCGACGCCGGTCCGATCGGGGCTTTGGCGGTGGAGTACGAGCGGCCCCGCCAGTTCACGGAGGGGGATCTCGAGCGGCTGAGGGCCCTCGCCCTGTTCGTTGGCCCGGCGTTCCGTAATGCCTTGGAGTTCGGGGAGGTGAAGGCACTGTCGCTCACCGACGCGCTCACCGGGCTTCCTAACCGCCGGGCCACCGAGCGCGCTCTCTCATCCACCATAGCGGTGGCCGAGCGGACCGCGAGCCCTTTCGCGGTGGCGGTGGCCGATGTCGATTACTTCAAGCGCCTCAACGACCGCCATGGTCACGACGCAGGCGACTTGGTGCTGCGAAGCGTCGCGCGCACCATCCGCGACCAGCTCCGCCCCGGCGATCACGCCGGACGCTGGGGCGGTGAGGAATTCCTGATCGTGTTGCCGGCGACCTCACTGGACGACGCCGCCCGCGTCGTGGAGCGGGTGCGCCGCAGCGTCGAGTTGATGCATGTCGAGTGGGAGAGCCGCCCGCTTGCCGTGACGATATCCGCCGGCGTTAGCGCCTATCCCGAGCTCATCCGTAGCGGCGCGGCCGCGGTGGCGTCGGCCGACGCCGCCCTCTACAAGGCCAAGCGCAGCGGCCGAAACGCCGTAGCTTTGGCCGACGTACGGGGCTAGGGAGTCGACGCGCGACTTCCATTTCGGCCCTGAGGCCTTAACTTTAACATGCACACAAGCTCGTGGGGGCGAACTGGCTTCGACGGGTTTAGTGAACGCGGAGCAGCGTGCCGAGGGCGCCTGGCCCCTCGCTAATCAACTGGGCACAAACACAACTGCCAACCATAACTTGGCACTGGCTGCCTAAACTCAGGCAGCCCGCCTCCTGATCGACCCGGCCCGAGGCCGCTCTTGAGGTGTCGCTAAATCGGGCTGGCCGGTGCACGCGGCCACGGCGTGGCTGGCGAGATCCTACAGCGGCTAGCTTCGGGAAGGTTGCCTATCGGCCGACCTGGGGTGACAAAAAATACGTTAGGCTACGCACGTAGGGGCTCTGCCGGATCTATTCTCGGACGCGGGTTCGATTCCCGCCGCCTCCATCAACACGCTCCACGACCCCACGCCGCCGCCGGTCGCAGTTCCCACGTACGCGGACCAAGGGGCAGGCCCCGCCGGAGATTCGATCGATAGCACTTGGCATGCGTGAGCCGGGGCCTCGCGGCCCGGCTGGGTTGCCGACGCGGTCACTGTGCGCCCAGGTTGGGGTCTCGGGTGGTTTCGCGGTCTCTGAGCGATGGATCGAAGCGACTACGCGCACCGAATCCTGATACGCCCGTCGGGTGAACGAAGTCGCGGCGCACCCGACGCCGGTTCCAGCGGCGCCTGATCGAAAGCCTCGAGGACGCGCTGCGTAGCGCAAGTGTGTCCTTCCGCGTGCACGACGATTGGGGGCGGATCTTTGTCGAGGCCTCGAGCCGCGCCGCCCTCGACGTCATCCCTCGGGTCTTCGGCATCGCTTCGTTATCGGAGATCGAGGCGACCGCCGAGCCTCGACTCGAGTCGATCATCGCGGTCGGTGAGAGCGTCTATGCGGAGCGGGTGCACGGTCGCACCTTCGCCGTACGGGCGCGCCGGACCGCGCGCCTCCCGTTCACGTCGCGCGACATCAACTACGGTCTCGGTGCCGCGCTCAACCGTCACGCCCGCGTGGAC